>CAIUCH010000044.1 GCA_903897605.1 uncultured Alphaproteobacteria bacterium
CAGGTCATCGACCACGGAAGGATCGGCGAGGGTTGAGATATCGCCGAGGCTTTTGGTGTCGCCTTCGGCGATCTTGCGCAGGATGCGGCGCATGATCTTGCCCGAACGGGTCTTGGGCAATCCCGGCGCGAACTGGATGATGTCGGGTTTGGCGATCGGGCCGATCTCGTTGCCGACGAATTTCCGCAATTCCTCGGCGAGCCCATCGCTGGGCATCACGCCGGTCTTGAGCGTGACATAGGCATAGATGCCCTGGCCCTTGATGTCGTGGGGATAGCCGACCACGGCGGCCTCGGCGACCTGGGCGTTGCCCACCAGGGCGCTTTCGAGTTCGGCGGTGCCGAGCCGGTGGCCGGAGACATTGATCACATCGTCCACCCGGCCGGTGATCCAGTAATAGCCATCGGCATCGCGCCGGCAGCCATCACCGGTGAAGTATTTGCCCGGATAGGTCTTGAAGTAGGTGTCGACGAAGCGTTGATGGTCGCCATAAACGCTTCGCATCTGTCCGGGCCAGCTTCTGGCGATGCAGAGATTGCCGGTGGCGGCGCCTTGCAGCACCTCGCCCTCGGCATCGACAATCTCCGGCACGATGCCGAACAGTGGCCTGGTCGCCGAACCGGGCTTGAGATCGGTGGCGCCGGGCAGAGGCGAGATCAGAATCCCGCCGGTCTCGGTCTGCCACCAGGTATCCACGATCGGACAACGGCCATCGCCGATCACCCGATGATACCACAGCCACGCTTCCGGATTGATCGGCTCGCCCACACTGCCGAGCAGTCTGAGCGACGCGCGGCTGGTCCGTTTTACCGGGGCATCGCCTTCGCGCATCAAGGCTCGGATCGCGGTCGGCGCGGTGTAGAAGATGCTCACCTTGTGCTTGTCGATCACTTCCCAGAAACGGGAGCTTGACGGGTAATTGGGCACGCCCTCGAACATCAGAGTGGTGGCGCCATTGGCGAGCGGGCCGTAGAGGATATAGCTGTGCCCGGTCACCCAGCCGACATCGGCGGTGCACCAATAGACATCGCCGTCATGGTAATCGAAGACATAGTGATGGGTGGCTGCGGCATAGAGCAGATAGCCGCCCGAGGTATGCAGCACCCCCTTGGGCTTTCCGGTCGAACCGGAGGTGTAGAGAATGAACAGGGGGTCTTCGGCCCCCATCGCCTCGGCCGGGCAATCCGCTGAGACCTTGGCGGCTTCCTCGTGATACCAGCGGTCGCGGCCTTCCTGCATCGTGATCTTGCCGCCGGTGCGCCTCACCACCAGCACATCGGTGACGGCGGGCGCCTTCTTCAGGGCTTCGTCGGTATTGGCCTTCAGCGGCACCGGCCGGCCAGCCCTCAGGCCTTCGTCGGCGGTGATCACCAGGCGCGAATCGCAGTCGGTGATGCGTCCCGCCAGGCTGTCGGGCGAAAAGCCGCCAAACACCACCGAATGGACCGCCCCGATCCGGGCGCAGGCCAGCATGGCAAAGGCCACTTCCGGGATCATCGGCAGATAGATGGTGACCCGGTCGCCTTTGCGCACACCCCGGGCCTTCAGCACATTGGCAAAGCGGCAGACCTCTTCGTGCAACTGCCGGTAGCTGATGCGCTTGCTGTCCTTGGGATCATCGCCTTCCCACAGGATCGCCGCCTGGTTGGCGCGCTTGGCCAAATGCCGGTCGATGCAATTGGCCGCCACATTGAGCGTGCCATCCTCGAACCAGCGCACATGCAGATCGCTCGGGTCCCAGGAGACGTCGCTGACCTTGGTAAAGGGCTTGACCCAGTCCAGCCGCGACGCTTCCTGGCGCCAGAACCCGTCCGGGTCCTTCACCGATTCCGCATAACGCACCGCGTAATCCGAGCCCGTTACATACGCGCGCTTCTTCCAATCCCCCAGGACGGGCACAATTTGATCATTCATGACAGCTTACAGTTCGAACCAACTATTTTCTGGAACCGATAGGCACAATTTCGCGGCCGACGGTCGTGTTGGTCACGATAGCGAAGCTGCCATACATGGCCAGCGCGCCGCATAGCAGGCCGACCCATCCGCCCAATTGATGCAGCATGGGGTTGCCCAGCATGGCGCCAAAGCCCAGCAGGAAGAACGCGATCCACAATGTCAGGAAAATGCCGAATAGCAGCCGGGTGAGATAAAATGTGCTGATCCAAAGACCAAAGGTGAAGACGCCCCACAAGACCAGGGCCAGACCGATGGCGCTGTCGGCGCCGGACAGGTCAAGCAGCTTGTTGCCGCCCAGAAACACCAAACTCGCAAACCACCACCAGAACGCGCCATAGCTGATGAAGGCGGTTGTCCCGAAGGTATTGCCCGTCTGGAACTCCATGATGCCGGCAATGACTTGCGCGGTGCCGCCGAACGCAAGGGCCAGCGGCAGAACCACAGCCTCGCCATGCGCAGGCAAAAGACCCGAATTGACCGCACTCAACAGAATGGTGGTGAGGCCAAACCCGACCAGCCCCAGCGCCGCGGGATTCGCTTTGTCCAATGGTGCCTCCCCGGATTGTTATGTCGAAGCTGCTGTCAGAAATAGGGATTGCCGGTTCCGGCAATCCCCTCTTTCCGTATTTCCAGCCTGCCCGTATCAGAACTTCTGATCGAGAGTCAGCAGGTAGGTGCGACCGAGCACGGTGTAAAGATTCGCGATTGTGGTGCCCGAATTCACACCGACTTGCTCCGGCGGACGATCGAACAGGTTGGTGACTACCAGCGCGACATGCGTGTTGGTTTCCGGCACCGTGTATCCCAAGATGGCGTCGAAGTAATTGACGGCGCCCTCGCCCGGAACCGTGGTTTTGGGATTCGTGGTGTAGGACGCGTCCTTCATGCCACCCAGGAAGCGCCAGCGAAGTCCGACATCCGCACCGAAATTATGATAGGTGACGGTCGAATTGGTCTGGTATTTCGGGAACGGTCCAAGCGTGGCGGACGACGACAGGCTGCCGCCGACATTGGTCTGGCCCAATTCCTGGAAGGCCTGGCCCGGCAGGATTTGCTGCTTAAAGTAGTCCTGGAAGTTGCCGACGATGGCCCAACTCATGGTGCCGGCATCCGGGCCCCAGCCCGTGGCTTCGCCGATATCGGTCAGCCAGTTCGCTTCCATGTCGATGCCCGCGGTCTTGTAGCCGCCTGTGTTGGCGAACGGCGTGTGGACATTGAACATCTGACCGTTGGACTGGCTGCGGCTGCTGATAAACGAGCAATAGAAGTTCGCGTTGGAGTAGCTCGGATTGGAACCGTCCAGGTTGAAGCACTTGTTGACCAGGGTATTGAAGTCCAGCTGGGCGATCGCATCGCGCACCCGGATATTGTAATAGTCTAGCGAGATCGAGGCGTTCTGGAACCAGGGACTGTCGATTTCCGGCTGCCAGACCGTACCACCGGTGAAGGTGTCGCTCTTTTCCGGACGCAGGGTCGTGCTGCCCGACGCGATCGCGGGCACCTGATTGTCGTTGGTCGCATAGGTGTTAAGAAGACCTGCCGGCAGGCCTTCCGCCAGGCAGAGCGCGGCCACCGCCGCCCCGTTCGGTCCCGACCGGGTGGGCAGACGAATGTCGCAAGGATCGCCCGCGCCGCTCGCATTCTGTACCGTGCGATTGGCATAATAGGTCGAATTGCCGGCGAACAATTCGTTGACCGACGGTGCGCGGATGGCGCGTTCATAGCCACCGCGCAGACGCCAGCCATTCATCACCGCCCAATCGACGTCACCCTTGTAGGTGTTGGTGCCGCCCGAAAGGACATAGTCGGAATAGCGGGCCGCGATGTCGACATTGACGCTTTGGAAGAAGGGCACATCCTTGATCACCGGGATCAGCAATTCGCCGAACGCTTCGCGCACCGCCGAGGCGCCCTGGGTGGGGGCCTGCGGATTGAAGGTGAAGGGATCGCCGATCTGAACCGCGGCATCAGGCTTGAACTGGAAGGAGATGTTGCGGTAGTCGGTGCCCAAGGCGAACTTCAGGTCGCCGGCGGGCAGCTCCCATGCCGTGCCCGAAATACTGGCATTGATGAGGTCTTGCGTAACATTGGTGCGGTCGGAGAACTCCGGCGCCGCCAAGGTGGTGCAAGCCGATGAAGCCTTGACATTGCCAAACGGATTGAAGCCGCCGGCGCAAAGGCTGGCGCCGCCATCCGGTGCGTTGAGCAGCTGCTGGACAATGCTGAACCGGGCGGCACCAGTGCTGGAATAGGTGTTCAGGGTCTGGCCATGACTGGCATAGACCTCCCAGGTCATCGTGTCGCGCAGGACGCCGTTCAGGCCGCCAACAAATTGATAGATGTTGTTGGCGTTGGTCGCTGTACGATAGCCGCTCAAACCCAGGAACCGCTTGTTGATCGAGATCGGCGCGCCCGGAATGGCCCGCGAAGCCAGCAGCGCCGCCTCAAGGGGGTTCGCCGCCAGAATACTCGCCAGGAAGGGATTGGTCAGCGGAACGGTCGGCACCTGGGTGGCGCTGGTCACCGTGGCATCGCTCTGCACATTCGAATTGTAGTTGGTGTAAAGCGCCTGGCCGAAGAAATGAATGTCATTGGTCAGTGCCCAGTCACCCTTGACGAAGCTGCTCCAGCGTTCCAGCGGGTTCTGGGTACCGCGGAAATAGTAGCTGCGGTTGCGGACCGAGTTCTGCGTGACGTCGAGCAGCGAGCGTCCCTGGGCATCCGTGACAGGTTGCAGATTGTAAATCTGGCCATTCGAAAGCGGACCGACGGTGAACAGGCTGCCATCAGGGTTGAAGCCGAAACCTGGGCCCGGAGCGCGGGGGACCGCACCGGCGGGCGCGCCGAACTGGGCCCAATAAGCGTTGGTCGCCGCCTGAGTAGGCGCATTCGAACCTGGTACATACTGGCCCGTCACCAGCGGCGTGACGCCGGCATGGTTGGACAGGTTGAACGGAATGGCGCCCCAATTGACATGATCGCGCTTGGTGTATTCCACCGCGAAAGTGATATTGCCCTTGCCGTCATTGGTATTGATGCCGCCGACCGCATTGACGTCGAACTGGCTGCCGCCATAAGCCTCGGTGGTGCCATAGGAGGCTGAGACTTCCAGGCCGTCCGCCGGCCGCTTGGTCTTGAAGTTCACCACGCCTGACACGGCGTCCGAACCATAGACGGCCGAAGCGCCGCCGGTGATGATTTCGACATTGCCGACAATGCCGGCGGGGAGCTGGTTGATGTCGACCGTACCGTCCGAGTTGGAGGGCAACATGCGCCGGCCGTCGAGCAGCACCAGGTTGCGCTGCGGACCCAGGCCGCGAAGGCTGACATTCACCTGACCGCTGCCGCCGATGAACGAGCCCGCGCCGCCGGTGGAAACCGAGAATTGCGGCAATTGGGTCAGGCCCTGTTCCAGCGAGATCTGGCCGCTGTCGTGCAGGGTGTCGGCGGTGACTGTCACAGTGGGCGTGGCAGTGTTGTAATCGGGGCGCGCGATCAACGAACCGGTGACGATGACCGTTTCGCCCGCGGGCGGCGCAGCCGGGGCGGTCTGCGCAAAGGCCGATGAGGCCAAAAACATTGGCAGGACAGCGCTGGACAGCAGCAGCCGGGAACAAATTTTTGGCGCAAAGGATGGTGTGCTATTCATAGTGATCCCCGATAGTTAGTAAGTGTTAAGACATGCCGCCTGATTCAGCCGTTCCGTATTCCGGTGTGCGTTTTTGGGTTTGCAAATCGGCCAAGATCGCCGGAACAGAGCCAATCCACTGATAAATCAGTATTTGGCCAGCATCCCCGATACCGGAGCCTTGTGCGATCTGGCATACAAGCCATTCGTGATCCCCCTGCGATCCTGTTAACGTCCAGATCCACAGACGCGTGTGATTTCGGACACGCGTGTTTTTATTTTCTCCATAGAGATTTAGGTCAGTAAGCGGCCTTTTGACGATGGACAAAATATGGATAAAGTTGGACTTTTGTGGAGTTAGTGTAGGGCTTGGAGTCCCGAACCATGTACTCGAATGCCCAGCCGGTTATTGTCGAGCGCCACCTGCCTCTGATGCCGATGGGGCTCGTCAGCCCTGCCTGCTGCTGGGCGAGCATCGACGACGACCTGAACTATGTTTTCCATATCGCCTATGGGCGGGGCACCGTGATGACCCAGAGCGGAATCATCCGGTTCGCGGCACCCTGCGCCGTGATCGTTCCCGCCGGCGAGGCGCATAATTTCCAATTTGAGATGAATGCCAGCGGCATGGCGCTGACCATCACCGCCGCCTATCTCCAGAACATGGTGGCGCGGGAACCCGATTTTGCCATGCTTTTCGCGGCGCCTGTGGTGGTTCCCATGGTTTCGGAGCAATTGACCTGGCCATTGGCCCGGCTGGCCCATGAACTGGCGGGCTCGGACGTGGCCCACACCGCCGCCGCGGATTCCCATCTTCTCAGCATCCTGGTGCAGTGCGCCCGGGCTCTGGAGCATTCCAGGGCGATCCAGGCCGCCCATCCCAAGGCGGCAGCGACCCTGGTGACGCGCCTCAGGGAACTTATCGAGCAGCATTACCGGGACAACATGACCCTGGCGCAGTACGCCGCCACCTTGGGCGTTACCCAGAACCGGCTGCGCGAAGCCTGCCTGATGGTCACGGGATTGCTTCCGAATCAGCTGATCCAGCAACGCATCCTGCTGGAAGCCCAGCGTGCCCTGCTCAATTCCACCATGACGATCGCCCAGACCGCCTATTATCTGGGCTTCAACGACCCGGTCTATTTCTCGCGCTTCTTCACCAAGGCGATGGGACAGTCGCCTCGCATGTATCGCGAAACGCCGAAGAGCAACTGATCGCCTTCGCAGTTGCACTTACTGCAACGCAGCAAAGACCCGCGGACGATATTCTCGTCCGCGGGTCTTTGCTTTGAGGCTTGCCGTGACTAGCGCGGCGCGTCCTTGGCCTTGCCGGACAGCAGATCCTCGATCGTGAAATGACGGCCGTTGAGGATCACATGTTTGACGTTGAAGGTATTGTGGATGTCCTCCAGCGGGTCGCCCTGAACCAGCACGATGTCGGCCAGCTTGCCGGCTTCGATGCTGCCGGCATCCAGATTCAACATCGCCGCGGAATTGACAGTCGCCGTGCGCAGCACGTCGTAGGGCTTCATGCCGTAGCGGATATAGGTTTCGATTTCGGAATGCAGGAACATGCCTTCCGGTTCATCTGTGCCCGCCGTGATCGTCGCCCCGGCCTTAAAGAGGTCCATGACCATCTTGGGGGTTCCGGGGTCCTTGCGCGGCAGGAAGCCACCGAGCAACTGATCATAGTTCCGGATCTGGTTTTGCAGCCATGGCGGATCCAGCGCCAGTCGCGGATCATTCTTCAGATCCGGATGCGCCGCTATCAGATCGCGCATGCCGCTGAAGATCATCGGGGTCATGTTGATGTGGTTCTGACCGGCGATCTGGATCACATCCTCGTAGGCATAGTTGAACGTCGCCTTCATGGAATAGCCGCGGCGGCTGGTGGCCGTGGTGTGTTCCACGCTGTCCATCCCGTCGAACGCGGCGGGATAGATTTCATGCGTGGTGACGGGTTCGCCGACGCTATGGGCGTAATCCACGATCATCTTCTGCTGGACGTCCGGCATGCGGACATAACTCTTGAAGAGATCGAAGCCCAGAATATGCGCCCGCTCCAACTCCCGCATCAGATGGGAATTGGACGAGATCGCGGTGCCCATTTTGTAATAGGTCCGCTTCCATTCCATCAGATGGCCGGTGGAGAAGATGCGCGGCTGAAGGCGAACACCGGCATCGCCGGCCTCGCGGTCCTCCACCGCTTCATAGGGCAGATCGCCCGGATTGCGCAGCGAAGTGATGCCATAGGCCAGGAAATTGCGGCCCTGCTGTTCACCGAAATCGCTCTGACGGTGGCTGTGGTTTTCGATCAGGCCCGGCATGGCGGTGAGATTTGGCGCCTCGATCGTGGCGGTGCGGCCGGCAATGTGGGGAACCACGGCCTTGATGCGGTTGCCGACGATCTCGATGTCCATGTCATTGCGGGCGGTCTTGGAGATACCGTCCACCAGCTTGCCGACATGCACGATCATGCTCGTCTTGGGCACATAGGCCGTATAGGTGAGATCGAGCGGAACGGTCTGAACCTCTCCGGTCTCGGTATCCATCAGCCGGATCTTGTCGTTGGCCTGATAAAGGACATGACGATTGTCGCCGGCCCAGTTGGGATTGTAGGCGACCTCGGTCGTCAGATGACGCACCGGCCCTTGCGGTTCGCCGGTGGTGGGCGAAACCGGCCAGATCGCCAGCTGGCCTTCATAAATCGCCAGCATCTGGGTGCCATCGGGCGACCAGACCGGGCCATTCCAGCCACGGCTGTCGATCGACATGTTGGGTTGCGGCGCGAACCAGATGTCGTCGCTGGCATCTGCCGTGCCCGTGGACGACATGGTGAGGACTTGATTGGTGCCCTCGCGATATTTCTTGTTGTAGGGCGCCACCATCGCCAGCGCGATGCGCTTACCGTCCGGCGACCAGGTTGGCGTGCCGGGCGCAAAGATCGATTTGTGGATGACCTTGACCTCGCCCGTGGCTACATCCGCCACGGCGACGCTGGCGCCGCGCCACATCGCATCGACATTGACGAAGGCGATGCGCTTGCCGTCCGGCGAATATTGCAGCGAGGTCGGCTGGGTGGAGATGTGGGTGAGCTGGCGCAACTGGCCGCTCTGCATGTCGCGGATCCAGATCTGCAGCAGGCCGCCGGCCCGGTCTGTGGACCAGGCCAGGTAGCGACCATCCGGTGACCAAGTGGGATCCAGGTCATAGGCGGCATCGTTGGTCAGATTCTGGGGCTTGCCGCCGGTCGACGGCACCAGCCAGAGATCACCCAGCGCAGCAAAGGCGATCGATTTGGCGTCCGGCGAAATGACCGGCCGCATGATACCCAACGCCTTGCGCGGCGCCTGGCTGTCGAAATCGCGCTTGTTGCGGACATAGGTGTTGCGGGGCGGCGTGATTTCCAGGGCCACGCTGAAGGGAACGTCCTTGACGCCGCCGCCCAGGGTGCGGCGCTTGATCTTGCCGTCGGCGGTATAGAAGAACTCGTTCTTCGAAACCCAGCTGGGGCGGAAGGGAAACACCACTTCATTGCTTTTGGTGATTGCCTTACCGTCGAGGTTAAGCTGGCTGTCGTTGCCGACCGAGGATTCGTAGACGATCTGTCCGTCCGGCCCCATCGAAGCGGCGGCGATATTGCCATTCGACGTGGCAATCTTGCGCTCGGCCTTGGTGGCGACATTGACCGCCCACAGGGTCTTATAGGCGTCGCGGCTGGAGGTGAAGATGATCTCCTTGTCATCCGCCGACCAGGCCGGCATCACGTCTTCCGCCGGATTGGTGGTCAGCTGGCGCATCGCGCCGCTTTTGACGTCGAGAACCCAGATATTGTTGTCGCTGCCGAGCGGGTTGCCGCGGTCGGAGGAAAAGGCGATCTGCGTGCCGTCATGGCTGTAAACCGGCTCGCGATCGTCAAAGGTTCCTTCGGTCACCATGCGCTGGTTGGAGCCATCGGCCCCGACCTGCCAGAGGTCATAGCCACCGTCCCGATAGCCGAAGAAGATGATGTTCTTGCTGTCGGGCGACCATTGCGGCTGGTGCGCATCGTTGAAGATGTCGGTCACGCGTTTGGCGACGCCGCCGGTAACCGGCAACACATAAATGCTGCCCTGCAGATCCATCGCCAGCATCTTGCCGTCCGGCGACACCGAGACCGCCATCGAGGTTCCTTCATGAACCGTTATGCTGATGGTCTTGGGGGGCTGTGCCGTGGGGGCTTGGGCATCGCCCGGCAGGATCGCGCCGAACGCGCAGGCACCGATGACAACAGGCAGGAGAAAACTGCGACGCATGAAAACCCCCGATAAATGCTTTTTTTCGTAATAGCAGGCCGCCGGAAAAGGGAAAAGGCGCAAGACTTGGACAAAGGCTTGCGAGACTTGGACAAAGCTTGCGGCAACATTCAGCGGCAATTGGACAGCTGATAAACCCATCGCTGCAGGCTAAAAAAGCGCCAACGCTATTCGCAGATGCAATATAATTTTTGCGTCAGGTCGGTTCTACGGAAATGGCGGGCAACGTAACCTCCATCTCCAAACCCTTGGGCTGACGATTGCGGGCGCCGATCGAACCGCCATGCACCGTGATCGCGCGCTGAGCTATGGCAAGCCCCAGGCCGAAGCCAAAACCATCCGCCGAAACGCCAAACGGCATGAACAAGGACGCCATGGCGTCTTCCGGAATGCCCGGTCCTTCATCGGTGACCCTGAGATCGAATTGTCCGCCGCTATGGCGCAATGTGGCCACAACCTTGCCGCCTTCGGACGAATAGCGCACCGCGTTGCGGACGATATTCTCGATGGCGCGATTGACCAGCCTGCCGCTGCCGCGCGCGATCCATTCGAAACTCTCATCGTCCGGCTTGATATCCAAAAGCACGTCCACGCCTTTGCCGGACGCCTCGTAGCGCGCGTCCTGAACCACGGCTTTGACGATTTCCGCGAAATTGAAATAGTCCTCGCTCCGGCCCTGTCCGCTTTCCAGCTTGGCCAGGGTCAGAAGTTCGCCGACCATTTCATCCAGCTTGGCGGCCTCTCCGCTGATGCGGTCCAGCGACGCCCCAATCTTGGCGGGGTCCTGTCGCGCCAGGCCGATTGCCAGATTGAGCCGCGCCAAGGGCGTGCGCAATTCGTGGGAAACATCGGCCAGCAACCGGTCGCGGGCGGCAACCAGTTCTTCCAGCCGAACCGCCATCTTGTCGAAATCGTGCGCCAGGTCCGCGATCTCATCGCGCCGCCGCCCCATCGCCGGACCCAGGCGGGTGCCGAAATTGCCTTGCGCCAGCCGGCCGAACCCAACCTGCATGCGCTGGATGGGCTGCGTCATGTACCAGGCGAGGATGGCGCTGAAGCCGAGACCTCCCACCACGACAACGATCACGACCTCCATCGGAATGCCGAAAAGTCCGTGGTTGCGCGAAGCGCTTTGCGGATAATAGGAGACGCGATAGGCGGTGCCGTCCGGCGCGTTGACAGTCTGGCTGACGGTCGCGGCACGGCGGTTCAACGGGCTCGAGGCGGGCTGGACCTGAACCCTGGCGCGCCAATCCTGCGGCCATGATTTCTGCTCCGCTTCCAGCGCTGCCTGGCCGCCCTGGCGCACCGCCGAGGAAGCCGCGGCCACGGTGATCCGTTCGAAGCCGCGCATATAAGAGACGTCCTGATCCGGCCGCAGGAGCGTGAACATCAGCCAGATGCCCTGGCTGATGACGATCAGAGTGAGCCAGAACGCGAACAGGATCTTCCAGAAAAGACGCCGTTTCATGGGTGAAGCCTCAGGCGGTAACCGACGCCGCGAATGGTCTCGATCTCGATTGCCCCGCTGCTGCAAACCGCGAGCTTCTTGCGCAAATTGCTGACATGCACATCGACACTGCGGTCGTAAATCTCCCGTGGCCGCCCCAGAACCTTCAGCGACAATTCCTCCTTGCTGGAAACCATTTCGCCGGCCCGCATCAGGCTTTCCAGCAGATCGAATTCCGACGTGGTCAATTCAAACGGCTTGCCGTTCCAGCTCACTTCGCGCTTGCCCGGCGACAATTCGAGCTGTCCGATTTTCAACGCGGCGGCTGGCGCGGCATCGCGCTGGCGCCGTGTCACCGCCCGCAGCCGGGCCACCAGCTCGCGGGGAAAATAGGGTTTGGCGATATAATCGTCGGCGCCCATTTCCAGACCGACCACCCGGTCGACATCGCCGCCCTTGGCGGTCAGCATGATGACCGGGATTTCGCTGGAACGCCGGATGTGCCTGAGCACCTCATTGCCGTCCATCCCCGGCAGCATGACGTCGAGAATGACCACGTCGAACTGCCCCGTCAGCGCCGCGGCGGCGCCATCGGGACCGTTGAAGGCCGCGGTGGTGCGAATCCCCTCGCCCGCCAGATATTCGGTGAGCATCTCGCTCAAGGCAGTGTCGTCATCGACCAGAAGAACGTGCAAATGAGGCTCCTGTAGCGGCACGAAATTGCGCCCGATAAAGGCCTTTGTCAGCAGGCTTTTCACATTCCTTACAGTTTGCTGGCGAACACTTTACCCCATCCCGGCGCAATGGCGATTAGCCTTAGGCGCATGAACATCCGGGCGACCTTTCCAGGCCTCGACACCGCGAGCCTTAACACCGTTAGGCCGCCGGCCCGTGCCCATCGGACGAAATTCCATCCCAGAGCCGGAATTCTGGACGAAGTCGTGGCAGGGCTTTTGTGGATGGCGCTCGATCTGCCCCAGGACATATCGCGTCCCGAACTGGAAAACTTCGCGCACCTGCTGGTGACACGGATTCGTTTCGGCGCCGACGAAGCGATTGTGGAAAGCGAAATTGCCGTACTGCAATCGGATCAGTTGGGCCGCCCCGCCAATTGCGAAGCCATTCACGCACTGGCTGGCCGCGTCATCAACGCGGTCAAGGGTTTCTGATCGGCCTTCTGGCCGGCGTCTTGTCGAAACCTTTTCACTTCGCTGCCGAACACCTTACGCCACGCGCGCTGAAAACATCCTATCTAAGGACCGTCGCCAACCCCGGCGGCACGATCCAAGGAGCAGTCCCCATGTCCATCTTCAACGACGAATATCTCAGCAACTTCCTGCATGCCGGGCTGGCGATCCCCTTCGCCATTCCCCTGCTCGGCATTGCCCTGCGCATCGTTTCCCATCTGGTCTGATCGCGGCGAAACAGAAAAAGGAACAATCTAATGACATTCTTCAAGCTCGATGAAATCGTCAGCAACGTCTTGCATGCGGGCCTGGCGATCGCCTTCGCCATTCCCGTCCTCGGCCTGGTACTGCATGTCGCCAAGCATCTTGTCTGATCACCAAAACGCGCGCCGGTCGCCCCGAAGGACCATACGGCGCGCGTTTTCGTCTCCACCACCATTTCAGCGATTCAAATCGGGGATTGAAAACCTCCATGGCTTGCGTTCCACTGTCGCGCCCAGCAACGCGAGACCGCCATGCGTCACCCGATCGTCCTGCTCTGTGCCATATTCGCTTGCCTTATTAGTGCAAGCGCCCTTGCCGACGAAGGCATGTGGACCTTCGACAATTTCCCAACCGCCACGGTCAATCAGAAATACGCCCTGCACATCGACCAATCCTGGCTCGATCGCGTGCGCGGCGCTTCCGTCCGGCTGACCAGCGGATGTTCCGCCTCGATCGTGACCGGCGATGGATTGGTGCTGACCAATCATCATTGCGTCCGCGACTGCGCCCAGCAACTTTCCAATGCCACGACCGACTATGTGAAGGACGGTTTTCAGGTCGCCAAGCGGGAGGATGAAAAGCTCTGTTCCGGCATGCAGGCGGATGTGCTGGCCGCAATTTCGGATGTCACGGATCGCGTCACCAAGGCCGCGTCCGGAAAGACCGGTCAGGATTTCGTCCGCGCCCGGGACGCGCAAATCGCGGCAGTGGAAAAAGAAAGCTGCGCCGGCAAGGAAGACAAGTTCCAATGCCAGGTGATCACTCTTTATCAGGGCGGCCAGTACAAGCTTTATACCTATCGCAAATATTCCGATGTCCGGCTGGTGTTCGCGCCGGAAGGCATGACCGCCTTCTTCGGCGGCGATCCGGATAATTTCAACTTTCCCCGCTACGATCTCGACTGTTCTTTCCTGCGGCTTTACGAAGACGGAAAGCCCGCCAAGACCCCCGATCACCTAACCTGGAGCACCGCGCCGCCCAAGGAAGGCGAGCCGGTATTTGTCGCCGGCAATCCGGGTTCGACCCAGCGGCTGCTGACGGCGGATCAACTGGAGGGTCTGCGCGACCTGGCGCTGCCGGAAACCCTGATCCAGTTCTCGGAATTGCGGGGACGGCTGATCCGTTTCTCCGCGGAAAGCGCCGAACATTCCCGTATCGCCAATGATTTGCTGTTTGGGATTGAAAACAGTTTCAAGGCTTTCCATGGCGAGGAAAAAGCCTTGGTCGACCCCGCGCTGATCGCGACCAAGCGCGCCGCCGATAACGACCTGAAGGCCAAAGTCGCCGCCAATCCCGCGCTGGCCGCCGAGATCGGCGCCCCCTGGACCGAAGTCGCGAAGGCGCAGGCCGATTACCGCGCGCTTTATCTTCCTTATTACATGATGGAGGTGCGCGCTGGCATCGGCTCGGACCTTTTCCGCTTTGCCCGCGTCCTGGTTCGCGCCGCCACGGAGAAATCCAAACCCAATGGCGAGCGCCTACCTGCCTACACCGACAGCCGGCTCGCCCTGCTCGGCAAGACCTTGCTCGATCCCCAGCCGGTCTATCCGGAACTGGAGCAGGTCACGCTGGAATATTGGTTGTCGAAGCTGCGCGAGAATCTTACCGCCAATGCGCCGGGCACCAAGGCTTTCTTGGGCAAGGATTCACCTGAAGCCCTGTCTGCCCGTCTTGCCCAGTCCAAGCTTGGCGATCCCGCCATTCGCAAAACCCTGTGGGATGGCGGCATCGCGGCGATCCAGGCGTCGGACGATCCGATGATCAAATTCGTGCTGGCGACGGACGCCGCCAGCCGGGCGGTGCGCAAGCAATATGAAGAGCGCGTGTCCGGTCCGATCGACCGGGCAGCGCAGAAAATCGCCCGCGCGCGCTTTGCGATCTACGGCACCAATGTCTATCCGGACGCGACATTCTCGCTGCGTCTTTCCTATGGCAAGGTCGAAGGCTGGACCGACACCGGCACAAGCGTGACGCCTTTCACGTATTACAAGGGGCTTTGGGAGCGGGCCACCGGCCAGTTTCCGTTCGATCTGGCGCCGCGCTGGCAGACGGCCCAGGCCAAGGTCGATCCCGCAACGGTGCTGGATTTTGTCAGCGACAATGACATCATTGGCGGCAATTCGGGTTCTCCCGTGATCAATGCCAAGGGAGAAATTCTCGGCGCGGCCTTCGATGGCAATATCGAGAGCCTGGGCGGCGCTTTCGGATTCGACGACCGGGTCAATCGCACGGTCTCCGTCTCGACCGCCGCCATCACCGAAGCGCTGCGGAACGTTTATGGCGATCTGACGCTGGTGAACGAGCTGCAAGGACGCAGCCACTGATGCGCGGTATCGCGCGCCGCGATTTCCTTGGCGCCGGCGCGGCGCTGCTGGCGTCCGTGCCGACCTGGGCCGCCGACGAGCCTTCCGCTGCGAAAAACAAATCACGCCTGATCCTGCTGGGCACCGGCGGCGGGCCGACACCAAAGCCAAACCGCGCCGCGCCGGCCCAGGTCATTATCGTGAATGGCGTTTCTTATGTGATCGATTGCGGCAATGGCGTCGCCCGCCAGATGGTGCTGGCGGGTGTGCCACTGGCCTCGATCCGCGATGTCTTCATCACCCACCAGCATTCCGATCACAATGCCGATTACGGCAATCTGATCTGGCTGAGCTGGGCGACCAACCTGGCAACGCGTGTCAACACCTATGGCCCGCCGCCCTTGGCGAAGATGACCCGCCTGTTCCTGGAAATGAACGATTACGACATCAAGGTCCGGATGGCCGATGAAGGCCGCCCGCCGCTCAAGAATCTGATCGCGCCGCATGAAATCACCAGCGACGGCGTGGTGCTACGCGATGTCAATGTCACGGTGACCGCGGCGCTGGTCGAGCATCCGCTCGTCAAACCGGCCTTCGCCTATCGCTTCGATTGTCCTGACCGGTCCATCGTCATCTCGGGTGACACCCATCCGTCGGAAAATCTTGTACGCCTGGCCAAGGGCGCCGATGTGTTGGTGCACGAAGTGATGTACCTGCCGGCGCTGGAGCATCTGATCGGCAGCGAACCGAACGCCGTCACGCTTCGCAAGCATCTTTTGGCCAGCCACACCACCACCGAACAGGTCGGCCGCATCGCAACAGAGGCCGGTGTGAAGACCCTGGTCCTGTCGCATTTCGTGCCAGGCGCCACACCGCCGATCGAAGACCAGGTCTGGTTCGACGCCGTGCGTCCCTATTATTCCGGAAATCTCATTGTCGGCCGGGATTTGCTGGAGATTTAACGAATTCCCCGCCGGTGGATCGTGTTGACATTGACAGCGGCCCGGGAGCACCGTTGATGCCATAACAGCATCAGGGGGCATAATATGAACAGGGATGGTTTGATTATCGCCACAGCCGTAGGGCTTTTCCTGCAGCTCGCCATGGTCGTGGTCGGTCACTATGTGCCGGCAATCCGGGAAAAGGGCTTTGCCGTCGGCGGCATGTTCTTTTCGCTGGTCGCCGGATTCATTTACGCCCGGATGGCGCATGCCGGCTGGGGCGGCGCTTGCGGCGGCGGCGCGATTGCCGGCGGGTTATGCGCAGTCCTCGCCATTGCCGTGTCCGTGACATTGAAGGATGTGC
Source organism: uncultured Alphaproteobacteria bacterium (assembly GCA_903897605.1). GTDB lineage: Bacteria > Pseudomonadota > Alphaproteobacteria > Micropepsales > Micropepsaceae > Rhizomicrobium. The sequence goes on from CAIUCH010000044.1 coordinate 16,389, forward strand.
CGGCGCAGATCCTGGTGATCGGCACCAGCGCTTCGATTGTCACCGGCGTAATCGGCGGCGCGGTGGGAAAACTGCTCTCCTAAACGGGAGTTCTATTTGCGGTAGACCATGCCGTCCTTCATGACGAAGGACACATGCTCCACGGCCGTGATGTCGTCCAAGGGATTGCCGGGGACCGCGACAATGTCGGCGTAATAACCCGGCTTGAGTTCGCCGATCTGGCCCTGCCAGCGCAGGATCTGGGCGCCGTTCAGATAGTCCGCCTGCAAGACGGCAAGCGGCGTCATGCCGTATTTCACCATCAGCTCGAATTCGCGCGCCTGGGTGCCGTGGGCAAACGGCCCGACATCGGAGCCGACGGCGAAGGGAATGCCGGCGGCGATCTGTTTTTTAAATTCGCGGATTTTGTAGTCCAGCATCGCATGTTCGCGGGCGGCGGCCTCGGCATTGGCGGCATGGTCGGCGAAATATTCGAAAATGACGAAAGTCGGCACCGCCGGAATATGTTTCTGCTTCATCAGCTGCATGGTCTGGTCGCTGAGCTGGGTGGCATGATCGATCGAGGCGACGCCGGCCTGGGCGGCATATAATGTTCCCGGCTCGCCCTGGGCGTGGACGCCGACATTGGTCTCTAGCCGCGCCGCTTCGTCGATCGCCGCTTTCAGCTGCGCCGCGGTATATTGATAGGGCGTGTGGAATTCGCCGCCCCGCATGGAATCCGCCCCGGTCTCGTAAATCTTGACGAAATCGGCGCCGTCCTTGCGCTGCTGGCGAATGACTTCGACCAGTTGATCTCCGCTGTTGGCATAGTCCGCGTTGGCCAGCACATGCTGGGCGGGATTATAGCGGATCGCATCCTCATGGCCGCCCAGGATGCTGATGGCATTGCCGCTGATCCGCATGCGGGGTCCCGGGATCAGTCCTTTGTCGATGGCGTTGCGCACCGAGGTGTCGGCCGAACCGGCACCTTCGGTGCCCATGTCGCGCTCGGCGGTGAAACCGGCCATCAGATCGTCCCGCGCCGCCAGGGTCGCCAGGATCGTGCGCTGCGATTCCGATTCCTCGACGGTTTGCAAATCCTCCGCCCCCGGATGCAGAAACAGATGCACATGCGCATCGATCAGGCCCGGCATCAGGGTCGAATTGCCCAAATCGATCGTCTCCGCGCCAGCAGGGTGCGGCACCGACGCGCCGGCGGCGATGATGCGGTCGCCTTCGACCAGCACTTCACCGGGACTGACGATATGGCCGCTCGCCACATCCAAGAGGCGTGCGGCATGCAGCACGATCGGATGAGCCGGGCGGGGCGCTGCTTGCTGGGCCTGAGCGGCAGACGGCAGGATCGCGAGAAGCAGCGCGGGAAGCGCGGATCGGCTGGCTATCATGGCGGGCTCCGAAAAGGCGCGGAGTAGAGTTTAATCCAGCCAGGATGGCAAATAACACAGCCGGGATCATGATATTTTTGGGAAACAAGATAATGGCCGATGCGAACTTGCTGACACTCCCGACGCCCTGCCTTCTGCTCGATCAGATGCGTCTGGCGCGCAATGCGCAGCGGATGCGCGCCCGCGCCGCCGGTCTTGGCGTTACATTCCGGCCGCATCTGAAAAGCGCAAAATCGCTGGAGGCCGCGGATTTCGTATTGGGCTCGCCAGCCGGACCCGCCACCGTTTCCACGCTCAAGGAAGCGGAGATGTTTGGGGCCGCCGGCATCACCGATCTTCTGTACGCGGTGTGCATTAGCCCGCAAAAATTACCCCGGGTGACGCGGCTGCGCCAAAGCGGCATCGATTTGAAAATCATTCTGGATTCGGTGGAAGCCGCGGAATTCGTTGCCGCGCATGCCAGCAAATCGAAGGACCCCCTGCCCGTCCTGATCGAGATCGATATGGACGATCATCGCTCCGGCGTCCGCTGGGACAGTCGTGACATGCTGCTTCGCATCGGCGAACGATTGACCGGTCACGGCGCCGTTCTGCAAGGCGTGATGTGTCATGCCGGAGAGAGTTACAATCTCCATGACGGTGCGGCGCTTGCCGCGGCGGCCGATATCGAACGCAGCAGAATTCTGATGGCGGCACAGATCCTGCGCGCCGCCGGCATGCCTGCCCGGTGGTCAGTGTGGGAGCAACACCCACGGCCCTGACCGCGCGATCCTATGCGGGCGTCACCGAACTGCGCGCCGGCGTCTATATGTTCTTCGATCTGGTCCAGGCGGGGATCGGCGTATGCGGCATCGACGACATCGCGCTCAGTGTCCTTGCCACCGTAATCGGCCATCAGCGGGACAAAAATTGGATCATCACCGATGCGGGGTGGATGGCATTGTCCGCGGACCGGGGCACGGCGGGTCAGGCGGTGGATCAATATTACGGTATCGTCTGCGATCCCGAGGGCCGGCCATATGACGATCTGGTGGTGCTGAGAGCCAATCAGGAGCATGGCATTATCGCTGCCAGGCCGGGATCGGCGGCGAAGATACCCGAACTGCGGATCGGCGATCGGGTCCGCATCCTTCCCAATCACGCCTGCGCCACCGCCGCGCAGCACGACCAGTATTATGTCATGGACGAGAAGAATGCCGTCGCCGCGACCTGGCCGCGCTTTCGCGGCTGGTGAGGAACCGCGCCGCTACGTATCAAGCATATCTCAATAAGGCAGCGGCTTTAGGTCCGGGGGCAACCAATGCCGCCGTGCTTCGACCGAGAAAAGGCGCTCGCGGCTCCAATAGGCCAGCAGCCATTTGGAATCGCCCAGGGGAGACACCAGCAAGCCATCCAGAATTTCATGCAGCGGCCGCGACGGCTCCGCCGTCAGCAAGGCGCGCACGGCGGCGAGCGACGCCCGCGTGATGGTTTCGTGATAACCGCTTGTGTCGGTGTTCGCCGTGCCGGTCGCATCGTTATAGGCCCGGATCAGGCCCGGCATTTCGGTGTCCAGATCCAGCCCCGAGCGATGGCGCACCAGCCACAGACTCACCGCGAAATGGGCCGCGTGAGTCCATTCCGGTTTGGGCAATGAGCGATCGAGAAATTTCTTGCCCGCCCGCGCGATCTCGGTGTCGTTGGAAAATTGCCGCCCCTGCATGGGGGCAACATAACGAAATACCCCGCCGGGGAAACCCGGCGGGCTATGAAATTCGACCTTAGGTGCCCGACGGCGCGATGGGCTTCTTGTGCTTTACCTTGTGATGCACCTTGGCGAAATGCTTGGGCATCAGGTGGCGCTCAAGATAGGAAATGCGCGCATTGGCCCGCGTCAAGCCGGTCTGGGCGGTGGTCGCCTTCTGGTCGGCGGTCTGAGCGGCGGCCATGGCACTATTGCCGATACCAGCCGCTTCGTCCGCACGGGCCTGGGCGGCACCGGCATGGCTGTCGGCACTGCCGGCGTGGCTGTCGGCATTGGCGGCATGGCTGTCAGCAGCCGAAGCATGCTGGTCGGCAAGGTTGGCGGAATTCTGCGCCTGCTCGACGGAGGAACGCGTCGCGCATCCGGCCAGGAGCAGCGGCACGCCAAGCGCGAGAACAAACACCCCGCGCGGTATGGCAAATTTTTGCATGGAGGACTCCCTGAGGAACGATGCGCTATGGGGGTCCTGCCGCGTGGCGCAATTAAGGCGAGACTGCGCCGCAACTGGGGTCATTGCGGCTCCGGAGTCCGAACACAATATTGGCGCAATTATTACCGGCCTCGACGCGCCGCAACAGCGGTGAGAAATGCGGCATAGCTCCAGGCCAGATGCCTGGCGGATGTCTGCGCCCCGCTGGTCTGGTCAAATTGTTCCGACAGATCGCCATTTTCCGGCGTGAAGGCGCGCACGGTTTGCAGATAGGCATCGCCTTTGGCGCGTTCGCCGCTGCGGAAGCAGAACTCGGCCGCCCCCAGGGTGGCAAAATAATAGGCGCCGCCGGAGTAATATTTGTCGCCCGCATAGCGCCCCATGGCTGGCGCCCATCCCGCCGGACGGTCCTGGTTGATCGGGTAACTGGCGCCGAACAATGCCTCGAGGCGCGCCAAAGTCGCGGTGTACCGCTCGCCCGCCATCCGGGCATGATTCGCGGCCAGGATGACGGCAATATCCAGCAGCTTTTCCGGCGCCCCGCCTTCCACTTTGCGCGAACGGATATGGGCCTGCTCCTCCATCCAGAAATCATCCAAGATGGATTCAATCACGGCCGCCTCGGCGCGGCAGCGTTCCGCATTCTTGACGTCACCCCGCGTCATCAACCAGGCCCCGCCTTCATTCAGCGCCGCCGCCGAGACCCGCAGGGTGTAGGCGTGCAGGCCATTTTCTTCTTCCCAGATATCGAAACAGGGCTGCCGCGCGTGGCGAAGCACGAAACCCAGATCCCGGCGCAGCAATGTCGCCGCATCGCCTTCCGCTCCCCAGCGCAAGAGGGTAAGCGCCCGCAAGGCGGGACCATCATTCTGCGGCCTGGGCCAATCGGTGATGTCGAGCGTGCCGTCGGGATTGACCCGTGTTTCCGCCTCGATGGCCATGCCATGCGCGCCATTCAGGCTGGGACGGAGGAAACGCGTAAAATCCGGCATCGCCGCCGCGCGCCAATCGGTTGGCGCGGTACGACCATCCAGCGCCCCCAGATCCAGGCTGAAACGCACAAAATCCTGAAAATGATTGTCCGCCGCGGCCAGCTCGCTTCGCAGCAGGCGAAGCGCGTCCATCACGACGGCACTGTCGCGATACCAATGGAAGAAATAGTCCGGATCTGGGTCGTAGGCGGCCAGCACCGGCGACGCCACCACGGATCCGCGCTTTGGAACGATCACTTGGCCGAAACGCGCCCGCTCCTTGATAATGTCGATGGGGGAGATGCTGTTCAGCAGCATCTGCGCCGCGTGATCCCATTGCCGCGCGATCCATCGTTCCAGATCGCTCACGCATGCAATCCCGTAAAGCCCAGGCGCCGCAGCCCCGATTGCACTTCCGGCGCCGCCATGAACAGCTTCCACAACAAGCCGCTGCGATAATTCTCCATCATCACGATAATGGGTCCCTGGTCGATCGCCAGGAAAGTATCGGCCCACCAATTGCGGGTTTCATTGAAGGCGTCGGCAAATCCGAAGCGGCCCCACAGCTTGTCGCCATGGGCAGAGAGAAAATGGCGCAGCGCCGCCATCGCCGCTTCGGGCGCATAGGGAAAGCTCGACAGCGCCGCCGTGGGCGAGATGGTGCCATTGTCACTGTTCGGGGCATGCGCCTCATAGCCGGACGGATCATCGCTGGCCGTCAGGCCCCAGCAGGCGGGGCCATAGCCGGCAAAGCCCCCCGGATTGGCGATGCAATGGGCGCGGTTGGCCGCCACCTGCGCCACATTCTGCCGCCAGTAATCGGCATGGCCATCCGCCAGGCCGTACGGATCAAGACCGCAAAAGGAATAATGCGCGAAGAAAAGCGGGCCACCACCATCAGGACCAAGCGGCAAATGCACACCGCAATAGATTTTCCCGTTCCAATAATCGGTGCTGTTGCAAAAGCCATTTTCATAGACCTTCGCGCTGATGGAATGATGCGCGGCGCCCGCTGCCAGAACATAGGTGATCAGGGTTTCATTCCATCCGCGAATCGAATGGTTCATCGCCCAGCCATGCTGGGCGCTCCAATGCCAATAAAGGACGTCTTCGCCGTGCCGGTACCAATCCCATTCCACCGCATCGAAAAGCGTGGTGATGCGGGCCGCCAATGTGATCTCGCCGGCAAAATATTGCCGCGCCGTGAGCAGGCCCATCATCAGAAGGGCAGTTTCCACCAGGTCGCCGCCGTCATCGAGCGGCCCGAAGGGAATCGTCTTGCCCGTCTCCCCATGCAGGAAATGCGGATAGGCGCCGTGATAACGCTCCGCCTTTTCCAGCAGATCGAGCATGCGCGTCAGCCGCATCACAGCGTCCGCGCGCATGACCCAGCCGCGTTCCACCGCCACCACCAGCGCCATGATCCCGAATCCGCTGCCGCCAACCGCGACCAGATCGCCCGGCGGGTCGGCCTCTGTGGTGGAACGGTCGCGCGCCAGGAAGCTGGCCGGTTCCGCCCCGTCCCAGAAAAAGTGGAACGTCTGCCGCGCCACCGCTTCGAGCAGCGCGTCATCTTCCAGTTTCAAGAGATCGGCAAGGGCGGCAATTTCCATCATGACTTTTCCATCACGACTCCGGATTTGGTTCCGGCACGGCATCCGGCGAGACCGCATCGCAATCCAGCACCGCGCGGCGGAAATCGGCGACCCGCAGCAAGGTGGCGCGCCAATCGGCGATGGTGGAGAAATTGTCCACGAACCAGCGCAGCGAGGACTGCACCTGGTTGAAGGCGCCCGCCGCCATCATCAGCCCGCCGAAACTGAGATTTCCGGCGAAATAGGCCGGCGCCGCGACAAGAATGGGCGCCACCAGGGTCAGCCAGCCATAGCCAGCCGTGACCCAGGTCAGTTCGGTCAGGCCGGTGACCAGGCTGCGCATCGCCGCCAGCACACCGGTGAGATCCATCCCGATGCGAGCCGCCGCCTGGGCTTCGCCGCCATCCTGCTCGATCTGGTCGATATGTTCATTGACCCGGTTGAGGGAGGTGCGCAGCTCGGATTCGCGCTGATAGCGATCGGCATTGCGCCGGATCAGACCGCCGCCCACCCAATAGCTCAGCAGCGACCCCGAACCGGAATAGACGATCGCCGCCCACACCATATAGCCCGGTATAACGAAGTCGCGGCCATCGGCGTGAAAAGCGAAGCTGCCGGAAATCCGCCACAGCACATCGACGAAGGTGATGAGCAGGATGGAGGATTGCAGCAACCCGACACCAAGATCGGAGGACAACTCGGTCAGATGCCGGGCATCCTCATGCATGCGCTGATCGGGATTGACGCCCACCGGTCCCACCTTGGCGAGGCGGAAGGCGCGATGCGGCTTCAGCCATTCGCCCACCAAATCCTGCACCAGGCCCTGGCGCAGCCTGAGCTTCAGCATTTCGGCCAGCCAGCGCTGGACCACGTTCAAGACCAGAAGCGCGCCCGCGATGACCGCGAAAACACCAAGCTGCATCATGAACTCGTGAAACTCACGATGCGCCAGCGCATCGTAGAATGGCTGGTTCCAGCGATTGAGCCTGATCTGGCCATAGGTGGTAGCGACGATCACGCTGAAGATCGCTCCGCCCAGCAGAAACAGCCGGTTGCGGACCGGCGAGGCAAGCAAGGCGCGGATCATCATGCCAAGCTGCGGCAGCAGCCCCGCCCCCTCTTCGTCCTGGTCGCCGCCCTGCGGCCCGTCGAGATACATGTCTCGACCTTGCCATCCCGGAGCGGGAAACGGGATAGAAAAATCAGCGCTGGAGGCTATGGTGTTTGAAAAGGAGCCCTGCCTTGAGCCGCATCGAATCCCTCATCGCCGCCATGACCCTGGCGGAAAAGCTGGGCCAATTGACCATGGCGACGTCGGATTCCGCCGTGACCGGCGCGGTCATGTCCACCAATCTGGGGGCCGGGATCGTCGCCGGAACCATCGGCAATGTTCTTAATCTTTACGGTGCGGAAAAGGTCGGCGCGGTCCAGCAACTGGCGATGGAGAAAAGCCGCCTCAAAATCCCCCTGCTGACATGCTTGGACGTCATTCACGGCCATCGCACGCTGTTTCCGATTCCCCTGGGAGAAGCCTCGCTGTTCGATCCCATCCTTTGGGAAGCGACCGCGCGGGAAGCGGCAAAGGAAGCCGCCGCCGATGGCATTCACCTGACATTCGCACCCATGCTCGATGTCGCGCGCGATCCGCGCTGGGGACGCATTGCCGAAGGTCCGGGCGAAGATCCTTTTGTGGGCCAAGTGATGGCGCAGGCAAAAGTGAAAGGCTTTCAGGGTTCTGACCTGTCGCAAGCAGACTGCCTGGCGGCATGCGCCAAGCACTACTGCGCCTATGGCGCGGTGACGGCGGGACGCGAATATGCCACCACCGAAGTGTCGCGGCGATCCTTGCGGGAAATCTACCTGCCGCCGTTCGAGGCCGCGGTCGCGGCAGGCGTCGCCACCATCATGCCCGCGTTCACGGATGTCGCCGGCGTGCCGCTGACCGCCAATCGCGCGCTGCTCAAGGACTATTTGCGCCACAAGTTGGGATTCGATAGCGTACTGGTGAGTGATTACAATGCCATCGCCGAACTGATCCATCACGGCGTCGCTTCCGACCTGGTCGAAGCGGCGGCGCTGGCGCTCAAGGCTGGCGTCGATATCGATATGATAGCAAATGCCTATCGCGATGGCCTGCCCGGCGCGCTGGAACGCGGGCTGGTCACGATGGCGGAGATCGACACCGCGGTGAAGCGCGTGTTGCGTCTCAAGGAACAGCTTGGCCTGTTCGACGATCCCTATCGCCGCGGTGGAACGGAAAGCGGTCCGGCCTTGATGGCGCGGCGCAAGCTGGCGCGCGATGTCGCCACGCGCTCGATCGTCCTTTTGAAAAACGAAAACGCCACCTTGCCGCTCGGCAATGGCCGCCTGGCCGTCATCGGCCCGCTGGCGGATGCGCCGGGGGAAATGCGAGGCTGCTGGCCGTCAGCTGGCCGGGCGGAAGACAGTGTCAGTGTGCTTGCGGGATTAAAAACCGCCCTGCCCGGCCAGGACATTCGATATGCGCCTGGCGTGGATATTGAGAGCACCGATGAAAGCCGGATCGCCGAAGCCGTTTCGCTGTGCGATGGCGCCGACACCATTCTGCTTTGTCTGGGCGAGTCCATCGGGATGAGCGGAGAAGCGGGCAGCCGGGCGCATCCTGGCTTGCCCGGCAAGCAAAGGGCGCTGGCCGAGGCCGTGCTGGCGGGCGCGGTGGGCAAGCGAGTGGTCGCGATATTGTTCTCGGGCCGCCCCCTGATCGTGCCGGAATTGAGCGAGCGGGTCGATGCCATGCTCGCGGCCTGGGCGCCAGGCAGCGAGGCCGGCAATGCGGTGGCAGATATCCTGACCGGCCGGGCTTCGCCATCGGGCCGCACGCCGGTAAGCTGGCCGCGCGCTGTCGGGCAGATTCCCGTTTTCTTCGGCCAGCGCCCCACGGGCCGGCCCGCCGATCCTAAGGATCACTACACCAGCAAATATCTGGATATTCCGAACGAGCCGTTATTTCCCTTCGGTCACGGGCTCACTTACGGCGCCTTCGACTATGCAAATCTGAGCGTGACCCCCGACAAGGCCCGGGAAAATGACAGCTTCACGATCTCGGTCACCGTAATCAATCATGGCGCGCGCGAAGCGAGCGAAACCGTCTTCCTGTTTGTCCACGACATGGTCGCTTCGATCACCCGGCCGTTGCTGGAACTGAAGGGCTTCGACCGGATCACGCTCAAACCCGGCGACAGCGGCATTGTCCGTTTCACTTTGCCGGCGCGGAATTTGCGGTTTCCGGGAGCGGATTTGGAACCCCTGTTCGAGCCGGGCGAGATCGAGATTCTGGTAGGCCCATCCGCCGACCGTGCCCGTCTTCTCCCGGCAAATGTGCGGTTGGTTTAAAGTGGCCCGGCCAGGCTTGCCGGTATCAGGGCCAGCATCAGGATCAACCCTGGCACCGAATAGATGTATTTTCCCTGATTGAGCAGCGCCACGGTGGCGAAGAAGATGATGAAGCCCGCCAAGATCACACCCCAAATACGGGTGACCGGATTTGACAGGAAGAGTGCCGCCAATATCCCCAAGACCCCAACGACGCGGTGGGTATTGGCGGGAAAACCCCAGCGGCGATAAGCGAATCTCAGAAAATCAGGACCGGCAAGATGCAACAAGCCGCCCGCGCCGAACAGGCCGGTGAGAACCAGTGCATCGAGTGTCGGCATGGAAAACATGAACCCCTCCTGTCGCTTGAACGGGAGATGGGTACGCCTGCGTTCTGCGGACAGGGGGCCTTGCGGAATGTCAGCCATTCCACTGGCGCATGAATTCGGCGTCAGGACAGCGGCCGCAAGCGGCGGAAAGACAGCTCGGACAATTCCCGGGCCAAGACCCGCGACCGGACTGCCGGCTTCATGAGAAGCCGGGGACGCTTCAGGCCCCCAACCGCGCCTGCCATCGCCACGGCATTGCGATTTTCGAAGCCATCCGAATCCAGCAGCCGAACGCTCCGCCAGACTGTTTTCATGGTCCGCGCGATCCGGTCCGGCTTCGGATCGTCGTCGTCAAAGACCGTGATGTTGACCAGGAAAATTCCGCTCCGGTTCAGGCGCGCTTTTACCAGCCGGAAAAAGCCAGCCTTGCGGAAATGTGCCGGAATGATCTCATGAGAAAAAGCGTCCAGCACGATGGCGTCATAGCGTATCGCCTGGCGCAAATAGGCGGCGCCGTCGCTCACCCGGCATTCCACCGCAGCGGGCAAGTGGAAATAACGGCGGGCGATTTCAAAAGCGACCGGATTGATGTCCACCACCGTCACCCGGATACCGCTGCGCGACAGCATGGTGGCCAGGGTGCCGCCGGCGCAGCCGATCAGCAGAACATGGCGAGGCCGCTTCTGCATCAGAAGACCGAACAGAGCATGGATATATTCTGCCAGGCTGACGCCATGGCGGTCGGCTACGCTTTGGTGATCTCCCGCCTGCCAGTAGGAAATGCCACCGGTGCGGTTGTCCTGAGCCAGAACGATTTCGGCCGGCTGCTGGCGTCTCAGGCCCGGCTCGCTTCCGCCGCGGCATAGCGGCCCCGGCGGAAGAAGAAATAGACGATCACAAGAAGCACGATCAGCACCAGGGTGGTGGCAAGCTGACTTTCCAGGCCGGGGATCAATCCCATCGCCACCAACACCGCGACGATGCCGAACACGGTGAGATAGCTCAGCCCCGGAAACAGCCACATCTTCAGCTGCAACTGGGATTGGGCCTCGGGCGACAAAGCATTGCGATAACGGATCTGGGCGGCGCCGATCATCAGATACAGGAACAGCATCGCCGTGCCCGAAGCGTTGACCAGGAAAACAAACACACCCGTCGGCGACAGGATCGAGGCCATCATCGCGCCATAGCCGAACACGGTGCCGGTGAGGATGGCGCGGGCCGGGACATTGCGCTTGTTGAGCACGACCAGGGCTTGCGGCGCGTCGCCATGCGCCGCCAATGCGAACAACGCTCGCGAGGTGACATAAAGCCCGGAATTGAGGCACGACAGCACGGCCGTCAGCACGATGATGTTCATCGCCATCGCCGAACCGGGAATGCCGATCTGGGTAAGTGCCGCGACGAAGGGCGATTGCCCGGCCTTGATGGTGGTCCAGTTCACCGCGGCCACGATGAAGAAGATCGACAGCACATAGAACAGCACCACCCGCACCGTTAGCGTGGTGGACATCGATGCGATGGCTTTGACCGGTTCCTTGGACTCCGCCGCCGCGACCGTGGTGATTTCAGCGCCCGTCAACGAAAAGATCACCGTCGCCACGCCCGCCAGCACGGACAGCGATCCATGCGGCGCAAAGCCGCCATAAGCCGTAAGAGCCGAGAAATCCGCGGCATGCCCCGGCGTCAGGCCCAGAACATAGGACCCGGTGATCAGGATGAAGGCAATGATGGCCGCAACCTTGACGGACGAAAACCAGAATTCGAACTCGCCATAGGAACGCGCCGACATCAGATTGACGCCGGTCAGGCATACCAGCAGCACCAGCCCGATCAGCCAGACCGGCGCCACAATCCATTGGGCAATGATGATGGCGCCGGCAATCGCCTCGACCGCCACCACGATCATCCAGAAATACCAATAGAGCCAACCGCCGATGAATCCGTAAGGATGACCAAGCACCTTGCGGGCATAATCGGTGAAAAAGCCGATGCCTGGATTTGCGACCGCCAATTCGCCCAGCATGCGCATGGAAAACAGGATCAGCAGGCCCGCCATAATGTAGCAAACGATCACCGCAGGACCGATGGACGCGATCGCGGCGCTGGATCCGACAAAGAGACCCGCGCCGATGATCCCGCCCAGCGAGATCATGGCGACGTGACGCGACTGCAGCGTGTGACTGAGACCGGGCGCCTGGCTCATACGCTGCGGCGTCCGGCAAGGATGTCGCGATCCACCGGCAATTGGCGTAGGCGGATATCCGTGGCGGCGGTGATGGCGTTGATCAGCGAAGGCGGGCCGGCGGTGCAGCCTGGTTCGCCGATCCCGCCGGGCGCTTCGCTGCTCTTGATGATGTGCACCTCGATGGCCGGCGTCTCGTTGATCCGCATCATGCGATAGTCGTTGAAGTTATTTTGCTGCACCCGGCCATTCTCGACCGTGATCTGGCCGTGCAGCGCGGCGGTGAGGCCGAAGATCAATCCGCCCTGGACCTGCGCCGCCAAAGTATCGGGATTGACCACCCGGCCGGCATCCACCACGGCGGTCATGCGATTGACGCGGACGCTGCCGTCGGTGCCGACTTCGACTTCCGCGACCGTCGCCATATAGGTGCCAAAGGCGAACTGGGCGCAGATGCCGCGCCCATGGCGCGCCGGCAGCGCGCTGCCCCAGCCAGATTTCTGCGCCACCTGCTGCACCGCCGCTTTCAGGCGCGGGCTCTTGTTCAGATGTGCCAGACGGAAGGCGATAGGGTCTTTGCCGGCCTTCTTCGCCAGCTCGTCCATCATGCTTTCTATGGCAAAGACATTATTGTTGGGGCTGACGCCGCGCCACCAGCCAACCCGAAATGTCAGCGGTTCGGCATGGGCATATTCGATGCGGCGGTCGGCAATGTCGTAAGGCGTCTCCATCGCGCCATCGAGCGCATCGTCATCGACGCCCTTCTTCAATGGCCCGAACATGCGCAGGATGATCGAAGCGCCGGTGACCCGGTGCATCCAGCCGGTGATCTTGCCGTCACCATTCACCGAGGCCGACATCACATTGCGATAGGCCGGGCGATACATGTCCTGATGCATGTCTTCTTCGCGCGTCCAGATCACCTTGACCGGGCCGTCCACTTTTTGCGCGATGCGGACGGATTTCTCGACCATGTCGGTGTCCAGCCGGCGCCCGAAGCCGCCGCCCAGCATGAAATTGTGGAACGTCACTTTGTCCTGAGGAATGCCCAGCACTTTTGCTGCCGCGGCCTGCGCCGTGGCCTGCACCTGGCTGCCACCCCACATCTCACACCCCCCGGGCGTGACATGGACGGTGAAATTCATCGGCTCCATCGGCGCATGCGCCAGGAACGGTACTTGATACGTGGCATCCACCCGCGCGTCCCGCCCAAGACCCTTGTCGGCATCGCCCTCGGTCTTGGCAACGATGCCCTTGCGGCTTGCGGCTTCGAGCTCGGCCATGATCTGGCGGGAGTTGCGCGCGCCATTGGCGCCGTCATTCCAGCGCGGCGCGAGCGCCACCAGGCCCTGCCGCGCTGCCCAGAAATGATCGCCCACCACTGCGACCAGATCGTCGAGCACCACCACTTGGCGCGCGCCCGGTACCTTGAGGGCCGCCGCCTGGTCCACGCCCGCCACCTTGCCGCCCACCACCGGCGCCGCCATCAAGGTCGCGACTTTGAGGCCCGGCATGCGGACATCGATGCCATATTGGGCGCGGCCATTGACCTTGTCCGGCGTGTCGAACCGCTTGACCGACTTGCCGATCAGCTTGAAATCCTTGTCGGCCTTGAGGGTAGGGTTTTGCGGCGCGGGAAGCTTCGCCGCCGCCGCCGCCAAGGCGCCATAACCGAGCTTGCGATTGTGCACGTCGTCGATCACCTGGCCATTCTCGGTGCGCAGCGACGCCGCATCGACATGCCACTGCGCCGCCGCGGCCTGCACCAGCATGGCGCGGGCGCTGGCGCCGACCTGGCGCAGCGCCGTGTAGAAGGCGCGGATAGAGGTTGAGCCGCCGGTGCCTTGTCCACCGCCCATCGGAGAACCATAGATCGTGTCGCTGGGCGGCGCCGGGACCGGCGTGACCTGATCGAGCCCCACGTCCAACTCCTCAGCCAGGAGCTGCGACAAGGAGGTGTAGACACCCTGCCCCATCTCTTCCTGGGGGATGGTCAGGGTCACATGCCCATCCGGATCGATCCGGACAAAGGCTTCGGGCCGAAGGACATATTTTGCCGGCGTCTGCGCCATCGCCCGGCCGAAGGGAAAGGCCAACAGCATTCCGCCGCCCGCGGCCAGGCTGACTTTCAGAAAGTCCCGCCGAGATTGCGCCATCATGGATTTCGTCTTTCCCGCGGCAGACATCTCAACCCCCTAAATTCTGGCCCCGTCCAGTCGATTCTTACGCTTTTCATTGCGGCAGCGCAAAAGCTCCAAAAGCCGATTTTTCCGATGTATATCCGCCGGCTGCGACCGGAACCGCGGTTCGCGCGTTGCCTAGAGGATTGCGAATGCCCCATTTGCGAAAGGACCGTTCATGCATGTGAATATCATTATGTTGCAGCCCCTGGTGGCGCTGCTGTTCGGAATTCTGATCCTGATCCTGCCCCGGCTGCTCAACTATCTGATCGCGATCTATTTGATCCTGGTCGGACTGGCGGGGCTGTTTCCACACATGTTCACATAAAACCAGCGCAAGGAGCATCGCCATGGCAGCACATCCGACCCCCGCTCCGAAAATCCCGGAGCATCTTTCCACCGCCAAGCCCGCCACCAGCAAGGAAGAAAAGATCGACCGGCAGATGGAGGATTCTTTTCCCGCCAGCGATCCGCCATCCTTCTCCGGCGGCAATCACACTATTGGGGCGCCGGTGGAACGCGAAAGCGAATCGCCGTCGGGCGACGCACCTGAAGTGGTCAGCGCGGAACGAAAGGTGAGGAACGGAACGGCCAAAGAGCCGAGCAAATACTAGCTCTTCATTGCCTCCAGGACGCCCGACTCCGTGAGGATCTGCGGCAGGATCACCGGCTTGTCGGCACCGGGCGCGAAATAGAGATAGAGCGGCACGCCGGAGCGGCCATTCTCGTCCAGCAATTTGGTGATCGCGGCATTGCGGTTGGTCCAGTCCGCGATCAGATATTCAACATGACGATCGGCGAATGCCGACTTGATGCCGGGGCGCGACAGCACCGCCTGCTCATTGACCAGGCAGGTGATGCACCAGGCGGCGGTGGCATCGACGAAGACCGGCTTGCCGCTGGCGCGCAGCGAGGCCAGGCGTTCGGGCGTAAAGGCTTGTGCATTGGCGGTGGCGCTGGTGGCAGAAGGCTGCGCCGCGGCGGCGTGCAGCAAGGAAAGTCCGTAAAAGCCGGCCAGCAACACCAGCAGCGCCGCGACCATGCCCAGCCCGCGCCCGCGCACCGACAGATCGCGCGTCACCGTCCACAGCCAGGCGGCCAGTGCCAGCGCCACGAACGCGGCCAGCACGAAGGCGACACCGTTGGCGCCGGTCTCCTGCGCCAGCACCCAGACCAGCCAGGCGGCCGCGCCATACATGGGGAAGGCCAGGAATTGTTTCAGCCGCAGCATCCAGGTGCCGGGCTTGGGCATGAAAGACAGCGCGCGCGGCCACACACCCAGGATCAGGAACGGCGACGCAAAGCCGACGCCGAGACCCAGGAAGATCAACATCGCCGAGGTCACGCTTTGGGTCAGGGCAAAACCCAGCGCCGCCGCCATGAACGGCGCGGTGCAAGGCGCCGCCACCGCGACGGCCAGAACACCAGTGAAGAAAGCGCCGACGGGACCGGTGCGCTGCGCCAGACTGTCGCCCACCGTGACCGAGCCCACTTCGAAGACGCCGGACAGGTTCAAACCGACGGCAAAAATCAGCAATGCGAAACCCGCCACGGCGATCGGTTCTTGCAGTTGGAAGCCCCAGCCCACCGTGGCGCCGCCCTGGCGCAGCAGAACAATGACCAGACCGAAAGCCAGGAAACTCAGAATCGCGCCGGCGCTATAGGCAAAGCCTTCGCGCGCCGCTTCATGATGTTCGCGGCCGCTATGACTGGCCAGTGCCAGCGCCTTCATCGCCAGGATCGGCAGCACGCAAGGCATCGCATTGAGAATGATCCCGCCCAGGAACGCCGACAGGATGGCGATCCAGAGGGTGATATCGCCGGTCGTCGCGCCGCTTCCACTTCGCGAACCGAAGGCATCGGGCACCGGGCCGGATGGCGCATCGACATTCAAAGCCTGGATCGATCCGTCGGAGGATTTCAGAACCAGCACACCGGTCAGTGAACCGCCCATCGACGCGGCCTTGTCGCCAGGGGCGAGGCGC
Source organism: uncultured Alphaproteobacteria bacterium (assembly GCA_903897605.1). Lineage (GTDB taxonomy): Bacteria > Pseudomonadota > Alphaproteobacteria > Micropepsales > Micropepsaceae > Rhizomicrobium. The sequence goes on from CAIUCH010000044.1 coordinate 32,544, forward strand.
AGCACCAGGCCGTCCTTGGTGAAGGCCATCTTCTGCGGCGCGCTGCCTTTGACGATGCCGGATTTATCGGGGAAGAAACTGGCTTCCACCGGATGCGCCGCCGCCAGCGCGGGCGCGGCGGCATAGATGTCGAGATTTTTCGACAGCGCGTAATTCAATTTCCAGGGCGACGCCACGGGCAACAGGTTGCGCGCGGCGGCGAAATCCTTCGCCACGCCGGCATCTGGCGCGGCGGGACCGATCTTGACGGGAAGCGTCAGCGTGGCGTCTTCCGGCACGCAAATGTCTTTGCACACCAGCCAATCCACCGCGGCTTTCAAGGTGACGGTGTCGCCGGCTTTCGCATCGGCGGGCACGGTGAGTTTCTGCAGCAACCAGAGCTTGCCCTCATAGCCGTAATCCATCAGCGGCCCAACCGGCAGGCGCTTGGGCGTCGGCCATTGGATGTCGCCCGCGCTCCAGCCCTTCGGCAAGGTCCATTTGATCTCGCTGGCGGCGCCGGCATCGCCCGGATTGACCCAATAGGTGTGCCAGCCGTCGCGGATATTCTCTTCCAGCGCCACGGTGATGCTGCCGCCGGGCGGCACGCTGGCGTCTTCGGCCACCAGCCTTGCGTGCACCTTGGGCAATTCGTCGATGCCCTGCGCCAAAGCCGGCGTGGCGGCCAAAAGGCCCAAAAAGATCAGGAGGTTTTTCATGGCGGTGAGCTATATCCGTTTGGGCGATTCTTCGCTAGTTGAAGGCAAAAGGTTACGTCGGCATGAGGGTTACTGGCGGCAAATTGGGCGGAAGACGGCTGGTTGCGCCGGACGATGCCCGCGTGCGGCCTACGTCAGATCGTACCCGTCAGGCGATTTTCAATATCCTGGAGCATCGCGATTTCGGCATCGGCTTTACGTTGGAAAACGCCGCCGTGGCCGATCTGTTCGCCGGCACCGGCGCGCTGGGCATCGAAGCCTTGTCGCGCGGCGCGCGTTTCTGCCTGCTGATGGATGATTCCGCGGAGAGCCGCGCCTTGCAGCGCGAGAATGTCGAAGCGCTTGGCCTTACCGGCGTCACCAAGATCTGGCGGCGCGACGCCACCGATCTGGGACCGCTTGGCGCCGGCGCGGGCGGGCCTTTCGATCTGGTCTTCATGGATCCGCCTTATGGGGAAAATCTGGTCGCGCCCACGCTCAAGAGTTTGCGCGAGGGTGGCTGGCTGGCGAAATCCGCATTGCTGATCGTCGAAACCGCAAAAGGTGAAAATTTCGAGACGGAGAATTTCACGCGTCTCGATACGCGTGATTACGGCGCAGCCGAAATCGCCTTTTTAACGCCGGCCGAATAACCGTTCGATATCGGCAAGCTTCAGCTCCACATAAGTCGGCCGGCCGTGATTGCATTGGCCGGAATGCGGCGTGGCTTCCATCTCGCGCAGCAGCGCGTTCATTTCCTCGGCATTGAGGCGGCGGCCGGCGCGAACGCTCATGTGACAGGCCAAAGTGCCGGAAACTTCTTCCAGCCTTTCTTTGAGCGACAAGGCATTGCCGGTCTCGGCGATCTCATCGGCGAGATCGCGCATCAATCCCTTCACATCCAGCTTGCCCAGCATGGCGGGGACTTCGCGCACCATCACGGCATCGGGCCCAAAAGCTTCGATAACAAGACCCAGCTCCGCCAATTCACCGGCACGGGCGGCGACGCGGCTGACCTCGGAAGGATCAAGTTCCACCACTTCAGGGATCAGCAGCGGCTGGCGCGCGATGCCGCCCGTCGCCAGCGCCTTCTTCATCCGCTCATAGACCAGCCGCTCATGCGCGGCATGCTGGTCGACGATGACGATGCCATCCGCGGTCTGCGCCACCACATAGGTTTCATGCAGCTGGGCGCGCGCGACGCCGAGTGGCGAGCTGGGCAAATCGGTTGCGGACACCTCTTCCACTTTTGCGGAAACCGGTGCGCCGTCGACAAACAGCGAAGACGGCTCGTGCAGACCCGTCCGATAAGGTGACGACCGGAAGCCTGGCCGGAATTCGGGCGCTTGATATCCCGGCGGAGCTTGGCGCTGGTACGCCGCATCGTGAAACGCCGCCAGCGCCGCGCCCGCCACCGTGGTCGAAGCGCGGTGGCCGGCCTGCGCCAGGGTCATTTTCAGCGCCCCCACGATCAGGCCCCGTACCAGTCCGGCATCGCGAAAGCGCACTTCCGTTTTGGCGGGATGGACATTGACGTCCACGAAGGCCGGATCGCATTCCAGGAACAGCGCCAGCGCCGGATGGCGGTCGCGCGCCAGAAAGTCGGCATAGGCGCCCCGCACCGCGCCGATCAAGAGCTTGTCGCGCACCGGCCTGCCATTGACGAACAGGAACTGCATCTGGGCGTTGGCGCGATTGTAGGTCGGCAATCCGGCATAGCCGGAGAGCGCCACGCCTTCGCGCGAAGCATCCACCTTGGCGGCATTGTCGTGAAAATCGCGGCCCATGATGCGGGCGAGCCGGGTCAAGCGGCTTTCCAACAGGTCGCGGCCCGCTTCCAGATCCAGAACGCGGCGGCCATCCACCGTCAAGGTAAAGGCGACGTCGGGCCGCGCCATCGCCAGGCGTTTGACGATGTCCAAAGTGGCAAGATCTTCCGAACGGGTGCTTTTGAGGAATTTCAGCCGCGCCGGCGTGGCGTAGAAAAGCTCGCGCACATCCACCCGCGTGCCATGCTGACCCGCCGCGCGAAACGCGGTCGGCGAAGGACCGCTCACCGCGCCACCGTCCACGGCGATCTCTTTCGCCGGTCCGGTTTTGGTACGGCTGGCGATGGACAGCCGCGCCACCGCCCCGATCGAGGGCAGCGCTTCGCCGCGAAATCCCAGGGTCTCGATATGGGAGAGATCATCCTCGCCATTGCGCTGGGGCAGCTTGGAGGTGGCGTGACGTTCGATCGCCAGGCGAAGATCGCCCGCCTCCATCCCGCTGCCGTCATCCTCGACCAGGATGAGATCGGCGCCGCCATTGGAGGTGGCGATATCGATGCGGGTCGCACCGGCGTCCAGTGCGTTTTCGATCAGCTCTTTCACCGCCGCGGCGGGCCGCTCCACCACTTCGCCGGCGGCGATGCGATTGACCGTGCCCTCCGATAGCCGGCGGATACCCAAGCTAACCTTCTTTCAAATATTGCCGCGCCAGGATCTTGCCCTCTTCCACGCCGGGCTGGTCGAAGGGGTGAGCGGCGGCGCGCGAGCAGGTCCGGGGGACCTGCGAGAGCCGCGAACGCCCGAAGCGAAGCGAAGGGCCGGACCGAACCATCAGCCTTCCTTCAAATATTGCCGGGCCAAAACTTTGCCCTCTTCCACACCGGGCTGGTCGAACGGGTCAACCCCCATCAAGCGGCCCATCAGGATGGTCTCGAGCATGAAATGCATCATCAGCGCACCCATCTCGAATTCATCGACCTTTGAGAGATGGATTAGCCGCACCGGCCGGCCATTCTTGAAAAGCGTTTGCGCGGTGGCGCGGAATTCCGCATCCACCAGATCGCCGAGTCTTTTGCCCGCCAGGTAATCGAGGCCCAATTGCTTGGCGCGGGCGCGGGGCGCCGCCGGGCCCTTGCCTTTGGTATCGATGCTGACCAGCGTGAATAAGGCATTGCCCGGTCCATCGCGGAACAGCTGCAGCTGGCTGTGCTGATCCACCGGTCCCAGCACCGACACCGGCGTCGCACCCTTGCCGTCCTTGCCCAGGCTTTCCGCCCAGAGCTGCCGCCACCAGCCGCCGAACACCTGCAGCTTGTCGGCGTATGGCCACAGGATCGTGGTGGCGAGCTTGCCCTCCGCCGCCAGCGCCTGATGCAGCGCCGCACCGACCGCTGCCGGCGCGTCGCCGGCCGTCCTGGCCACCAAGGTCGCTTCCAGAACGGCCTGCGCGCCGCCGCGCAATTTCTTCACATCGATCCCCATCAGGATCGCGGGCAGAATGCCGACCACGGTGAGAACCGAATAGCGTCCACCGACGCCGGTGGGATGATCCAGACGCGCCGCGCCGATACTGTCCGCGAAATCGGCCAGCGGACTTTTGTGCGGTTCGGTGACGATGGTGAAGTGTTTCTTCAGCGACTTGACGCCGACCTTCTCCAGCGCCTCGGTGGCGGTCAGGACCTGCATCAAGGTTTCCGCGGTGCCGCCGGATTTCGAGATGGCGATAAAATGGGTTCTCTTGAGATCGAACCGCTTCAGCGCCGCCGCCCAGGAAAAGGGATCGGGATTGTCGTGAAATTCCACCCAGGGCATCGAAGCCCGACGCAGCGCCGTCAGCGCCTGGCCGCCCAAGGACGAACCGCCGATCCCCAGCACCGCCACGGTCTTCATGCCCTTGATGCCGGCCGCCAGCTTCGCCGCCGCCTTCAAGTCGTCGGTCCGGGACGGAATGCCCAGAAGCTCCAATGTCCCCCGCTGGCCGCGCAGCCAACCCAGCGCATCATTCGCCGCCGCCAGGGCCTTGTCATACCCTGCCCGTGGGACGGCGCCTTTGCCGGAAAGCGCGAGATCGAGAGAGACGCGGAGCGGAGGGTTTTTCGATTCGGGCATGGATTCGACTCTAGCAGAAGGGTTGCAAGGAAACGGTCCCGCCCTCACCCGATCAACAGATCCGTTCAGGGTCGCGCGGGGGCAGCAGGCTTGGCCGCAGGATTGATGGCGGGCTTGGAGGTCTGGGCCACGGGCTTGCCTTCCACCGGGGTGCCGGCGACCACCACCGTGAGACGCGCCGGATCGAACAGGCGTTTTGCCACCCGTTTCACGTCGTCCAGGGTCACGGCCTCGATCAGGGCGTTACGCCGGGCGACATAGCCGATATCCAGGCCCTGGCGCTGGAAGGTTCCCAGCTGCGAGGCGATGCCGGCGTTGGAAGCGAAGGCCAGTGGGAACGAACCCGTCAAAAAAGTCTTGGCGTCATCCAGCTCGCTCTGCGTAGCGCCGTTGGCGGCGAAATCCGCCAAGGTGTCGTGCACCACTTGGATGGTCTGGCGCACGGCGTCGGCGCGGGTGGCGACCGAGCCCACCATCACGCTGGCTTTGCGATAGCTGGTGAGGGAGGTGTTGATGCCATAGGTGAGGCCGCGCTTGACCCGCACTTCATCGGTCAGCCGCGATGAAAATCCGCCACCACCCAGAATGTAATTGGCGACATAGCCGGGAATGAAATCGGGATCGGCGCGCATGATCCCCGGCAATCCGAACAGGATGGTGGGCTGCGGCACCGGCATCTGCAGCACACGCACACCCGGACTGCCCAGCCGTCCGATCGCCGGCAAGGGCGGCGGCGTGACATTGGCGACGGGCTGGAACGTGTCGCCGAGAAGTTTTTGCGCCGCTGCCGCGGTGATGTCGCCCGCGACCGCGATCTGAAGACCGCCCTTGACCCAATGGTTTTTGGCGAACCCGCGCAGATCGTCGACGGTGATCGCCGACAGGCTCGCGACTTCGCCATCGCTGGGACGGCTGTAGGGATGGCCATTGAAGAAGGCCCTGGCGAAAGCGCGCCGCGCCACCGTGGGTGGACGGCTGAGACCTTCCTGGATGCCCTGGATCATCTGGGCGCGCACCCGCGTCACCGCTTCGGCGTCGAAGCGCGGATGGGTCAGCGCCAACTGCAGCAGATGCATCGCCAGCGGCGCGTTTTCGGTCAGAGTGACGACCGAGATCACCATATCGTCGCGCTCGACACTGGCGCGAAGCTGGATGGCGTGATCGGCCAGCGCTTCCTGGAAAGCGCGGGAATCCATGTTGCCCGCGCCTTCATCGATCAGCGCCGCGGTGAAGGACGCCAAACCCGCCTTATTGGCGGGATCATAGGCCGCGCCCGCCGGCAAGGTGATGGAGATCGCGACGATCGGCACGGTGTGATCCTCGCTGAACCAGACTTCGGCATTCTTGCCGAGATCGATGGCATTGATGTCGGCGGCGGACGCCGGCGAGATCGCCAGAGTGCAGAAAACCAACGACAGGAAGAGTTTCAAACTCATTTTGCCGCTCCCGGCAAAAGATAGGCGCTGACCGCGTTGCGCCGGAAAAGACGCTGGGACGCTTTCTGTATGCCCGCGGCGTCCACGGCGCGGATGCGGGCGGGCCATTCATTCACGTCATCCGCCGTCAGCCCGATCATCAGCGCCTGGCCGTAGGCCGATGCCATCGCGAACTGGCTGTCGCGGCGATAGATCACCGATGCCAGCAGCTGGGTCTTGGCCCGTGTCAGATCGGCAGCCTTGGCCTGGGCGTTGGAAAATCCCTGCATCACCTGATCGACCGCTTTTTCCAGCGCCTCCAGCGAAACGCCGGCCCGCGGCACGGCATAGACCGAGAACTCGCCGGCATCGCGGGCATAGCCGTCATAGGAAGCGCCTGCATCGGTGGCGAGTTTCTTTTCCTCCACCAGCACGCGGTAGAGCGCGGCAGTCTGATCGCCGCCCATCACCTGCGCCAGGGTCTCGAAACTTTCCGCTTGGCCCGGCGCCGCCTGGGCATAGGAGGGGACGCGATAGGAACGCTGGAACAGCGGCACCTGGATGTCGGGGCGCGTCAAGGTCATGCGGGTCTCGGTGAGCCGCGGCGGCTCGGAAAATTCCGAGCGGGGCTGCAATGGCCGCGCCGCGACCTTGCCATACTCGGCTTGCGCCATGACGCGGATCTGATCCGGCATGACGTCGCCGGCAATGATCAAGGTGGCGTTGTTGGGCGCGTAATGATGCTTGTAGAAATCCTGGGCCGAGACTTTGTCGATGCGGCGGACTTCCTCCGGCCATCCCAGCACCGGACGGCCATAGGGATGCGACATGTGCAGCGCCGCTTCCACTTGTTCGCCCATCAATGCCTGCGGATTATTCTCCACCCGCATGCGGCGTTCTTCCAGCACGACATCGCGCTCGGTGGTGACGTTGCTGTCGGAGAGATCGAGATTGACCATGCGGTCGGCCTCCAAATCCATCGCCAGTTTCAGCCGGTCGGCCGCGATCTGTTCGTAGAAGGCGGTGTAGTCGTGGGTGGTGAAAGCGTTATCCTCGCCGCCATTCTTGGCGATGGTCTGGGCATAGAGATCGCCGGGGACCTGCTTGGTGCCGCGAAACATCATGTGCTCGAAGAAATGCGCCAGGCCCGAGATGCCCGGCGGATCGTCCACCGCGCCGACCTTGAACCACAGCATTTGCGTGACGACCGGGGCCCGATGATCGGGGATCACCAGAACCTGCATGCCGTTGGGCAGCGAGAATTGAAAAGTTTGCGCCGCCGGTGCGGATTGCGGCGCGGACGCGGCCGGTCCAGCGACCGCCGCCGTCAGCAGAAGCGCCAGCAGAATCGTTCTAGAACCAGTCAAACCAGCCGCCGCTGCTCTTGCCGGTTGCGGCCGCGCCCTTGGGTAACGGCGCCGCCTTGGCGGGACTGCCCAGTATGCGGTCCGTGAAACTGGTATCGGCGCCCTGCATGTTCCTCTCGTCGGACTGAAGCTGGGCGCGGACCGAGGGGTCGGCGCTCTGCACGCCGGCATTGGCCAGCAGCATCTTCTCGCTTGGCGAATAATTGCCTTGGATCTGGGCCGCCGCTGTCGCCGGATCGGTGGAGCTGAACATTGCCACTTCCGCCGCCGAAGTGGGGTCGGTCTGATTGAGCGGCGCCGCGCCCGGTGATGGCGGGCGCAGATTGAAATCGGGCGGAATGATCAGGGGCGCCTTGGTGGTGACCGCGAACTCGTCCGGCGACTGTTTGGTGAGGCCGGCTTCCTGGCGAAGACTGTCGCAGGCCGACAGCGCCGCAAGCGCGACACCCAGGACTGCGAAACGAAGAACAAGCTGGCTACGCATCGGCCTACTCCAATCGCTCAGGCTTCCGGTTGGGGCTTGAGCACTTCATAGATGATCGCGACCGCGCCAAAGGTGATGGCGATGTCGGCGATGTTAAAGACATACCAGTCATAGCCGAATCCGTAAAAGTGGAAAAAGTCGGCCACCCGGCCATATACCAGCCGGTCGATGAGGTTTCCCAGCGCCCCGCCGATCACCAGACCCACCCCGATTCCCAGGGAAAGGCTGGTCATGCCCCAAAGCCAGTAACCAAGTCCCGCCACCGCCCCCAAGGATACCAACACCAGGAGCGCGGTACCCCAGATGCTGGAGGCCGGAAACAGGCCGTAGGACACCCCAGGGTTCCACACCATCACCAGATTAAAAAACGGCAAGACCGGAATCGACTGTCCGGGCGCCATATGGAGAAAGCCCGCGCCATAAAGCAGGCCGAATTTGGAAACCTGGTCGGCGAAAAGCGCCGCCGCCGCCGCGACCAGGCCCCATTCCCGCGGGCGGGGCCCGGTCATGCCGGACTCTTTTGGATCGGACCAGCTTCGGCGATAGCGGATTCACAACGGTCGCAAAGATCGGGATGATCGTGATGCGTGCCAACCTCGGTCAGCACCCGCCAGCAGCGCTGGCATTTCTTCCCCGGCGACAAATTGGCAATGACCGCCGCGCCTTTGACGTCGGTCAAGGTAAAGGCACCGGGCGGCGAATCGGCGGCGATGATGGTGACGCCGGATGTGATCGCAACTTCGTCAAACGGGATCGAGCGAAGAAGTTCGGCATCGGCCTTGTCCGCGACATAAAGTGTCGGCGCGGCCTCAAGACTGGAACCGATGGTCTTGGCGGCGCGTTCCAATTCCAGCGCACCGGTGACGACACGGCGCAGTTCGCGGATCCGCTTCCATTTCTCGATCAACTTCGGATTGGCCCATTTCGGCGGAACCGCGAAGAAAGTTTCCAGATGCACGCTTTCGGCTTGCGGATAACGCGACAGCCAGGACTCTTCCATGGTGAAACAGAGAATGGGCGCAAACCAGGTGACGATGCGGCGGAAGATTTCGTCCATCACCGTGCGGGTGGCGCGCCGGCGCTTGGCGCTGGCGGCGTCGCAATAAAGGACGTCCTTGCGGATATCGAAATAGAAAGCCGAGAGCTCGTTGGTCAGGAAATTGAACAAGGTGGCGGTGACATTGTTAAAGTCGAACGCGCCATAACCTTGGCGAACCTGGACATCGAGTTCCGCCAGCCTGGCCAGCATGAAGCGCTCCAGCTCCGGCATCGCCTCGATGCCGACGCGCTCTTTTTCGTCAAAGCCCGCCAGATTGGCAAGCAGGAAGCGGATCGTATTGCGCAACCGGCGATAGGCTTCGACATTGGCCTTCAGAATATCCTGGCCGATGCGCAGATCCTCGGTGAAATCCGACGAGGCCGCCCACAGGCGCAGGATATCGGCGCCGTTCTTTTCCGCGATCACTTGCGGCGCCAAGGTGTTGCCCAGCGATTTGGACATTTTGCGGCCGCTGTCGTCGAGCACAAAACCGTGCGTGAGCACGCCCTTATAGGGCGCGTGCCCACGTGTGCCCACTGATTCCAGCAACGCGGATTGGAACCAGCCGCGATGCTGATCCGAGCCTTCCAGATAGAGATCGGCCTGCGCCGATTTCGGCCAATGCGGATCGATCGGATTTTCCACCGTGAAGACATAGCTCGAGCCGGAATCGAACCAGACATCGAGAATGTCCTTCACTTGCTCATAGTCGGCTGGATCGCGGCCCTCGCCCAGAAAACGTTCCGGCTTGGAGGTGAACCAGGCATCGGCGCCTTCGGCCGTGAAGGCCTCCTCGATCCGCTGGAATATAGCAGGATCGTTCAACACCTCGCCCGATTTCTTGTCCACGAAGATCGCCAGCGGCACGCCCCATGCGCGCTGACGCGACAGCACCCAGTCAGGGCGGCCTTCCACCATCGCGCCGATGCGGTTCTGTCCGCGCGGCGGATACCATTTGGTCTGCGCGATCGCGGCCATCGCCATCTCGCGCAAGCTCTTGCCACCGAAGCCCGGCATCTTCTTGTCGATTGCGACGAACCATTGCGGCGTGGCGCGGAAGATCACCGGCGCCTTGGAACGCCAACTGTGCGGATAGGAATGGCGAAGCGTGCCCTTGGCCAGAAGCTTGCCCTTCTCGATCAAGGCCTTGATCACCGCGCCATTGGCGTCGCCGTCCTTGCCTTCGGGCGTGAGAATCTTCTTGCCCGCGAAATACGGTACCTGGGGGCCATAAGAGCCATCGGGTTCGACCAGGCTGAAGGCGTCGGGATTATTCCCCGCATAACCGGAAAAGGTTGATGTCATCAACTCGAAATCGTCCTCGCCATGTCCTGGCGCGGTATGAACGAAACCGGTGCCGGTATCGGCGGTGACATGGCTGCCGGCCAGCAGCGGAACTTCGAAATCATACCCCAGGCTGCGGAACGGATGGGCGCAGACTGTCTGCGCGAGCTCGGCTTGCTCCACCGTGCGCACGCGGCTCAGCATCATCTTGGCCTGCTTCGCCACATCCTCGGCCAGAAGGTCGGCCAGCAGGATCTGCTCGCCGGCCCGCGCCAGCGAACCATCGGCAGCATCGGCGATCTGATAGAGGCCGTAGGAAATTTCCGGCGAGAAAGCGATGGCGCGATTGCCGGGAATGGTCCAGGGCGTGGTGGTCCAGATCACCACGAAGCTACCCTCAAGGCTGCCTTTGGTGATCGGAAATTTCACATAAATCGCGGGCGAGGATTTCTCGTGATACTCGACCTCGGCATCGGCCAGCGCCGTCTTCTCGACCGGCGACCACATCACCGGGCGAAAGCCGCGATAGAGCAGACCGTTCTCCACGAACTTCATCGCTTCGCGCGCGATCACTGCCTCGGCGCGGAAATTCATCGTCGTATAGGGCCGCTCGAAATCGCCGATCTGGCCCAACCGCTTGATCTGTTCGCGCTGGATGTTCAGCCAGTGGCTGGCGAAGACGCGGCAATCGCGGCGCAGCACATCGGTTGGCACCTCGTCCTTGGTCTTGCCCTCAGCGCGATATTGCTCCTCCACCTTCCATTCGATGGGAAGCCCATGGCAGTCCCAGCCCGGCACATAGGGCGCGTCCTTGCCCAGCATGCCCTGGCTGCGCACCACAAAGTCCTTGAGAATGTGATTCAGGCCGGTGCCGGAATGAATGTCGCCATTGGCGTAGATCGGCCCGTCATGCAGCACAAAAAGCGGCCGGCCCCGGGCGCGGTCGCGCATCTTGCCGTAGAGGTCGATCTCAGCCCAACGCGCCAGCCATTTGGGCTCGGCCTCCGGCAGGCCCGCCTTCATGGGAAAATCGGTGGCGGGCAGAAATAGGCTGGCGCGATAGTCCTGCGCCGGGGCCTCGCTTTTGGGGGGATTGGACATGATCCGGCGCTTCTAACAGTGCGGCGGAAAGCCGTCCAGCGCGGGGGTGGTGGGGGGCAGGGCGAGGATTTTCCGGGCCCTTTGCGCATCGGCGCCGATCTGGGCGATCAGGGCGTCAAGTCCGGCGAATTTCGCCTCCGGGCGGATATAGGCGATCAGCTCGACCGAGAGGTGCTTGCCATAGAGATCACCATCGAAATCGAACAGATGCGCTTCCATCAGCGGCACTGCGATCTGGTACATCGGCCGGATGCCGAAATTGGCGACGCCGTCATGGCGGCCCACCGGCTTTTCATTCTCCAGGATGGTGACACGCACGGCATAGACGCCGAACGCCGGGGCCAGGCAGTGTCCCAGATGCATGTTCGCGGTGGGAAAACCCATCTGGCGGCCCCGCGCATCGCCATGCTCGACGCGTGCTTCCACCGCCCACCAGCGTCCCAGCAGCCGTGCCGCTTCTTCCGGCATCGCCGCTTTCAAACTGTCGCGGATACGGGTGGAAGAAATTTTCTCCAGCGCCGTGTCACCCGCGATCCTGGCCGCCGTCACCATGTCGAAACAGGTGACCGAGAAGCCTTCCATCTCACCCATATAGGCCAGCGTGGCGGCGTTGCCGCCGCGGCCCTGGCCGAACTCGAAATCGGGGCCGATCACCGCGCCGGAAAGTCCAAGACCCTTGATCAGCACATCGCAGACGAAGCCGGGGGCGCTGCGCTTGGCCATGCTTTCGTCGAAAGTGAGCGCGAACATCGCGTCCACACCCAGCTCGGCCAACAGACGGGCCTTGGTGCGCAAGGGCGTCAACCGGATCGAGTCCGGCCGGGGACGAAAGAATTCCGCCGGATGCGGCTCGAAAGCCAGGACTGCCAACGCGCTCTTGCGTTCGTCGGCCAGGGCGCGGGCTTGCGCGATCAGGGCCTGGTGGCCGCGATGAACACCGTCAAAATTGCCAATGGCGACAACCGCACCCTGATATATCGCCGGCACATCTTCGAAATGGCGGAAGATGCGCATCTTCAGCTTTTTGGCCGTTTTGGAGCGAGCACCGCCGCTTCGCCCGTCACCACGATTTTTTCGCCCACCGTGCATATACAGTCCAGTACGACCTCGCGGCGCTCGCGGATTTCCCGGACAGTACAGACGGTCACGACATGATCGCCAATTCTCACCGGCGCCTTGAAATCGGTGCGGGCGGACAGAAAGATCGTCCCCTCCCCCGGCAATTTCATGCCGACGACCGCCGAGATGAAGCCGATGCAAAGCGCGCCATGCGCGACGCGGCCGCGAAATATGGTTTTGCGGGCATAGGCATCGTCGAAATGCAGTGGATTGAAATCCCCCGTGGCTTCGCCGAACGCCTGGATGTCGCTTTCGGTGACGGTCCTTTCTATGCTGGCGGACAGACCGATCTGCATATCTTCGTAATAGACGCTCACCATTTGAGAGCCCGCATCGTCGCCTTGGCGGTGACATTCGCGGCGGCGAACATTTCGCCCAGATGTTGGGCGGTATAGGGCTCAATCTCCTCGCCATGCAGACCGTCAGCAATGAAAAGGGCATCAAGGCCGACGCCTTGGGCGCCCTTCAGATCCGTGATCAAGGCATCGCCGATCGCCAAGGCCTTTTTTGGCTGGCCCGCCGCCTTCAGCGCGGCGTCATAAACCGCAGGATAGGGCTTGCCGTAATAGGTGACGGGACCGCCGATAATTTCGTAGGCCTGCGCCAACCCTCCCGCGCACCAGCACAATTGCGCGCCGCGATAGACTTTGAGATCGGGATTGGCGCACAGCATGGTGAGGTTCTTGGCCCGCATCGCCGCCAGTATATCGGAATAATCGTCCGGTGTTTCGGTGAGGTCGTCGACCAGCCCGACGCAAAGCGCCACATCGGCCAGGTCGATGCCGGTCCGGGTGATGGCAAGTCCGTCCAGCAGGCCGGTGTCCTGGTCTGGTCCGATATAATAGAGTGAGAGGGGGGCATTGCGGATGCCGCGGACGGCAAGATCGTCGCGCGCCGCGCCGCCGGACGTGACAATGGCGTCATAGAAGTCGGTGGCGACGCCGATCCGTCGGAACTGCTCTTCCACCGACCCGGGCAAGCGCGGGGCGTTCGACAGCAGCACCACCGGGCCATGTGCGCCGCGAAACCGCCGAAGTGCGTCCGCCGCCGCCAAAAAAGGCGCGTTGCCATTATGCACCACGCCCCAGATGTCGCAGATCAGTGCGTCATGGTCGGATGCGATTTCGGATAGACCGGAAATCAGGCGGGACATCGGCTCCGGATCGCATGACAAGGCGGCATCGTCAACCGGCCTCTTGCCCAGGCTCGCAACGATCGCTTTTTACTGCATGTCCACCGGACATGCTCGCACGCCTTGCGCGCCGAACGCTTACCCAGCCTTGCGGAACTGAACCACGGGGGCCGCTTCGCCAGGGGCCCGGGTCGCATCCTCGCGCACCGCGCGTGGTTCGCCGAACAGGAAGCCCTGGGCATAGTCGACGGTGTAGTCGAGAAGTTGGACCACGGTCTTTTCATCCTCGACCCGTTCGGCGATGAGATTGAGGCCGTGACGCGACAGCAACTTCTTAAAGTCCTCGGCGGCGACGGCGGCGCCCGCCCCATTCATGCCCAAGGTTATGATGTCGGCGCGGACCTTGAGGTGGCGGAAGCCCATCGATTTCAGCTTGACGAAATCCAGCGCCAGGGTCTCGACATGATCCATGGAAAGCGCGAAGCCCAGCCCCGCCAGATGGGCGAGATTCATTTCTCCCGCCGCGCCCGCCTTCAGGACAGCTTCCTGCGAGAATTCAAAAATGATCTGGCTGGCGAGATCGCGGTTGGCCTGCATATAATCTAGGAATTGCGGGAAGAATTCCGCATCGGCCAATGTGTCGCCGGAGATGTTGCAGAAAACGCCGATCTCGCGGCTCTTCTGGGTGAGCCGGCGCACGATCTGGACGCAGCGGAACAGCAAAAGATTGTCCACCACGCTCATCAGTCCGGCGGGCGCGGCGACCTTGATATATTGCGCCGGCATGATCACCGAGCCGTCCTCGGCACGCAGCCGCGACAGAGCCTCGTAATAGCGCAGCTTGCGCTGTGGCAGGCTGACGATGGGCTGCAGATAAAGATCGACGCGGTTTTCTTCCAGGCTGGCGCGGATGGTTTCCAGAAGATCGCTTTCGCCCATGGTGGCGAGATAGGCATTCGCGCTGCCCTGGCGGCGGCCGGTCTGCATCGTCTGTTCAGGACCAATTTGATCCTGGACGGCGCGCGCGCTTTTGGAAACGCGACCGGCGAATTCGCGCATCAGGCTTTCCAGCACCTTGAGTTCGGAAACGATTTTCTTGCTCTGTGCATCCGTCCGCACTTCGAGTTGCGTGGCGATATCGTCCATCCGGTGGCGGCTGGCATTGAGGGACTGCTCGAATTCCAGACTCATGCGCCTGAGGGCCGCGATCTCGCGCGCCGTGGCATGCTTGTCATGGCGCCGGACAAAGGATGCGGACATTTGCTGGGTAAAAAGAAAGGCGAGTGCGCCGGAAACGATGCCCAGCGGCCAGCCGGTAAACAAAGCCAGCGCCGTGCCCAAGGTGGCACTGGCGAAAAGGCAGGTCAGCATAATCAGGAACCGGGTCATGGCCCACTCCAGACGGAATTCTCCGGGAGTCTGGGCGCGGGACCGTTTCCAATTTGTTAACCGGGAATTTCCCCGCCTTTCTGGCCACGGATGGTTAGGAAATGGTTGCAAAAAGGAACCCCGGCATCGCTGCCGGGGTTCGAGAATCGCTGATAATCAGAACCTAACGGTCGCGATGATGGTCGTGATCGCCGCCGCCATGTCCGTCATGCTGGCCGCCCTGCTGTGGCGCTTGCTGCGGCTGTGGCGCCTGGCGGATTTGCGGTGCCTGCTGCTGAGGCGCCACATTGTTGCGGAAGTCACGCTGGCCGAAATTGCGCTGACCCAAGTCGCGGGCCCCGCCATTCTGGCGATCAAAGTTCGGGCGATTGAAATTCTGACGGTTATTATCGAAGCGGCGTCCGTCAAAATTGTGGTCGTCGGAACGATGATTGTCGAAGGTCTGATTTTCCAAGCTCCGATTATCGAAGTTACGATTCTCCAGGGCGCGGTTTCCGAAGTTTCGATTTTCGAAATTCCGATTGCCGAGACCCTGATTGTCGAAACGGCGATTTTCAAAGCTGCGATTATCGAAAGTGCGGTTGTCGAAGCGGCGATTGTCGACACCACGGCCTGCGTCCGAACCGCCGCGGAAACCGTGACTGCTGTAGAAATTCAGGCCCAGTGCCGGGCCATAGCGGCCTTCATGCCACCAGCCGGGACGCGAACCACGCCATTCGTCGGAGCGCCAGCCGCCATGAATCCAATATTGCCGCCGGCCATACCAGTCGCGGTAATAGACCGGGCCGTCATACCATTCGTCGCCATAGAACACGGGACCGTAATAGACCGGCATGTCCCAGTAATCGTCCGGGCAGCCGAATTCGTCGCAATAGCCACCGCTGTCATAGGAAAAGCCGATGCCATTGTCCGGCTCGGGGCCGTAATTATAGCTGTCATCGGGTCCATAGGCGTTCGGCGGACCATAAGCGTTGGGGTCGCCATAATTGTTGCCATTGTCATAGCCGCCATTGCCGTAACCATAGGTCTGGGCATTGGCGCATGCCGACATCGTGGTGGCGCCTCCCACCACCAGCAACGCGGTTAAAACCGCTTTCCAGGAAGTTCTCATCACTCGCTCCACCGGTTCGCGCAAGATCGCGCTTGGTGTGACGGTGAACTTGCACGGTTGAACGCCGGGTGAACCGAACAGGGCGGGATTGTGTTCTTGGAATTTCTGATTGGGGCAAAAAAGAAAACGGCCCCGAATTGCCGGAGCCGTTTTGAAAGTCAATTCAGATATCAGCGGTGATGTCCGCCACCGCCGCCACCGCCGCCCTGGGACCCGCCACCGCCGTGGAAACCACCACCGCCGTGGAATCCGCCACCGCCATGGAAACCGCCGCCGTCGCGGAATCCACCACCGCCACGGAAACTGCCGCCGTCGCGGAAGCCGCCGCGCCAGCCGCTGCCGAACCCGAAGCCGATGCTGGGACCGCCATAATAGCCGCCATAGTAAGCCGGCGCGTAGTAGTTGCAGCGATAGGGATCATACCAGCGGCTATAAGGATCGCAGCTGTAGGACGGACCATAATAGTCCGGGCCACCATAATAGCCGCCATAATAGCCGGGGCCGCCAATGCCGACGCCGACAACCACCCGCGCATCCGCCGGCGACGCGGCAATCGCGGTGGCGGCGCCCGCCATCATCACCGCACCCAAGGCCACCTTCGCGAATTTGTTCATCTCGAGTCTCCTTGCTCAATGTCTGACGCGATCCTGATGCGGCGCGGCTGAACCTCACATGAACAACGATTTCAGCATTGGTGCGTTTGCACGCCGGATGAAAAAACCTCGAAACCGCCACAATTCACACTTGTGCCCCCATCTGTCTGCCACGCGGGCACGCCCGCTAGCCGCCGTTCGGTATGCTGGCGCTACCGACCCCCCTCGGCAACGGCTTCGCCATGTGGGGGAATAAAGCCCGTGCTTGCCCCTCCCATACCTTGACCTTCCTCCGGCCTGCTCCTAAATACCCGCTGTGGTTTGGCACTCTCATCCGATGAGTGCTGCCACGAAGTATTTGTCTTAGTAAAATCAACTATTTAGGAGAGGTACGCATGAAGTTCCGTCCCCTTGGCGACCGTGTGGTCGTCCGCCGCATCAAGGAAGACACCAAGACCGCTGGCGGCATCATCATCCCCGAGACCGCTCAGGAAAAGCCGCAAGAAGGCGAGATCATCTCGGTCGGCCCCGGCGCGATTGATGAAAAGACCGGCAAACGCACCCCCTTGGAAGTGAAGCCGGGCGACTCGGTTCTGTTCGGCAAATGGTCGGGCACCGAAGTGAAGATCGATGGCGAGGAACTCCTGATCATGAAGGAGAGCGACGTCATGGGCGTTATCGAGGGCCGCAAGGCGAAGAAATAACCGCCCTCGCAACCCAATCCCACAAACAGAATTCAGGAGAATAGAAGTATGGCAGCCAAAGATGTGAAATTCGGCGCCGAAGCCCGCGAAAAGCTTCTGCGTGGCGTCGACATTCTGGCCGACGCGGTGCAGGTGACCTTGGGTCCCAAAGGCCGCAATGTCGTGATCGACAAGAGCTATGGCGCCCCGCGCACGACCAAGGACGGCGTGGCGGTGGCCAAGGAAATCGAGCTCGCCGACAAGTTCGAAAATATGGGCGCCCAGATGGTGCGCGAAGTCGCCTCCAAGACCAATGATGCCGCCGGCGACGGCACCACCACCGCCACCGTGCTGGCGCGCGCCATCGTGCGCGAAGGCTCCAAATCGGTTGCCGCCGGCATGAACCCGATGGACCTGAAGCGCGGCATCGAGAAGGCGGTCGAAGCCGTCGTCGCCGATCTCAAGAAGCGCTCCAAGAAGGTGAAGTCGAACGAAGAGATCGGCCAGGTCGGCACCATCTCCGCCAATGGCGACAAGGAAATAGGCGACATGATCGCCAAGGCCATGTCGAAGGTCGGCAATGAAGGCGTCATCACCGTCGAGGAAGCCAAGAGCCTGGCGACCGAGCTGGATGTGGTCGAAGGCATGCAGTTCGACCGCGGCTATATCTCGCCCTATTTCATCACCAATGCCGAGAAGATGACCGCCGAAC
>CAIUCH010000045.1 GCA_903897605.1 uncultured Alphaproteobacteria bacterium
GACTATGTGAAGAACATGATCACCGGCGCCGCCCAGATGGACGGCGGCATCCTGGTGGTCTCGGCGTCCGACGGCCCGATGCCCCAGACCCGCGAACACATTCTTCTGGCCCGCCAGGTCGGCGTGCCGGCCTTGGTGGTGTTCATGAACAAGTGCGACATGGTCGATGATCCGGAGCTTCTGGATCTGGTCGAAATGGAAGTGCGCGAGCTGCTCACCAGCTACCAGTTCCCGGGCGACGACATCCCGATCATTCGCGGTTCGGCGCTGATGGCGCTTGAGAACAAGAGCCCTGAACTGGGCCATGACGCGATCCTGAAGCTGATGGAAGCGGTGGACAGCTACATTCCGCAGCCGGAACGCCCCATTGACCAGCCCTTCCTGATGCCGATCGAAGACGTGTTCTCGATCTCGGGCCGTGGCACGGTTGTCACCGGCCGTGTTGAACGCGGCATTGTGAAGGTTGGCGAGACGGTTGAGATCATCGGCATCAAGCCGACCTCCTCGACCACGGTCACGGGCGTGGAAATGTTCCGCAAGCTTCTGGACCAGGGCCAGGCTGGCGACAATATCGGCGCGCTGCTGCGCGGCATTGAACGCGAAGGCATTGAGCGCGGCCAGGTTCTGGCCAAGCCGGGCAGCGTGTTGCCGCACACCAACTTCACGGCGGAAGCCTACATCCTGACCAAGGATGAAGGTGGCCGTCACACGCCGTTCTTCACCAATTATCGTCCGCAATTCTATTTCCGCACCACCGACGTGACGGGCATCGTCAAGTTGCCGGCGGGTACGGAAATGGTCATGCCGGGCGACAATGTCTCCTGCGAAGTCGAGCTGATCGTCCCGATCGCGATGGAAGAGAAGCTACGCTTCGCCATCCGTGAAGGCGGCCGTACCGTCGGCGCAGGCGTCGTCGCAAAAATTATTAAGTAAGCAAGCGGACCGGTTCGAAGGACGACACAAATGCAAAATCAAAATATTCGCATCAGGCTGAAAGCCTTCGACCACCGGATTCTCGACAATTCGACGCGCGAGATCGTCAACACCGCCAAGCGTACCGGTGCCCAGGTGCGGGGTCCCATCCCGCTCCCCACCGGCATCGAGCGCTTCACGGTCAATCGTTCCGCCCATGTCGACAAGAAGAGCCGTGAGCAGTTCGAAATCCGGACGCATAAGCGTCTGCTCGACATTATCGACCCCACTCCCCAAACCGTGGACGCGCTGATGAAGCTCGACCTGGCGGCGGGCGTGGACGTCGAGATCAAGTTGTAAGGAGCGTCAGGTGCGCACAGGCGTCATCACGCAGAAGATCGGAATGACCCGTCTGTTTTTGGCAGACGGCACCCATGTCCCGGTTACCGTATTGAAGCTCGACGGCTGCGCCGTCGTGGCCACCCGCACGGCTGAGAAGGATGGCTATACCGCTGTTCAACTCGGCTCCGGTTTTGCCAAGGCCAAGAACACCGCCAAAGCAACGCGCGGTCAATTCGCCAAGGCCGAGCTTGAGCCGCGCCGCAAGGTCGCGGAATTCCGGGTCGATGCCAGCAATCAGCTCGAGGTCGGTGATCAGCTTCTGGCCGATCACTTCGTGCCGGGCCAGAAAGTGGATGTCACGGGCGTCACCATCGGCCGTGGATTCACTGGCGCGATGAAGCGCTGGAATTTCCGCGGTCTTGAAGCATCGCACGGCGTTTCGATCAGCCATCGCTCGCTGGGCGGCACCGGCGGTCGTCAGGATCCAGGCAAGACCTTCAAGAATAAGAAGATGCACGGCCATTACGGCGTCGACAATATCACCACTCAGAATCTGGAAGTGGCCAAGGTCGATATCGAGCGTGGCTTGATCATGGTGCGTGGCGCGGTGCCGGGCTCCAAGGGCGGTTGGGTGATGGTGCGCGACGCCGTCAAGAAGCCGCACAAGAATCTGCCAATGCCCGCTTCCGTCAAGAAGCGCGAAAAGGCTGCTTCCGTCGAAGCGCCGAAGAGCGAGGGCTGATCCGTGAAAACCAAAATCCTCAATCTCGACAACAAGTCGGCTGGTGACGTCGAACTGTCCGACGCCATCTTCGGCCTGGAGCCGCGCGCCGACCTGATCCAGCGCGTGGTGGTGTGGCAGTTGGCCAAGCGCCGCTCCGGCCAGCACAAGGTGCTGACCCGCGCCGAGGTCAATCGCACCAAGAAGAAGATGTACAAGCAGAAGGGCACCGGCCAGGCCCGCCACGGCGCGCGCTCCGCGCCGTTATTCGTGGGCGGCGCCAAGGCGATGGGCCCGGTGGCGCACAGCCATGAGTTCGACCTGCCCAAGAAGGTGAAGGCGCTAGGTCTGCGTCACGCGCTGTCGTCCAAGGCGAAAGAGGGTGCGCTGGTCGTGCTCGACGAAGCCAAGAGCAAGGACATCAAGACCGGCACTTTGGCCAAACAGTTCGGCAAGATGGGCGTTGGCCGCGCGCTGGTGATCGATGGCGAGTTCGACAAGAACTTTCAGATGTCGGCCCGCAACCTGGCCGATATCGCGCTGCTGCCGGTCGCCGGCATCAATGTCTATGACATCATGAGAAGCGGCAAGCTGGTCCTGACCACCGCCGCCATCAAAGCGATCGAGGCGCGCCTGGCATGAGCATCAATTACGACGTCATTCTCTCGCCGGTGATCACGGAAAAGGCGACGCGCCTGACCGAAGCGAACCAGGTCGTGTTCCGCGTCACCCTGGACGCCACCAAGCCTGCTATCGCCAAAGCGGTTGCCGACCTCTTCAAGGTCAAGGTCAAGGCGGTGAATACGGTTGTCGTGAAGGGCAAGCGCAAGTTCGCCCGCGGCAAGCGCTACACGCGCAGCGATTTCAAGAAAGCGATCGTGACCCTGGAAGAGGGCCACCAGATCGACATCACGACGGGTCTCTAAACCATGGCTCTGAAACAATACAAACCCACGACCCCCGGCCAGCGTCAGCTGGTGCTGGTGGACAAGTCCGGCCTGCACAAGGGCGGTCCGGTCAAGGCATTGACCGAAGGCAAGCATTCCAAGGGTGGCCGCAACAATACCGGCCGCATCGTGGTGCGCTGGCAGGGCGGCGGTCACAAGCAGCGCTATCGCGTCATCGACTTCAAACGCCGCAAGTTCGATCAGCCGGCCGTGGTTGAGCGTCTGGAATATGACCCCAACCGCACCTCCTTCATCGCGCTGATCAAGTATAAGGATGGCGAGCAGGCCTATATTTTGGCGCCGCAGCGCCTGGCGGTCGGCGACAGCGTGGTGTCGGGCGAGCGCGTCGACGTGAAGATCGGCAATGCCATGCCGCTGGCGGCGCTGCCGGTTGGCACCATCGTCCACAATATCGAGATGAAGCCGGGCAAGGGTGGCCAGGTGGCGCGGTCCGCCGGTACCTATGCCCAGTATCTGGGCCGCGATGCCGGTTATGCGCTGATGCGCCTGAATTCATCGGAGGTGCGGAAAATTCCGCTCACCTGCATGGCGACGGTGGGCGCGGTTTCCAATCCCGATCACATGAACGAAGTCATCGGCAAGGCCGGCCGCAATGTCTGGAAGGGCAAGCGCCCGTCCGTTCGCGGCACGGCGATGAACCCGATCGACCATCCCCATGGCGGCGGCGAAGGCCGCACCAAGGGCGGCCGTCATCCGGTTACGCCTTGGGGCAAACCGACCAAGGGCGCCAAGACACGCACCAACAAGCGGACCACGAAGTTCATCGTGCGGACGCGCAAAGGCAAGGCACAAGGGTAACGCATGACACGCTCAAGCTGGAAAGGTCCGTTCGTCGACGGTTATCTGCTCAAGAAAGCGGAAGCCGCGCGCTCGTCCGGCCGCAAGGATGTGATCAAGACCTGGTCGCGCCGCTCCACCATCCTGCCGCAGTTCGTCGGCATCACCTTTGGTGTCTATAACGGCCACAAGCACATCCCGGTGCTGATCAACGAAGACATGGTCGGCCACAAGCTGGGCGAGTTCTCGCCCACCCGCACCTTCCATGGCCACTCGGCCGGCGCCGGCGACAAGAAAGCGAAGAGGGCCTGATGGGTAAGGAATCCCGCGCGCGCGTCTTGGCCGACCATCAGGCGATGGCGATCGGGCGCAACATCCGTGTCTCGCCGCGCAAGCTTAATCTGGTGGCGCAGCAGATTCGCGGCAAGAAGGTCGAACGTGCCCTCAACGAACTCACTTTTTCGCCCAAGCGCATCGCCCGCGATGTGAAGAAGGTGCTGCAGTCCGCGGTCGCCAATGCCGAAAACAATCACGATCTCGATGTCGATGATCTGGTCGTCAGCCAGGCATCAGTCGGCAAGAATCTCGTAATGAAGCGCTTCCACGCCCGCGCCCGCGGCAATTCCGGCGGCGTCGAGAAGTTCTTCAGCCAGATCACCATCGTGGTCGAGGAAATGCGCGAAGCTGAAAAGAAAGACGCCAAGCCGGAAGCGGAAGCCCAATCGTCGGCTAAAAAGTCCGCGGGCAAGAGCGCCGCGAAAAAGCCGGCCGCGAAAAAGTCCGGCAAGAAGCCCGCCGCGCGCGGCGCGGCCAAGGAGAAAGCATAATGGGTCAGAAGGTCAATCCGATCGGCCTGCGTCTGGGCATCAACCGGACCTGGGACTCGCGCTGGTACGCGGGCAAGAGGGAGTATGGAAAGCTCCTGCAGGAAGACATCAAGATCCGCGAGTATTTGAGCGACAAGCTCAAGGCCGCTGGCGTCAGCCGTATCGTGATCGAACGCCCGCACAAGAAGTGCCGCGTGACGATCCATTCGGCCCGTCCCGGCGTGGTGATCGGCAAGAAGGGCGCCGATATCGAGAAGCTGAAAAGCGACGTCCAGAAATACACCGCCGATGAGGTGCACCTCAACATCGTCGAAATCCGCAAGCCGGAAATCGACGCCAAGCTGGTGGCCGAGAATATCGCCCAGCAGTTGGAACGCCGCGTCGCGTTCCGCCGCGTGATGAAGCGCGCGGTGCAGACCGCGATGCGTCTTGGCGCGCTCGGCATCCGCATCACCTGCGGCGGCCGGTTGGGCGGCGCGGAAATCGCCCGCGTCGAATGGTATCGCGAAGGCCGGGTGCCGTTGCACACGCTTCGCGCTGACATCGATTATGGCGTTGCCACCGCTATGACCACTTATGGCACCTGCGGCGTGAAAGTCTGGATCTTCAAGGGCGAGATCATGGAACATGATCCCTTCGCCACCGAGAGGCGCCAGGCCGAAGCCGCCGAAGGCAATCGTCCGCCCCGTGAGCGCGATCGCGCGCCCGCCGCTGCGGAGTAAAGAGAAGAACCATGCTGTCACCCAAGCGCACGAAATTCCGCAAGCAGCACAAGGGCCGCATCCACGGCCCGGCCAAGGCGGGCACGTCGTTGAACTTTGGCGCCTATGGCCTCAAGGCCCTGGAGCCCGAGCGTCTGAATGCGCGCGAGATCGAAGCCGCCCGCCGCGCCATCACGCGTCACATGAAGCGCGCCGGACGCGTCTGGATTCGCATATTCCCGGACGTGCCAGTGTCCAAGAAGCCGGCGGAAGTCCGCATGGGTTCGGGCAAGGGTGCGCCGGAATTCTGGGTCGCCAAGGTCAAACCGGGCCGCATCCTGTTCGAGATCGACGGTGTCGATCTGGAAACCGCCAAGGAAGCGATGCGTCTGGGCCAGGCCAAGCTCTCCATCCACACCAAATTCATCGCCCGTACGGTGTAATCATGGCCAAGAAAGTTGCAAAAACGGCGAAAGCCTCCAAGTCCAACGCGAAGTCCAAGATGATCGCGTCGGCCAAGACCTCGTCCAAGGCCGACGACTTCCGCGCCAAGAGCGCCGACGAACTGAACGACCAGCTGGTTGGCATGAAGAAGGAGCAGTTCAACCTGCGCTTTCAGCGTGCCAACGGCCAGGCCGAGAATACTGGCCGCATCCGCGTGCTGCGCCGGGACATTGCCCGCGTCCAGACGATTTTGAACGAACAGCGCCGCGCGTCGGCCAAGGCTTAAGGACAGACCATGCCGAAACGAATTCTCCAGGGTGTCGTGGTCAGCGACAAGAACGCCAAGACGGTGGTGGTCAAGGTCGAGCGCCGCTTCCTGCATCCGGCGATGGGCAAGACCGTGCGGCGTTCGAAGAAGTACCACGCCCATGACGAGAAGGGCGAATACAAGGCGGGCGACGTGGTTCGTATTCAGGAATGTCGGCCGCTTTCCAAGCTCAAGACTTGGCAAGTGGTTGAGCGCGTCGGCAAGTAACGGCGCGATTTAGGAGTTTATGTCATGATTCAGATGTCCACCGAACTCGATGTCGCCGACAATTCCGGCGCCAAGAGGGTGATGTGCATCAAGGTGCTGGGCGGTTCGCATCGTCGCTATGCCGATGTCGGCGACATCATCGTGGTGTCGGTGAAAGAGGCGATCCCGCGCGGCCGCGTCAAGAAGGGCGAAGTGCTGAAGGCCGTGGTGGTGCGTACCGCCAAGGGCGTGCGCCGTCCCGATGGCAGCCTGATCCGCTTCGACGGCAATGCCGCGGTGCTGGTCAATGCCCAGGGCGAGCCGATCGGCACCCGCATCTTTGGACCGGTTACCCGCGAGCTTCGCGCCAAGAACCAAATGAAGATCATTTCGCTCGCCCCGGAGGTTCTGTGATGAGCAACATTAAGAAAGGCGACAAGGTCATCGTCACGACCGGTCGCGACAAAGGCAAGAAGGGCGAAGTCCTCAAGATTTTCCCGAAGGAAGAGCGTGCGCTGGTCACTGGCGTCAATGTGGTCAAGCGCCATCAGCGCCAGACCCAGACGCAAGCCGGCGGTATCGTCAACAAGGAATCCACAATCCATTTGTCGAACCTCGCGCATGTCGATCCCAAGTCGGGCAAGGCCTCGCGCGTTGGATTCAAAACCCTGAATGACGGACGCAAGGTTCGCTTTGCCAAGAAGTCCGGTGAGGTCATCGATGTCTGAAGCAGGTGAAAAGGCTGCGAAGCCCAAGAAAGAAGCCAAGCGCCGCGAAGTGAATGCCGGTACGCAGGTGGGTGTGGGCGAACGCGCCACGGAGAAGGGCTATGTGCCGCGCTTCAAGAAGCGCTACCTCGAGACCGTGCGCCCGGCTTTGATGCAGAAGTTTGGTTATACCAACCAGCTGCAGGTTCCCAAGATCAACAAGGTCGTGCTGAATATCGGCGCGGGCGAGGCGGCTTCGGA
>CAIUCH010000046.1 GCA_903897605.1 uncultured Alphaproteobacteria bacterium
GGTTGTTGCCGCGCGTGCTCTTCAACATGGCGCGGCGTACCGAGGAATATGCCCGCGGCATGGCGATGGGCGGCACCCTGTTCGAGGAAATGGGCTTCTTCTATGTCGGCCCAATTGATGGCCACAATCTCGATCACCTGATTCCGATTCTGGAGAATGTGCGCGACACGATGAAAGGGCCGGTGCTGGTCCATGTCGTGACCAAGAAGGGCCATGGTTACGCCCCCGCCGAAGCCAGCGCCGACAAATATCATGCCGTGTCGAAATTCACCGTGCTGACCGGCGAGCAGAAGAAGTCGGTCGCCAAGGCGCCCACCTTCCAGAAAGTGTTCGGTGAAAGCCTGATCGCGGAAGCCAAGAAGGACAGCCGCATCGTGGCGATCACCGCGGCGATGCCGTCCGGCACCGGGGTGGATCTTTTCCAGAAGGCCTTCCCGGAACGCAGCTTCGATGTCGGCATAGCCGAACAGCATGGCGTGACCTTTGCGGCTGGCCTGGCCGCCGAAGGCATGAAGCCTTTCTGCGCCATCTATTCCACCTTCCTGCAGCGCGCCTATGACCAGGTGGTGCATGATGTGGCGATCCAGTGCCTGCCCGTGCGTTTCGCGATGGACCGCGCCGGCCTGGTGGGCGCGGACGGCGCCACCCATGCCGGTTCCTTCGACATCGCCTATCTCGCCACCTTGCCCAATTTCGTCGTCATGGCGGCGGCGGACGAGGCAGAACTGACCCACATGGTCGCCACTGCGGTTCATATCAACGACCGGCCCAGCGCCATCCGCTATCCGCGCGGCGAAGGCACCGGTGTCGCGCGCCCGGCCGAAGGCGTGCCGCTCACCATCGGCAAGGGCCGGATGATCCGCGAAGGCTCGTCCATCGCCATCCTGTCGTTCGGCGCACGGCTTCCCGAAGTGCTGCTGGCGGCGGAAAAATTGTCGGCCTATGGCCTGTCGCCCACCATTGCCGATGCGCGCTTCGCCAAGCCGCTCGACACCGATCTGATCGCAAAGCTGGCGCGCGAGCATGAAGTCCTGATCACCATCGAAGAAGGCGCGGTGGGTGGCTTTGGCAGCCATGTGATGCAGTTCCTGGCCTGGGAAGGCCTGCTCGACAGGGACCTCAAGGTGCGGCCGATGACCTTGCCGGATATTTTCCAGGATCATGACACGCCCGAGCGCCAATATGCCCAGGCGGGCCTTGATGCCGACGGCATCGTGAAGGTCGCTTTGTCCGCGCTTGGCCGCTCGAACGAAGTGCCGACAGCCGTGGGCAAGGTCGCCTAGAGCATATTCGCGCTGGAGCGCGAAAAGCTCTAATTCTTTTGTTGGTCGCGGTTCCGGACGGAAAACCGCGTCACACGTTTCCTGGAACCGCTCACGGGGCGATGCGCGCTGACGTCTTCCTAGTCGAGCAAGGTTACGCCAAGAGCCGCAGCGAGGCCCAGGCCGCGATCCGGCTTGGTCGCGTTCTGGCAAATGGCGCGCCACTCTCAAAGCCGTCCCAGATCATCGCGGCCGATGCGGTCATCGCCTATGACAAGCCCCATCCTTTCGTCTCGCGCGGCGGCGTCAAACTCGCGGCGGCGCTGGATCATTTCGGGCTGACGCCCAAGGACCGGGTCTGCCTTGATCTGGGCGCTTCGACCGGTGGATTTAGCCAGGTGCTGCTCCAACGCGGCGCGATGCGGGTCTATGCCCTGGATGTCGGGCATGGGCAGATGGATGGGGTCTTGGCACAAGATCCACGCATCGTGTTGCGTGAAGGCGTCAACGCCCGTGACCTGACGCGCGCCGATTTGCCAGAGCCGATCACGGCCATCACCGCCGATCTCAGTTTCATCAGCCTGAAACTGGCACTGCCGTCCGCGCTCCGGCTGGCGGCAGCGGATGCCTGGGCGGTCATGCTGATCAAGCCGCAATTCGAAGTGGGGCGGGACGCGGTCGGCAAAGGCGGCGTGGTGCGCGACAAGACGGTCCGGGAAGCGGCGGTGGCCGGCATAACCGACTTCATCGCCTTGCAATCCGGTTGGCGCATATTGGGCACGATGGAGAGCCCAATCACTGGCGGCGACGGAAATGTGGAATATTTGCTGGCGGCGCGCAAAGCATGACGATGTGCGCCCATTTTGGCAGCTGCGGCGGTTGTACGCTGCAGAATCTGTCCGCGGATGCGTATCGGGCCCGCAAGCGCGGCATGGTCGTGGCGGCGCTCAACCAGGCCGGCCTCGCCGATGTCGTGGTGGAAGAGCCGGTACTGGTTCCGGAACGAACGCGCCGCCGCGCCGTGTTCAAACTGGCCAAGGAAAACGGACAGATCATGGTCGGCTTCCATGCGGCCCGCAGCCACGTCATCGTGGACATGCGGGACTGCGTCGTGCTGACGCCGGCCTTGCTGGAGTTGACGGGCGATCTTCGCCGGGCTCTGGCGCCGGTACTCTCCGAAGGCGAAAAGGCCGAAGTGCACGCCACCCAGACCGAGACCGGGTTCGATCTTGCTTTTCGCTCGCCGCGTAAGCTGACACCGGCGCTGACGGCGCAGATCGCCGGTGCTCTGGGCGGCAAGTCGGCGCGCATCGTCTTCAATGGCGATATCCTGTCGGAGCAGCAGCCGCCCCAGATCGGCATTGACGATATTAACGTGTCGCCACCCCCATATGTATTTCTGCAAGCGACGAGGGAGGGAGAAATGGCGCTGCAAGCGCATGTCCTGGCCCTCACGAATGGTGCCAAGAATATTGCCGATCTCTTCGCCGGCCTTGGCACATTCGCCTTGCCGATGGCCCGCCGGGCCAAGGTCCATGCGGTGGAACAGGAATCGCAGGCGCTGGCGGCGCTGGCCGAAGCGGCGCGCAACGCCAAGGGTCTCAAGCCCATCACCACCGAAAGGCGCGATCTTTTCAAGCTGCCATTGTCGGGGCTGGAATTGAATCGCTTCGATGCCGTGGTGCTGGACCCGCCGCGCGCGGGCGCGGAGGCGCAGACGAAGGCGCTGGCCGCATCCAAAGTCAAAACCGTGGCTTATGTTTCCTGCGATGCCGTCAGTTTCGCGCGCGATGCCGTCATTCTGGCCGAAGCAGGCTTCCGTATCGGCCCGATAACGCCGGTGGATCAGTTCCTCTATTCCGATCACATCGAATTGGTCGGCGGCTTTACGCGCTAACCGACCTGGGCGCGGTGCCGCAGCGCCTGGTCCGCCAGCACCAGCGCCATCATCGCTTCGCCCACCGGTACGGCGCGGATACCGACGCAGGGATCGTGACGGCCCTTGGTGACGATTTCCGTCTCCGCGCCGGTTTTGTCGATGGTGCGCCGGGGCGACAGGATGGAGGATGTCGGCTTGACCGCAAAGCGCGCCACGATGGGCTGGCCGGTGGAGATGCCGCCCAATATTCCGCCCGCATGGTTGGAGAGGAATACCGGCTTGCCGTCATTGCCCATCCGCATCTCGTCGGCATTTTCCGCCCCGGTCAGGGAAGCGGTGGCGAAGCCGTCGCCTATTTCCACACCCTTGACGGCATTGATGCTCATCAGGGCGCTGGCCAGTTCATTGTCCAGCTTGGCATAGATCGGCGCGCCCAGGCCGGCGGGAATGCCCTCGGCGACCACTTCGATGATCGCGCCCACCGACGATCCCTCCTTGCGCACGCCTTCGAGATAGTCCGTCCACGGAGCGACCGCGCTGGAATCGGGGCAGAAGAAGGGATTGCCGGCGGTCTGGCTCCAGTCCCAGTTGACGCGGTCGATCTTTTGCGCGCCCATCTGGACCAGCGCGCCGCGGATCGTCACCTTGCCATAGAGCCGGTCCAGCACCTTGCGTGCGATGGCGCCCGCCGCCACCCGCATCGCGGTCTCGCGCGCCGACTGGCGGCCGCCGCCGCGATAATCGCGCAGGCCATATTTGGCGTCATAGGTATAGTCGGCATGACCCGGACGGTATTTGTCGCGGATGTCGGAATAGTCCTTGGAGCGCTGATCCATATTCTCGATCAGAAGCCCGATCGGTGTGCCGGTGGTGAGTTGTTCCGCCATCCGTTCATCCTGAAAGACGCCGGAGAGGATCTTCACGGCGTCCGGTTCCTGGCGCTGGGTGACAAATTTGCTTTGTCCCGGGCGCCGCCGCTCGAGATCGCGCTGGATATCCGCTTCGCAAAGCGCGATGCCGGGTGGGCAGCCATCCACCACGCAGCCAATCGCCGGCCCATGGCTTTCGCCAAAGGTGGTGATACGGAAGAGATGGCCGAAACTGTTGTGCGACATGAAGACTCTTTATTTTGTCGCGCGGCCTGACGCGAACCGCTTCGCACTTCGCGGGGCCGACGCTCCTCCGCTTAGCCCAAAAAACGGCGTTAATCCAGCCGCGTCACCACATTGCCCTGGACGCGGAAGACCACGCCCTGCGGTTCATCCAGGTCACTCATGTCTTGCCAGGTCAGCCCAAGAAACAAACCGCGCAGGATGCGGGTGAGCGCGCCATGGCTGACCGCGAAGGTGTTCCCGGCGAGGCTTCTCGCCCAACCGGCGGCGCGCGCCGCAACTTGCTCGTAATTCTCGCCGCCCGGCACCGCCACGTTCCATTTGTCCTTGCCACGGGCATCGAACAAAAGCGGGTCCAGCGTTCGGGCCTCGCCTTCGGTGAGCTGATCCCAGATGCCCAGATTGATCTCTTCAATGCGCGCATCGGTGGTGTAGCCGCCTCGTGGCAGCCCCAATGTTTCGCGGATGATCTCCATGGTGGTGCGGGCGCGTTGCAGCGGGCTCGAAACGAAAGCCAGGGCAGGGCGCATTCCGATTTCCCGTTTCAGGATTTCGCCGACAGCGAGGGCCTGCTGGCGTCCCTTGTCTGTCAACGGTGTGTCCTTTTGGCCGGAAAACCGTTTCTCGCGATTGGCCTCGGTTTCGCCGTGACGGGAAAAATAGAGCGTGACCCCGTCTCGAAGTTCAAGCCTCATGCTTCGGCACGGCGATGTCGGGGGCGTCTTCCGCCTTCATGCCCACGACATGATACCCGGCATCGACATGCAGGCATTCGCCGGTCACCGCGCTGCCCAGGTCCGACAGCAGAAACAGCGCGGAATTGCCCACTTCTGTCTGCGTCACGGTGCGCCGGAGCGGCGAATTATATTCGTTCCATTTCAAAATGTAGCGGGAATCGGCGATGCCTGCGAAAGCCAGGGTTTTGATCGGTCCCGCCGAAATGGCGTTGACGCGGATTTTCTTCTTGCCCAGATCCTCGGCCAGATAACGGACGCTGGCTTCCAGCGCCGCTTTGGCCACGCCCATCACATTGTAATGCGGCGTCACTTTCTCGGCGCCGTAATAGGTAAGGGTGAGAAGATTGCCGCCATTGGGCATCATCTTCTCGGCGCGCTGCGCCACGGCGGTGAAGGAATAGCAGGAGATGTCCATCGTTATGCGGAAATTGTCCGCGGTGGTATCGACATAGCGACCCTTGAGCTGCTCCTTGTCGGAAAATCCGATGGCATGCACCACAAAGTCGAGCGTGCCCCACACTCGTCCCAGTTCGGCGAAAGCGGCGTCGATGGAAGCCTGGTCGGAAACGTCGCAATCGATCATGGCCGCCGGCTTCAAGGGCTCGACCAGGGGCGTCACGCGCTTCTTGAACAGATCGCCCTGATACGAAAAGGCCAGCTCGGCGCCGGCGCCGTGCAGCGCCTGGGCGATGCCCCAGGCGATGGAATGCTGGTTGGCGACGCCCATGATGAGGCCTTTTTTGCCTTTCATAAGGCCGTCAAACGCCATGAAGAACTCCCCTTTTTCTATCGACCGAGTCTAGTCATTTGCGCCGGATTCGCCAGTCCGCAGATACAAAAGCCCGTGATGGACAGCCTACCCTTCGTGCGCAGTGCGTGACGGGTCGGTAGCGTCCGCGTACCGACGCCGCTGGCTCTCGAGCCAGCGTAGGCCGGAGGGGCTCCACTTATCTCATGCGGGCGCGGGGGTCGAAGCTGGATTGCCAGCTCTCGACGAAGCCTTTGAGGGCGCCATCCGGCTGATCGGGGAGGGCCACCACCAGCCGGACATAAAGATCGCCCGCCTGCTCGCCCTTGGAAGCCCCGCCATGCGCAGGAACCCCTTTGCCTTTCAGCCTGAGGACGGCACCCGAATTGGAGTTGGCGGGAATTGAGAGATTGATCGCACCGCCAAGGGTCGGCACCGGGACCTTGGCGCCCAGAACGGCTTCCTTGAGCGTTACCGGCAGATCCATCCGCAGATCGTTGCCGTCGCGGCTGAGATAGGGGTGCGCTGCCACCGATATCTGGATCAACACATCGCCATTGGGTCCGCCATTGCGGCCGACGCCGCCCCGGCCCTTGACCCGAATCTGCTGGCCATCCTTGAGGCCCGCGGGAATCTTCACATCGATCTGTTCGCCATTGGCCAGCACGATGCGGCGGGTGCCGCCCATCACGCTCTCGCTGAAACTAGCTGTGATGGCGACGGCGAAATCCTCGCCCCGGGCGGGACGCGCGTTGCGCGGTCCGCGCCCGCGTCCACCGCCCATCAGATCCGAAAAGATATCTTCCGCCGAAAAGCCCTGGGCGCCGCCGCCTTGATCGTCCCAGCTGAAATGAAATTCACGATCGCCTCCTGGGGCGCCTCCCGGGGCGCCACCTGCGCCGCCGCCGAACCCAAAGGGGTTGGCGCGAAATCCGCCCGCGCGCGGATCGAAACCGCGGGGATTGCCGTTGGCATCGATTTCACCGGCGTCGAATTTGGCGCGCTTTTCCTTGTCGCCGACGACATCGTAGGCGGAGGAGATCTCCTGAAAGCGCTTCTTGGCCGTTTCATCGCCGGCATGGGTGTCGGGGTGGTGCTTTTTGGCGAGGTTTCGGAACGCCTTTTTGATCTCCGCCTCGCTGGCGGATTTGGTTACTCCCAGGACTTGGTACGGATCGCGCATGAATTCTCCTGGCCGCCGGATTCGCGGCCATTGGCAATATAAGGTGCCCGGAGCGCGGTGCTAGTGCGCGGTGACCGGCTCCGCGGGTGCGGCCGTCGGGGCGGGTGCAGCGGGCGCGGTTGCCGGTCCCAATTGGTCCAGCCGCGCCGGTGCTTCCTTCATGCCGTGGCTGGCGGCGGCGGCATATAGGTTGCGTGCCACGGTCATGTTCTGGGGCACTTCCTGGCCGACCTCATAGAATTGCGCCAATTCATATTGCGCCAGGGGGTGGTTGGCAGCGGCGGCGGCCTCCAGCAACGGCAAGGCGTGTTTGGGATCGGGGGGTCCCGCTTCTCCCCGAATCAGCATGTCCGCCAGATCGGCCTGGGCGGTGGGAAGCCCCGCCTCGGCGGCGCGCATATACATGTCCTCGGCCCCTTTGGGGTCTTTGGCAGTTCCCAGTCCCTGACGGCGCATCATGGCGACGTTGCGCATGGCGGCAAGGTCATCGTCATCAATCGTGGACCAGATTTTATAGGCCTTGGGATAGTCGCCCGCGTCATAGGCCGCGACACCGGATTCGAAGGCGTTTTTCAGCTTGTCGCCGGTTTGGGTACTGGCGCAACCGCTTGTCGCAAGTCCCAGCAACAGAGGCATAATCGGCAACAGTTTGCGCATGGCGGCCCTTCTGCGTGCAGGCTAGCCTGTCCCCGGCCGGGATGCTACGCCGGAGCGATCATGAGCGATATCGGCGGATCTGTGGACGATGGCGGCATCGCGGCCGGGCGCGATCCCTTCACGCTGTTCTCCATCTGGCTGAAGGAAGCCGAAGCCAGCGAGCCCAACGACCCCAATGCCATGGCCCTGGCCACGGCGGACAGTCAGGGCCGCCCCAATGTCCGCATGGTGCTGCTCAAGGGCGTGGATGCCAGCGGTTTCGTTTTCTATTCGAACAAGCAAAGCACCAAGGGCGATGAGCTTATGGCAAATGCCGCCGCGGCCGCCAATTTTCATTGGAAGAGCCTGCGCCGCGCCGTGCGCGTTCGCGGCACGGTCGACGAAGTCAGCGCGGCGGAAGCCGACGCCTATTTTGCCACGCGCGCCAAGGACAGCCAGATCGGCGCCTGGGCCTCGGCGCAATCGCGGCCGATGGAAGGACGCTGGGCGTTTGAAAAAGAGATCGCGAAATATGCCGCGCGCTATGCGCTCTCCAAGGTGCCGCGGCCTGACCACTGGACGGGTTTTCGCATCCGTCCGTTTGAAATCGAGTTCTGGCGCGACAAACCGTTTCGCCTTCACGACCGGCTGGTCTATCGCCGCGACGGCGATGGCCCATGGCATACGGAGCGTCTGTTTCCGTGAGCGGGCTTACGGATAGCGGCCGCCATATGCGCAACGCCGCCAGGGCTTCGATCGCCGTCTCGCTGTTCCTGGTCGCGATTAAGACATTCGCATATTTCGCTTCGCATTCGGTGGCGATGCTGGCGAGCCTGGCGGATTCGGCGCTCGATCTTTTCACCGCCGGTCTCAATTTCTATGCCATCCATGAGGCATTGGCGCCGGCCGACAAGGAGCATCGTTTCGGCCATGGCAAGGCCGAACCGTTGGCAGGGCTGGCGCAGGGCGCCTTCATCACCGCTTCGGCCCTGTTCCTGGTGATCCAGGCGGTGCAGCGGCTGATCGCTCCGCAGCCGGTGGAACATGGCCTGGAGGCATTGATCGTGATGCTGGTCTCGATCGTGATGGCGATCGGACTGATCCTGTACGAACGCAGCGTGGTGCGGCGCACCGGCTCCCTGGCGGTGGCGGCCGACCAGACCCATTACATCGGCGATGTCGCCACCAATATCGGCGTGGTCATCGCCATCCTTTTGGCCGCCGGGCTGGGCTGGACGCGCGCGGATCCGATCATCGCCCTGTTGGTGGCGGCGGCTCTGGTGGTCAGCGCCTGGCTGGTGTTCCGCCAAAGCCTCGATCAGTTGATGGATCATGAACTGCCCGATGCCGACCGCGAGAAAATCAAGCTCATCGTGCGCGCCCATCCGGAAGTGATCAGCTTGCATGATCTGCGCACGCGCAAGGCGGGGCTTTATACGTTCATCCAGATCCATTTGGAGCTTGATCCGGATATGGCGCTTGCACGCGCGCATACCGTGAGCGACGAGGTCGAGGCCGAACTCCATGCCGCCTTCGACAAGGCCGAGGTGATCATTCACCAGGACCCGGCCGGGCTGGAAGAGCTACCAGCGCCGTTCGCCACAAGCGAAAATTCTTGAGATCCAGCCCCATCACGCGGGTGGCCTGGCTTTGCAGGATGCGGTGAAAGACCCGCGCCATCAAGAACCATAGCGGACTGACCAGCAGCGACATGGCGATCACAGCGATCGCAAGCTTGTGGCCGGCCTCGGTCAGCACACCGACGGTGAAGCCGGCGCTGGCGATGACGAAGGAAAACTCCCCCACCGGTGACAGGAACAGCGAGGCCTCCACCGCGGTGCCGAAGCTCTCGCCCGCCAGCATCAGCAGCAGCCAGTTGAGGAAAGTTTTTCCGCCTGTCACCACCATCAGGGCGAAAACAATCAGCCAGACCTGGGCGATGAGATAGTGCAGATCGATCAATAGGCCCACGGACAGGAAGAAGACGAACAGAAGAATGCTTTGCACCGGCTGGGCCATGGTGAGGGCGCCGCGCCGCAAGGTCGAATGCCCCACGGCCAGGCCGCCCAGAAATGCGCCCAGCGCCGGCGACAATCCCAACAGGCCTGAGATCGCCGCCGCCGTGAAGCAAATGCCCAGCACGCCCAAGGTACCGATGTCGAAATCCTTGAGCAGATATTCCGACCAGGGAAAGCGGAAGCTTTTCACTTTACCCAGAATGGCGATGAAACCACCCAGCAGGGCCAGCGCCAGCACCAGATTGCCCGCGATCAGCACCAGGCCCAGCGACGAGGGCAGCGCGCCCAGCGCATTGGTGATCAACAGGATAGGCACCACCGCCAGATCTTGCGCCACCAGAATGGCGAGGGCGAGGCGGCCGGCGGAACTGTCTCTCTCGCCCGCGTCTTCCATCATCTTCATCGCCACCGCGGTGGACGAGATCGACAGCATGCCGCCGATCACCGCGCCGCCCAGGATTTCGCCATGCACGAAGAAGGTGAACAAGGTCACGGACGAAACAATGATCAGGATGGTCATGACGGTGACGCCCAGCGCCAACGGCAATGATTTGCGGAAGGATTGCAGCCGCATTTCCATCCCGATGATGAAAAGCAGCATCAGCACGCCGAGATCGGCGAGGGTCTCGATCGAATCCGAGGTGTCGATCAATCCAAGGCCCGAGGGACCCAGGGCCACGCCGACCAGAATGAAACCGGCGGCGGCGGGCATCCGCATCCGGCTCATGGCAAGTCCCAGCGCCACGGCGGCAGCCAGGACCAGGGCGAGAGCGGTCAGATTTTGCGTATGCATTGCGGCAATGATAGGCGCAAGGCGCGCCCAGTCCAACGAAAATGCCCCATTTCATGGACAGCCGGTCGCGCGCGTCCGGCTGCCACGTCGCACTTATTTCGCTTTGCGGGCGTCACCCAGAATTTCCGCCACCGTCTCTTTTCCTTCGGCGCTGTGCAGCCAGGCTTCGGCTTCATTCAGGCTGGCGAATTGCATCGGCACCTTGTGGGGCTTGTTGCGATCGGGCACCGGAACCAGAACCTCGAAGGTTCCCGCTAGCCGGACGTCCCTGGTCTCGGCGGCATAGGGCGGCGGCAGTTTTGGCTGTTTGTTTTTCATTTTTGGCCTCGCCGGATTTTCGCCGCGCTTCTATCAGCTTCTTTTGGCTTTTGCCAAATGGCCGGGTTTTCGCGATCCCGCGGGCTTTTCCGGCTTCTTCCAGGGCGCCTCATGGGCATCGGCCCCGTGCTTTTTGCGCCCAATACCCAATTGCTCGCGCCACAACCGGGTGGGGATTTCCTCGACCTGGCCTTCGGCCAGATGACCCAGCTGGAACGGACCATAAGAAATTCGGATCAGCCGCGCCACTTTCAGGCCCAGCGATTCCATCACCCGTTTGACTTCGCGATTCTTGCCTTCCTTCAAGGACACCGTCACCCAGGAATAAACGCCTTTGCTGCGCTCGATATCGGCAACGATCGGTCCATAGGCGACGCCGGCGATGGTAATGCCGGTGGCGAGCTTGTCGAGATCGGCCTGCGTCACCTTGCCGAACAGCCGGGCCCGGTATTTGCGCACCCAGCCGGCGGTGGGAATTTCCAGCCGCCGCGCAATCTCTCCATCGTTGGTGAGCAGCAGCAGGCCTTCGGAATTGTAATCCAGCCGCCCCACTGAAACCACGCGGCCCAGGGATTTCGGCAAGCTGGCGAAGACGGTGTCGCGGCCGCGCTCGTCCTTGTGGGTGGTGACCAGGCCCGACGGCTTGTGATAGCGCCACAGCCGTGCCGGTTCGCGCGCGGCCAGCGGCTTGCCGTCCACCTGGATGACATTGGCCTCGGTGACGTTGCGCGCCGGACTGGTCACGATCTCGCCATCCAGCAGGACCCGGCCTTCCGCGATCATGCGCTCGGCGTCCCGCCGCGAGCCAAGGCCCGCGCGCGCGATCGCTTTTGCTATGCGTTCGCCTTCCGGCTTATCTTCCGACAAAAGGATCTCCATGAATGACGAAGAAGCCATAGCATTGGCGCTTGCCGAAGCGAAGGCATGCGTCACCCGGGGCGAGGTGCCGGTCGGGGCGGTGCTACTGTCGGCGGAAGGCGCCCTGCTGGCCCAGGACGGCAACCGTATCCTGGAACGGCATGACCCCACCGCTCATGCCGAGATGCTGGTGCTGCGCACCGGCGCCCAGGCTTTGGGCAATGAGCGCCTGACCGGTGCCGCCTTGTTCGTTTCGCTGGAGCCTTGCGCCATGTGCGCGGGCGCCATTTCGCTGGCGCGGGTGGCGCGGCTGGTCTTCGCGGCGGAAGATGCCAAAGGCGGTGCGATTGTTCATGGTCCCCGGTTCTTTGAACAGCCCACCTGCCATCATCGTCCGCTGATCGGCCGCGCAGGGAACGGCGAGGCGGCCGGCGGGTTGCTGAAAGAGTTCTTCCGGGCACGGAGAGGTTGATGGCACTGACGGTGTATGGCAGCAACTTGTCGCCCTTCGTGCGCAAGGTCCGCATCGTACTGATCGAAAAGGGCGTGGATTACACGCTTGACCCCATCAATCCGTTTCGCCAGCCGCCGGAATTCGCCGCAATCTCGCCGCTGAAGCGAATTCCCGTGCTCCGCGATTCCGACCAGCCCGAACCGAACACATTGCCGGACTCTTCGGTGATCGCGGATTATCTGGAGAACAAATTTCCCCGGCCGCGTCTTTATCCGGGCGATCCCTTCTTGCGCGCCCGTGCCTTGTGGATCGAGGAATATGCCGATGACGGACTTTTCCGCGTGATGGGGCGGGGACTGTTCTTCGAGCGGGTGGTGAAGAAGTTCCAGCGGGGCGTCACCGATACGGCGCTGTGCGCCAAAACCGTCAGCGAGGACCTGCCGCCTTTGTTCGAATATCTGGAAAGTGAAATCCGTGGCCGTAATTACTTCGCGGGCGAGGAATTCTCCATCGCCGATATCGCGGTGGCATCGGTGATGGTCAATTACCGTCATTCCGGCGAAGAACTCGATGCGGCGCGCTGGCCGGCGCTTGCGGCCCATGTCCTGAAACTATGGGCCCGGCCTTCGTTTCAAGCGATGCTGACCGAAGAACAGAAACTTATCGATATCGCGCGGTCTCGTTAGCGGGTTTCAGAACCAGCCCGGGGCATAGCCGGGAAATCCCAGAAGCAGGACTTCGCGCGCCGCGATCAAACCGATGCCGGCGCCGATCAGCACATCGCTGAGAAAATGCGCGGTGAGAAGCGCCCGCGTCACCGCCAGGATCGCGGCGACTCCGAACCAGAGCGGCCAGAATTGGGGCCAGACACAGGTAAAGATCACCGCCACGCAGCAGATGGTCAGGGCGTGGCCGGAAGGAAAGGAATTATATTCCAGGTTGAAGGAAAGGGGCATGAAGCCATAGAGCCCCATCTCCATATCGTCGCGGGGACGCCGGCGCCCCAGCACCAGCTTGATGGCATGCAGAACCGCGCTGCCCAGGGTGAGGCTGGCGATGAAGGCAAGGCTGTAATTGATCAGCAGTTCCAGGTCGCCGCCGCGCCCCCCAAAATGCTTTGCCAGGGCCGCCCCGACCAGCGCCAGAATCGCGGCTGCCAGCCAATGCCCCGCCTTGGCGTAATGGGTGATGCCGTCCAGGAATTTGTGCGTCCGCGCATTGACATGGTCATAGATGAAATGCGCCGCCTGGCGGTCAACCAGAAGGGCGGCAAGGCCCAGCAGGATCAGGACAAATCCGGTCGCGAATAGCATGGGCTTTGGTTGCTATGGCAGCGCGTTCAAGTCAAGCGCAGCGATCAGGCCGCCGCCCGTGCGGCAGGGCGTGCCGCAAGGTCCACGCTGACGGTGGTGCCGTAGCCTTCAACGCTCTCGATTATGACGCCGCCACCATGGCTTTCGCTCAGGGCCTTGATCAAGGCCAGACCCAGCCCGGTGCCGCCTTGGGCGATAAAGGGATTGGAACGGCCCTGTTCAAAAGGCGTGCCCAGGCGCTTGAGGTCTTCGGCCGCGATGCCGATGCCGGTGTCGCTGACGATGATACGAACCTTGGTCTCATGCCGCTCCACCGCGACGCCGACCTGGCCGCCCCCCGGCGTGAATTTGATCGCATTGGAAAGCAGGTTGAGGAGAATTTGCTTAATGGCGCGGTGGTCGGCGGTGATGAATAGTGCAGGCATCTGCTGGATCACGATCTTGACGCCGCCGGTCTGGGCACGCTCGCGCATCACATTCGCGACATCCTGAATGATCTCCGCAAGATCGACTTCCTCGAAATTGAGGGCGAGCTTGCCCGCTTCGATCTTGGCCATATCCAGCATGTCGGTGATGAGATCGAGCAGATGCTGGCCGGAATTGTAAATGATATTGGCATATTCTTCGTAACGGGGGTTTCCCAGTGGGCCCATGATTTTCTGCCGCATCAGTTCGGTGAAACCGATGATGGCGTTGAGGGGTGTGCGCAATTCGTGACTCATGTTCGCCAGGAAGCGCGATTTGGCCAGGTTGGCGGCCTCGGCGCGTTTGCGCGCCGCGGCGATTTCCTGCTCATGTTCCTTGCGAATGGTGATGTCGCGCGAAACCGACACGATGTTGCGGACGGCGCCGGTCTTGTCGTCATAAATGGTGCGGGTGACGACTTCCAACCAGAGATAATGGCCATCCTGGTGCCGCACCCGATAGGTGGCGGTGAAGGTTTGGCCGCGCCGCGGTATGACATTGAGTTTGCGGGCCTCGTCCAGATCGTTGGGATGGACCAGGTTGAAAAATTTCCCCCGCTCGATCTCGGAGGCCGAACGGCCCAGAATTCGCTCCAGAGCCTCGGATGCGAACAGGATGTCGCCGCTGGCGGTGTAAAAGATGATGATGTCCGAGGCTTCGCGTGTCATCACGCGATACTGTTCCTGGGCCACCGCGCGGGCTTCCTCGTCCCGCACCCGCTGGGTGATATTCTGGCAGACGCCGATCACGGCGATGACGCGGCCATTGTCGCCGATCTCGACTTCGCCATGCATATCGATGACCTGACCGTAAAGGCCCGATAGCAGCGGACCCAGGGTCACATCGTGCAGGCAATGGGAAAAAGGCGAACGCGTGCGGATCGCCTCGGCCAGCAACTCGGCGACGATCGTCTGAGCGGCGGGCGGCAATTGCCGGCGCAGCCAATCATTGTCCGGCCGCTGGACCGCGGGATCGATCCCCATCAACCGGTACATGCCCGGCGACCAGAAATGGGTCTGGTCGCAAAGATCGTAGCGCCAATAGCCGATCTGGGCGGCGCGCTCCACTAGCGAGAAATAGGCGCTGAGCCGCACGTCCGGTCCCGCCGGAAGGAAGCTTCGCAGCTCCTGCTGGATTTGCGCCCTGGTCGTCATTCTGTCCCCGTCTGGGGTCAGCTTAGTGACGCGGGGTTAAGTAAGGCTTTGTATGACAGGGTGAAAAAAGACTTAATCGGCGCGTCATCATCGCCTCAGCGCGCGCCAACCAATATCGGCGCGATGGAAGCTGCCCTGCCAATGGATGCGTGAAACGGCATCGTATGCGCGCTGCTGCGCCTCCGCCACGGTGTGGCCGATGGCAGTGACATTCAGCACCCGTCCTCCGACCGCCACGATTTTGCCGTCGCGTCGTTCGGTGCCGGCGTGAAAGAGCGTGACACCGGGCAGCGAGGCGGCGGCATCGAGACCGAAAATCTCATGGCCCTTCTCGTAACTGCCGGGATAGCCTTTCGATGCCATCACCACCGTCAGCGCCGCTTCGTCACGCCAGCGCAGGTCGAAACCCGACAGCACGCCGTCACGCGCCGCCAACAAAGCGGTCAGAAGATCGCCTTTCAGGCGCGGCATCAGAACCTGCGCCTCCGGATCGCCGAAGCGGCAATTATATTCAACCAGCTTGGGGCCATTTTTGGTAATCATCAGGCCCAGATACAGCACGCCCATATAGGTCAGGCCCTTGCGCGCGAAGGCGGCGACAGTGGGGCGGACAAACAGCTCCATCGCCTGGATTTCCAGGGCCGCCGTCAACACCGGCGCCGGGCTGTAGGCGCCCATGCCGCCGGTGTTGGGTCCGGTATCGCCGTCACCGACGCGCTTGTGATCCTGTGCGCCCGCCAGGGGAATGACAATCTTGCCGTCGCTCAGGGCGAAGAAGCTGGCCTCTTCGCCCTCCATGAATTCCTCGACCACAATCTCGTGGCCTGCGGAGGCGCCCAGACCAGCAATTCCGCCAAAGCCACCTTCGAACATGAAATCGATGGCGCGGTCGCTTTGCGCTTTCGAGGCGGCGATGATCACGCCTTTGCCCGCCGCCAGACCATCGGCCTTGATGACGACAGGAAAGCCGATCGTGTCGGCGAAGTGCTTGGCGGCGGCGGGTTCGCGGAACCGGCGATAGGCGGCGGTCGGGATGCCAATTTCGGCGCAGAGATCCTTCACAAAGCCCTTGGAGCCTTCGAGCACCGCGGCGGCCTTGGACGGTCCCAGGGCACGAATGCCGGCTGCTTCGAACTGGTCCCACAGCCCGGCCACCAGCTGGGCATCGGCCGCGATCACGGCGAAATCGATTCGCTTGGATTTGGCGAATTCCACCAGGGCGGGAAAATCGGTGGCGGGAATGGCCACGCATTCCGCGACCTCGGCGATTCCCGCATTGCCGGGCGTGCAATAAAGCTTGGACAGCAGGGGGCTGGCGCAAAGCGCCCAGGCCAGCGCATGTTCGCGGCCGCCAGAACCCACCAGCAGAATGTTCACCTTGGCCTCGCCCAAATTCGTTCGAAAGTCTGTATCATCATGGTCTCATGAGCGAAACCGCTGAATCCCCGGCCGGGAAACTGGTCAATCTGCCGGAATATTCCGTCACCGAATTGTCCGCCGCCCTGAAGCGCACGGTCGAGGAGGGGTTTCCCTTCGTTCGTGTGCGCGGAGAGGTTTCGGGGCTGAAAGCGGCCGCGTCAGGACATATCTATTTCGATCTCAAGGACGACAAGGCGGTGTTGAACGCCATTGTCTGGAAACCCACCGCCCGGCTGCTCAAAGTCCGGCCGGAACCCGGTCTGGAAGTCATCTGCATGGGCCGGGTGACGACTTATCCGGGATCATCGCGCTACCAGCTGATCGTAGAGCAGGTGGAACTGGCAGGCCTGGGCGCGCTGATGGCGATGCTCGAGGAACGCAAGAAGCGTCTCGCTGCCGAAGGCCTGTTCGACGCCGGGCGCAAGAAAGCGCTTCCTTTCCTGCCGGATGTCATCGGCGTGATCACGTCTCCCACCGGCGCGGTGATCCGCGACATCATGCATCGGTTGAATGCGCGTTTTCCCCGGCGCGTGTTGCTTTGGCCGGTGGCGGTGCAAGGCGAAAAAGCCGCCGCGGAGATCGCCGCCGCCATCACGGGCTTCAATAGCTTGCCGCAAGGCTTCCCCCGGCCCGATCTGATCATCGTGGCGCGGGGCGGCGGATCTATCGAGGATCTGATGGCCTTTAATGAGGAAGCGGTGGTGCGTGCCGCCGCCGCCAGCCGGATCCCGCTGATCTCGGCGGTGGGACACGAGACCGATACCACCTTGATCGACTTCGCCAGCGACATGCGCGCGCCCACACCCACCGCTGCCGCCGAACTGGCGGTACCGGTGTTGGCGGACCTGATCGCGGGGCTTGCCGATTTCGGCCGACGCGTCCGCAACAGTTTCGACAAAGGCATCTCGGATCGCAAACGACATCTGGCGCAATTGGCACGGGTATTGCCGAAGCCGGAGCAATTATTTGCCCATCCGCGCCAGCGGCTTGACCAGTCCGGCGAACGGCTCGGCCTGGGATTGTCGCGAAATTTGCAAATTCATCGCGCCCGGCTGGTCAAGGCGGGAGCGTTGCTGCGGCCCAGGCCGATCGAGACCCGCATCGCCCATGCCAGGGAGAAGCTGGTGGGACTGGATGCGCGGGCACTTCGCAGCGAGCGTATCCATCTGACGAAAGAGCGCGGGCGGCTGGAATCACTGTCGCGCGTCCTGAAGGGTGTATCCTATCTCGATGTATTGGAGCGCGGCTTTGCTCTGGTGCGCAATGGCGACGGCAAGATTCGACGCCGCGCCGCCGACATCAAGGCGGGCGAAGGCCTTCACCTTGTTTTTGCCGATGGCGAAAAGACTGTTCATGCCGAAGGTTCGGGGCCAGCCGGTACGTCCCGCGGCAAGAAATCCGGTACCGATCAAGGGTCTTTGTTTTAGGATGAATTATATGTCCTACCGCTTCGCTATTTGAGGACGCTATGAACCGCATGGACCGTGAAAAAGGCGAAGCGAGGTTGCGCTTCCTGGATGGCGATTTCGAAGTGATTCAGCCTGGCGCCTATGTCGTCTGTGCCGTCACCGGCGTGCATATTCCGCTCGACGCCTTGCGTTACTGGAGCGTGGATTTGCAGGAAGCCTATGCCAGTCCCGCCATCGCCACCAAACGGATGCAGGAAAAGGGGTTCGCCCCTTGATGCGGCGGCGTGATTTCGTTGCCGCCGGGCTGGTCTGTGTGGCCGCGCCGGCCTTGGCCGCGGCGTCCGGCAAGAGCCGGCTGGTGATCAAGGGTGCGATGGAGCAGGGCAGCCTGGCATTGGGCTATGCCGAAGCCCGGGCGGCTGTGACGGTGGACGGCGAGAAGATGCGGCTGTCGCCCGACGGCGTCTTTGCCTTCGGTTTTGCGTTTGACCAAGTCAAGCCAAGCCTTGTCGCAGTGACCTGGAGCGACGGCACCGTCGAAACGCAGTCTTTCACGCCCACCGTGCGGCAATATGACATCCAGCGCGTCAATGGCCTGCCTCAAAATACCGTGACGCCGCCGCCCGAAGTGCTTGCCCGCATCAAGCAGGAAGCGGCGGACATCTATCTCGCGCGCCAGCGCGATACTGCAGGCGATGATTTTCTGTCCGGCTTCGACTGGCCGGCGCCGGGAATTGAAAGTGGCGTGTTCGGCAGCCAACGCATCGACAATGGCGTGCCGATGACGCCGCATTTCGGTGTCGATATGGCGGCGCCGACCGGCACGCCCATTCATGCGCCCGCGCGCGGCATCGTCTCGCTTTCGGCGGACCATTATCTCAATGGCGGTTTCACCTTGATCGATCACGGCCAAGGCGTTTCCACTTCGTATCTTCATCAGTCCAAGCGGCTGGTAAAGGAAGGCGATGCGATAAAACGCGGCCAGCTGATCGGCCATGTCGGCCAGACCGGCCGCGCCACCGGTCCGCATCTGCATTGGGCGATGAACTGGTTCGAGGTGAAACTCGATCCTTCCCGCTCGACACGCAAACCGAAACCGGAACTGCTCTAAAATCTTTTGCCTGTCGTCACGTCCCGTGCCGTCGGCCAGCGCCGGTGGATCCAAAGCCATTGGGAAGGGTCGGCGCGCACCATCTCTTCCAGCCTGAGATTGATCGCGGCGGTTAGCGCCCGCATATCGGTATCCTCATCGCCCGTGGGTGTGAATTCCGGCGGCGGATAGATGGTTATCGTGAAGCGGGCGCCGCCCATTCTCTTGTTGGAAGCAAACACCACTGGCACTTTCAATTTCAAGGCCAGTGCCGCCGGCGCGTGCGTGGTCATGGCGTCACGGCCGAAGAAGGGCGCGGGAATGCCTTCATTGGTCTTTTGATCGGCCAGGAGCAGGATTGCCTTGCCGCCCCGCAGCAAAGTGAAGATGCGTTTGACGCCATGATGCTTGCTGATTTGCTCGGCATAGCCCTTGCGTGCCCGGGCACGGGAAATATAGCGGTCCACATAGGGATTGTTGGGCGGGCGATAGACGACGGCGCCGTCCAATCCATAGCGCGATGCCGCGATCGGCAAGATTTCCCAATTGGCGAAATGACCGGAAAGGAGCAGAGCACCCCGACCGCGCACTTTCTCAATTTCCGCGGTGTTCTCAACCCGGATGCGTGGATCGGGTCCGTGAAGATCGAATTTGTCGAGATGGGCATATTCCGCCACGGTGCGGCCGAGATTGTCCCACATGACGCGAATGATGGCCTCCCGTTCGGCGTGCGATTTTTCCGGAAAGGCCATGGCGAGATTGTCGCGCGCCCGCTGGGTAACCCGGGTGCGGGCAAAAAATTCTCGGCCGATAAAGCCGCCCACCGCCGAGGCCGCGTCCAGGCCGATCAGGCGGAAAAAGCCCATGAAGGCGAGAAATAGCGCGGCCTCCACGCCATAGCGCAATTTCTGCAGCGGGGAGAGGGCGGGC
This sequence comes from uncultured Alphaproteobacteria bacterium, assembly GCA_903897605.1. Lineage (GTDB taxonomy): Bacteria > Pseudomonadota > Alphaproteobacteria > Micropepsales > Micropepsaceae > Rhizomicrobium. The sequence continues at coordinate 19,779 of CAIUCH010000046.1, forward strand.
GCGGACATCGTCATCCTCGCGCTAAACCCCGCATTTCGAACTGTCAAGCAATCCGGTCCAACAGACGGTCAAGCGCCGCCTCGTCGTCAAACACCGTGCGCACGGCCAGGACCGTGATCTCGGCCCGGCTCTTTTCGCTCAGGCGGACCAAATCCTTTTCGGTCGTGGCCAGACGTGCGCCGGCGGCCCGGGCTTTCAGCGCCGCAATCTCGCTTTCCCGATAGGGGTGGTGATCGGCAAAAAAATGAGTACCGACGATGTTGGCGCCTGCTGCTTTCAAGGACGCCACGAATTTTTCGGGCCGGCCGATTCCGGCAAAGGCAAACACCGCCTGGCCCTGGAATTCATGGCTTTGCGCGACCAGCCTGGCCCGCAGGACCGGACCCTTGTAGCCGCATAGATCGGGATGGCCTTCGCCCATGATGACGACCGCGTTCGCACGCGCCAGCCCCTGCGCCACGCCTTCGCGCAGCGGTCCCGCGGGGATCATCAAGCCGTTGCCGAAGCCGCTCTCGCCATCCACCACGACGATGGACAGGTCCTTGGCCAGGGAGAAATTCTGATATCCGTCATCCATCACGATGACGTCGGCGCCCTGTGCGGCGGCATCGGCCGCGCCTTCGGCGCGGTCGCGCGCCACGATGGTGGGAGCGGCCCTGGCCAGCAGCAGGGCTTCGTCGCCGATCTGTTTGGCATCATGTCGGGCCGTTACCCGCAGCGGTCCGCGCTCACTGCCGCCATAACCGCGGGTGAGAAAGAAGGGCTTGCGTCCGCGCGCCAGCAGCCGCTCGCTGACGGCGAGCGCGACCGGCGTCTTGCCGCTGCCGCCCGCTGTGAGATTGCCGATGCAAACAACACGCGCCGTGGCGCGGATGGGCCGGGCATGGCGCGCTTTCCATGCCACGCTGGCGCCGTAGAGCATCCCCAGCGGCGCCAGCATCAGGGCGGCCAATCCGCGTTCTCTCCAGAATTCAGGCGCGCGCATCTTGGCCTACAAGGCTTTTCAGCGCGGCGATGGTCTTCGTCACGGCGCCCGAAAGACTTGCCGCTCCCCGTGATGCGGCCTGCCCGGCCGCCTGTGCGATGGCCGGATTGGACAACAGGCGCTCCGCCTCGCGCGCGATGTCGCCGGACGCATGAACATCACCAAAGCCCTGTGCCTTCAACACCGCTTCAAAAGCGCCAGCCGAGTTGGCCCGCGACGGTCCCGCCAGAATGGCGCAGCCCAGCACCGCCGGCTCCAACGGATTGTGGCCTTGCATCGCCACCAAGGTGCCTCCGAGAAAGCAAAAGGATGGCAGGCGATAAAATAGGCCCAATTCATTCATGGTGTCGGCGATATAGATCGCGGTATCCGGTGTAATCGGCGCGCCGGTGGAGCGGCGCGCACAGCTGCGGCTGCCGCACAGCATGACGATATCGGCGCCCCGTTCGACATGGCGCGGCACGATGATGGTGAGAAGATCGGGAAACCGCGCACGCAAAATGTCATGCGCCGGAAGGATTGTCTCGTCCTCGCCGGGATGGGTCTGAGCCGCCAGCAATAGCGGCCGGCTCCCGATCGCATCTTTCATGGCGGTCAGTGCCGCCTGGTCGCAAGTCAGTGGCGGCGCATCCGCTTTCAGACTGCCCGCCACGGAAACATTGCGGGCGCCCAGGACGCGAAAGCGCGCGGCAAAATCCTCGTCCTGCGCCAGGATGACGTCGAAAACGCCCAGAAGCGTCCGCGCCATCCCTGGCGCGCGCTTCCAGCCGGCGGCGGAGCGCTCGGAAATGCGGGCGTTGATCAGCGCCAGCTTCACGCCGCGGCGCTGGGCTTCCAGAAGCAGATTGGGCCAAAGGTCGGATTCCACGAACAGGCCGGCATCGGGCCGCCAATGATCCAGGAAACGGGCCGCCGCGCGCGGCGTGTCCAGCGGGACATATTGATGGATGGCGCCCTCCGGCAGCCGGGCCTGCATCATGCCGGCGCTGGTCACGGTGCCGCTGGTGACCAGTACCCGAATATCCTCGGCGATCAGTTTTTCGATCAGCGGCAGCGCCGCCACGCTTTCTCCCACGCTGGCGCCGTGAACCCAGACCAGCCTTCCGTCGGGACGCGGGACATTGGTCATCCCCAGCCGCTCGCCCATGCGGCTGCGATCTTCCTTGCCGCGCGCGGCCCGTTCGCGCAGCAACAGGGGCGCCAGGGGCGTCATCGCAATGCCCAACCATCGCCAGGCATGAATGCCTAGAGGCAACCGCGCCATCAGTTCGGGCCTTCCGCGTCGTCGAGATTGTGGCGATAGAGCTGGGCATAGAGCCCGCCCATCGCCAGCAGCGCGTCATGCTTGCCGGATTCCACTACCCGGCCCTTGTCCAGCACGAAGATCTGGTCAGCATCGCGGACCGTGGAAAGCCGGTGCGCGATGACGATGGTGGTGCGCCCCGCGGTCAGCCGCGCCAAGGCATCCTGCACCTGGCGTTCGCTTTCGGCGTCGAGCGCCGAGGTTGCTTCGTCCAGCAGCAGGATCGGAGCATTGCGCAACATGGCGCGGGCAATGGCAATCCGCTGGCGCTGGCCGCCGGAAAGCTTGAGGCCGCCTTCACCCACACGGGTCTGATAGCCTTGCGGCATCTCGCGAATGAAATCATGGGCGGCGGCATCCCTGGCCGCCTGTTCGATCTCAGCTTCGCTGGCCCCCGGTCGGCCCAGCGCGATATTGTCGGCCACGCTTTCGTCGAACAGGGTGGCTTCCTGGGTGACGACGCCGATGGCGGCGCGCAGAGACTCCAACGTCACGCCATCAATATCCTGGCTATCAATGGTGATGCGGCCATTGCTGTGTTCATAAAAGCGGAGCAGCAAATTGAAAATGGTGGTCTTGCCGGCGCCGGAAGGCCCCACCAGGGCGACTTTGCTGCCGGCGGGAATATCGAGCGTCACTCCGTCCAGAATTTCCGCGCTATCGTCATAGCCGAAGCGCACACCCCGGAAGGTGACCGCGCCGCCGTTGCGCGGCACCCGAAGCGCGACCGCATCGGGCGCGTTGACGATGCGCGGCCGCGCGTCGATGGCCGCGAACATGCGGTGGGCCGCGGCGATCCCGGCCGACGCGGTGGGCCAGAGCTGGCTGAGATTGCGCACCGGCTGCTGCGCCAAGAGCAAGGCGGTGATGAAGCCGACAAAGGTGGGAAGCGTCAGTTGACCGTGCAAGGTCTGCCAGCCGGCGAAGAGCAGCACCAGGGCTATCACCAATCCGGCGAAAATGTCGGTCATGGGCGCGGCCGCGGCGCGCAGGCGGACGGCCTTCAGAAGCGTACCCAGTCTTGCCGCCAGCCTGGCGTCGACGCGTTCGACACTATGCGCTTCCAAACCATAGGCCTTGATGATGCGCCGTCCGTCCATCGCTTCCGACAATGCGATCGACAGATCGCCGGTCTCGGTCATGCCGCGGGTGGCGGCGCGGCGCATCGAGCCGCCCAGCCGTTCCATCGCCCAGGCGACTGCCGGCAGGGCCAGCATGGAAAGAAGACCCAGCTGCCAGTCGCTCGCCAGCACGATGCCGATATAGACGACCAGCTGCACCAGCTCAAGAAAGATCGCCGCGACGCCCTGGGTCAAGGCATCGCGCATCAAGGTGGCGTCGTAGAGAAAATTGGAAACGAATTGGCCGGAATGCACGGCATTGAGGTCAGCCAGGTCGCGGCGGATCAGGCGGCCGAACATATCAGCTTGCGCCTTCGCCACCGCTTTCTCACCCAGGGAGTCGATCAGCATGCGGCCGAAGAACAGGCCGGTGGCGCGCAAGGCCATGATCCCGAACGCCATCAGCGACAGGGTCAGCAGCAATTCCGACTTGTGGCGCACGAAAATCTGATCGGTGACGCTGCGGACCAGCCAGGGAATTCCACCGCCCATCGCGGACGCGAACAGCATGCAGGCGACCGCCAGCACCAAAAGGCCCCATTGGTCGCCCACATAATCGGCGACCAGGCGGCGGATAGCTGCGCCGGTGCCAGCTTGCGTCGGGGCAGGAATGGTCATCCGTGACCCTTTAGCATGGGTTCCGTAGCCCCCGCGAGGGTCAAGAACGCTTGATCCATCAAAGGCTTATTTAATCTTCGTCGTCCGGCTCCATCAGCCGGTGAATATGGACCACGAAATAGCGCATCTGTGCCTGGTCGACGGTGCCCTGCGCCTTTGCGGCCCAGGCGCGGCGGGCCTCAGCGAAATTGGGATACATGCCGACAATGTCGAGCTTGGATAGATCCTTGAACTCGATGCTGTCGGTGGCTTTCAACTCGCCGCCGAATACCAGATGGAGCAACTGCTGGGGAGACGATTCGGTCATGGGCGATTCCGCTTGGATACTGGCGTTCCTTACGGGGAATCGGCCCGGGGTTTAAGCGAATTCTTCGCCGCCAGTTCGGCCAGCAGCGGTGCGATTAGCGCCCGGCCCGCCGCGATCGTTGCGCCCTGGAGGGCATCAGGCCGGTTATAGCTCAAGGGCAGACCGTCAGCCCCCACCAGCCGCCCGCCAGCCTCGGTCAGGATGATATCGGCCGCGGCCAGATCCCAATCGCGCTTGGCCGTCAGGCTGATCATGGCGTCGAACCGGGCCTGGGCAACTGTCGCAACGCGATAGGCGATGGAGCTGAAACTTTCGACATGCATGGGAGGCCAGCTGGTGAAAAGCTTCCTGTCGCCCAGAAGGCGGCAGCCGGCGATCTCGGCGCGGTTGCCGGCACGAATGGGTTCGCCGTTGAGAAATGCGCCTCCGGCGAGGCGGGCGGAAAAAAACTCATTCGCCGCCGGATTGAACACCACACCGGCAATGGGCCGCGCCCCCTCGACCACGGCGGCGCAGATGGTGAAATGCGGGCGTCCTTTCATGAAGGCAACGGTGCCGTCGATCGGATCGACAATGAAGAGGCGGCTTGTATTCAATCGCGCCGGATCATCAAGGCTTTCCTCGGACAGCCAGCCATAGTGCGGACGGGCATGGCGCAATTCGGTTTTCAGGAAAGCATCGATCGCCAAATCCGCTTCGGTGACCGGACTGCCGCCCGCCTTGTTCCATTGCCGGTAGCTGCCGCCGAAATATTTGAGCGCGATACCACCGGCCGCGCGCACGGCGGACTGCAGAATTTCCAGATCGCCGCTAGGATCCTGCAATCGTCATGCCTTCGATCCGGCAGGTTGGGGCGTTGGTGCCGTAGCGGAATTGCAAGTCGCTGGCGGGCGTCAGGTGAAGGAACATGTCCTTCAGATTGCCCGCGATAGTGACTTCGGAAACCGGGAACGCGATCTGTCCATTCTCGATCCAGAATCCGGCAGCGCCGCGGCTGTAATCGCCGGTGATGCCGTTCACGCCCATGCCCATCAGTTCGGTGACGTAAAATCCCTGCTTGATATCGGCGATCAGGGCCTGGGGGGATAGCGAGCCGGCCTGCATGTAAAGATTGGTGGCGGAAGGCATGGGCGGGCCGCCGGTTCCGCGCGCGGCATGGCCCGTGGATGTGAGGCCCAGCTGTCTGGCGCTGGCGCAGTCCAGCAGCCAGGTGGTGAGCTGACCCTTGTCGATCAGCGCGCGCCGCGCGTTGGCGACGCCTTCGCCGTCGAACGGTTTGGAACGCAAGCCCCGGAGCCGGTGGGGATCGTCGATGATGGTGACATGGGGCGCGAAGATCGCGGATGCCATGCGGTCTTTGAGGAAACTGGTGCCGCGCGCCACGCTGGAGCCGGAAATCGCGCCCGCCAGATGCCCCAGCAATCCGCTCGCTTCGCGTGGATCGAACACCACCGGCACGCTCTGCGATTTTACCTTGCGGGGACTGAGCCGGCGGACGGCTTTTTCACCGGCGCTACGCCCGATGGCTTCGGCGCTTTCGAGATCAGCGGCATGACGGGCACTGGCATGATCATAATCCCGCTCCATCCCGGTGCCTTCGCCGGCGAGGACCGCGACGCCGATGCTGTGGCTGGTGCCGGCATAACGGCCAATAAAACCCGCGCTGGTGGCGAGCGCGACCGTCGAACGCGAGAAGCTCGCGCCGCCGCCTTCGGAATTGGTGACGCCTGGAACCGCCATGCCGGCTTGCTCGGCTTCGCGGGCACGGGCGACCAGGGTTTCGGCGGCAGGTTCTTGGGGATCTTCAAGATCCAGCGCCGGAACGGTGCGCGCCAGAAGCTCGGCTGGGGCGAGGCCGGCGAATTTGTCTTCGGGCGCCAGCCGCGCCATCGCCAGTGCACGGGGAGGCAGGGCCGCCACGGCGTCGTCGGAAAAATCGCTGGAAGAGACAAAAGCGACCCGATTGCCGACGAAAACCCGCAAGCCCAGATCGGCGCTTTCGCTGCGCTCGACATCCTCCAGCTTCCCCAGGCGATAGGAGACGCTGGCGGAGACGCTTTCCACCAGCAGAGCGTCGGCGGCATCGGCGCCTTGTTTGCGGGCTGCGGCCAATAGGGCGTCGAGGATTTTTTGGGGGTCGCGGGGCTTGGACATGATGATCCGATGCCGCAAAGGGCACGGTCCGTCAAGCCAGGGCCGGTTTGATCAGGATTTGAAGCCGAACAAGGCGGAATCGCCGCTCACCGCGTCGGTGATGTAGAGCCGCTTTTCCTTGGTGGCAAAATAGACATGCAGATGCCGAAGCACATCCATGCCCAGAATGACGTCGGGCACCGCCACATTGCTGTCCGCTTCGCGGTGGAGACGAAGCCCCAGAGGGTCGTCCAGCTCCCTATGCCGCAAGCGGTCATGCGACGTCATCTGGTCGGGCATCAGATATATCCGCAGATCCTTGACCTGAACGCCCTCAAAATCCAGCTCGTCAAAGCGATGACCATAGGAGGTCAGGGTCCAGTCCCCACTGGTCTCGGTCAACGGCTTCATGTCGGGCGAATCCGGTGTCAAGCCGAACAACCGGTTTGCCAGCTTCATGTTCATGATCGTAAATTGCGCGCCGGTATCCATCACCGCCGTCACGGTATGGCCATTCACGGTGACGGGGAAAGTGATGAGATTATGCTTCACGTCGATCGGCACCACGGCGACGGTATCCGCCGGCCAATAAACCACGCGGCCATCGCAATGCTCCGTCGAAAAGGCGGTGAGCCTGCGGGCGCCAAAATCCATGTCGAGATCGGCATCGACAAATAGATCGGTGGAGAGCAGGCCATCATAGGGCAGCGAGGTTCCCAATTCCGGATTGGGCGACACGCCCAGCAGCAAGCCCCTCTGTTCACGCGCGCCGACGATCAGCCGCCGCACCATGGTCTTGGTGTTGGAAACATTTCCGGCCAGATCGAGGAGCCGCTGGTCCTCACTGACCCGCTGCGGCAGGTCCAGCGCCTGGACCGTCGATTTGGAGAGTTGGGTGATGCGCCCGCCGGTGTCGAGCAGGAATTTCCGGTTGCTGCTGTCGACGGTCACGGGCACCACCATCACGGTGTGGTCGGCGGTGCTCTGCATTGGAACGGAGGTCAGAATGCGCAAGCTGGGCACGCAATCCGCCGCGTGCGCGGACAGGGCGCCAATAATCAGCAGGGCCAATGCTGCCGACGAACGCACAAGGACTGCGGCTGCGTTTTTCACTGGACCATCATAGGCCAGCCGAGAGCGGGGAGCAAAGGCAGGACACCGTAAAGCCAAGAAAATCACTTCGCGAGTGCAGCGACCGGCTTGAACAGAACAGATTCGCCCGGCGTTGCCTCGGTGACGTAGAGTCTCGATTCCCGTTTGGCGATGTAAATGTGCAGGTGCTGCAAGATGTCCATCCCGATGATCATGTCGGCACTGAGGCGATTTTCTTCGTCGTCCCTGTGTTCGGCGCGGCTTGCCAGTGTCGCGTCGTCCGTCTTCCCGCCTCCGAATTTCAGCGGCTGGATGACGACCAGCGGATTCTGAACCGTGACGCCGTCAAAGGAAAGGCTGGAGAATCGGCGCGGATAGATCTGCCTGTCAGGAACGTCCTTGGGCACGTCGCCGGCAGAAGGCGCGTCGGGAGAAAAATTCAACTTTGTCCGCGCCCGTGACAAAATCATACTGGTGTAAGGCGCGCCGGTATCGATCGTCGCACGCAGGGGATGACCGTCCAGCATCACCGGCACGTCCAGATGGCTCCGCTCAAGCGTAATCGGGATGACGGACAGAACCTGGTGCGGCCAATAAACGACCCTGCCTTCGCAATGGTCCGCTGAAAAGAAATTCACACGCTCCGCGCCAAAATCGAAGTCGATATCGTCATGCAGGAACATTCCGGTGGCAAGAATCCCGTCGAAAGGCACTTGATCTTCCGGATGGCCGAAATTCCCCATCACTTGAAGCTGTACCCGACTGTTCTTGGCATTGCCAAGGATCACTTCATGAACCTGCACGAAGGAATCGGAATCTTCGCCGTAAAGGTTGGAGGTGACGTAATTGCTCCGATATTGCGGAATACCCAATTGCTTGACAGTGGCTTGTGAGACCGCGCTGAAGCCGCCGCCGGTATCGATAACAAATTTCTTTTCCAAACCGTTCAAGGTGATCGGCACCACGATCTGGTTGGTGGCCCCCAGCGGCATCATCTTGACCGTGTTTTCGATCCGCAGTGGGGAGCAGTCCGCCGCCTGGACAATTTGGACCGAGCCGAGCACCAATAATGCCGCCAAAATCGCGCGCATCGAATTTCCCCGTTATGCCCTAGGAGAGTATAATCTTTGATTGTCCTAAATCTATCGCTGCACGTGAGGGTTGAGGCGCTATTTCCAGACCGGTTTTCCCGAACCGGGCAGGCCCAGGCGCGGCCATTTTTCCGAGACGGTGCGGATAACGTTCTGATCCATCGCGATCTTGCGGCCCCATTCGCGGTGGGTTTCCGGCGGCAGCTTGTTGGTGGCGTCCAGCCCGATCTTGGAGCCCAGCCCGGATTCCGGCGAGGCAAAATCGAGATAATCGATCGGCGTGTTCTCGATCACGGTGATGTCGCGGGCGGGATCCATGCGGGTGGAGATCGCCCACATCACGTCCTTCCAGTCGCGGGCATTGATGTCGTCGTCGACCACGATCACCCATTTGGTGTACATGAACTGGCGAAGATACGACCACACCGCCATCATCACCCGCTTGGCATGGCCGGGAAACGCTTTCTTCATGCTGACCACGGCGATGCGATAGCTGCATCCTTCGGGCGGCAGCCAGAAATCCACAATCTCGGGAAATTGCTGGCGGATCAGCGGCACGAACACTTCGTTCAGGGCTTCGCCCAGAATCGAAGGCTCGTCGGGCGGCCGTGACGTGTAGGTGGACAGATAGATTGGATTTTTCCGCATGGTGATGGCGGTGACGGTGAAGACGGGAAACTGCTCCACCGAATTGTAGTAGCCGGTATGATCGCCATAGGGGCCTTCGTCGCGATAATCGGCCAGCGAGACTTCACCCTCGATCACGATCTCGGCCTCGGCGGGTACTTTCAGCGGCTGGGACACGCAATCGGCCAGCACCATGGCTTGTCCGCGCAGCAGGCCGGCGAACTGATATTCCGACAAAGTCTCCGGCACTGGCGTCACCGCCGCCAGGATGATGCCGGGATCGGCGCCTAGCACCACGGCGGCAGGCAGGGGAGCGGTTTTTTCCTTGGCCCAACGCTGATGGTGCTGCGCCCCACCGCGATGCTTGAGCCAGCGCATCACCGTCTGGTTCTTGTTCAGCACCTGCATGCGATAGATGCCGAGATTGTAATTGTCTTCTCGCGCATTGCCGGGTCCCTTGGTCACCACCAGCGGCCAAGTGATGAGGGGTGCCGGTTCGCCCGGCCAGCAGGTCTGCACGGGCAGTTTCGACAAATCGATGTCATCGCCGCGCCAGATGATGTCCTGACAGGGCGGTTTCGAAACCGTTTTGGGTTTCATGGATAATATGGTTTTGACCAGCGGCAGCAGCGAAGCGGCTTCGCCGAGAGAGCGCGGCGGTTCGGGCTGACGCAGCTGTGCCAGGAGCTCGCCGACCTCGCGCAGGTCCATCGCGCTGGTGCGTTCCTTGCCGCCCATGGTCACGCCCATGGCGACGCGCTTGACGGTGCCGAAAAGATTGACCAGCACCGGCATGTCGCTGGGGCTGCCATCGGCCTTGATGGGTTTTTCGAACATCACCGCCGGGCCGCCTTCGGCAATCAGCCGCGTCTGGATCTCGGTCATCTCCAGCACGGTGGAGACCGGTTCCGTCACCCGCACCAGTTCGCCTGCCGCTTCAAGCCGGGCGATGAAATCCCGTAAGGACCGGTACGCCATGAAACTCAGCTTTCGTCAGACACGGACCATTTGGATGGCGCTGCATGCCGGATGCCGTAGACGAAGTAAATGACAAAGCCGATCGCGGTCCACACCACCAGCCGCACCCAGGTGCCATTGGAGAGGCTGAACATCATGACACCGCAAGTGGCGATTCCCGCCGGCGCCACGAACCAAACCCAGGGGGTGCGGAACTTGCGCCGGATCTTGGGCGCGGATCTGCGCAGGATCAGGATTCCGACGCAGACCGAAATGAATGCCATCAAGGTGCCGATGGAAACCAGATCGGCCAACAGATCGAGCGGAAAGACCGCCGCGATGATCGCGCCGACGACACCGATGATGATGGTGCACAGATGCGGCGTACGGAAACGCGGATGCACCTTGGCGAAGGCGGGCGGCAGAAAACCGTCGCGCGCCATGCCATAGAAGACGCGGCTCTGGCCATACATCGATCCGAAGGCCACCGAGATCAGGCCGGCAATGGCGGCGATATTGACGGGGAACACCAGCCAAGTCAGGTCGGGATTGCGTTCCAGGGCAAACGATACAGGGTCCGCGACATCAAGCAGGTGATAATCGATGATCCCGATCAGCACGACCGACATCAACATATACAGCACGGTGCAGACCGCCAGCGCCGCCAGGATGCTGATCGAGACGTCGCGTTCGGGATTGCGGGTTTCCTGCGCCGCCACCGACACGGTTTCGAAGCCGACATAGGCGAAGAATATGGTGCCCGATGCGGCCAGCACGCCCGACGGGCCGAAATGTCCCCACACGCCGGTATTGGGCGGAATGAAGGGGTGCAAATTGGCCATGTGCACATGCGGCAGGCCGAACATGATCACGACGGCGACGATGCCGACCTTGACCACAACCATGACGGCGTTGAAGCGGGCGGATTCGCTGATGCCGATCACCAGGATGACGGTGATGGCCAGCATGATCAGGAATGCCGGCAGGTTCATTACCGCGCCTGTCCAATGCAGGTCGGAAATTCCGGTGCCCGCGAAGGGTGCGTTGGCCCAGGCGGCAGGATAGCTGATGCCAAAGCCGTTCAACAGGCTGAGGAAATAGCCGGACCATCCCGCGGCAACCGTGGATGCCGAGACGCCGAACTCCAACACCATGTTCCAGCCAATGAACCAGGCCATCGTTCGGCCCATCGTGGCGTAGGTATAGGTATAGGCGCTGCCGGCTTGCGGGATCATCGCCGCAAGCTCGGCATAGCAAAGCGCGGCGAAGAAACAGCCGGTCGCCGCGATCAGGAAAGACAGCAAGACCGCCGGGCCAGCATGCTGCGCGGAGACCGTGCCGGCGATGACAAAGATGCCGGCGCCGATCGTGGCGCCGATCCCGATCAGCGTCAGATGGACGGGACCGAGGGCGCGATGAAGTTTGACCTCGTCGGCAACGACCGGGTCTGGGATCAGCAGCTCCGCGGCTTCACTCACGCGATTATTCCTGCGCCAGATTTTTCACAACATATTTGCTCGGCTTGGCGTGCTTGGAGGAATAGAAATAATAAACCACCAGCCCGATCGCGGTCCAAATAGCGAGCCTGAGCCAGGTATCGAGCGGCAGGAAGGCCATCATGAACAGGCACATGCCGATGCCCAGCGGCGCCGTGACCCAGACCAGCGGCGTGCGGAACGGGCGCTTGGCGTGGGGCGCGCGGACACGCAAGACCATCACGCCGACACAGACGATGGCGAAGGCCGCCAAGGTGCCGATCGAGACCAGTTGACCCAGGATATCCAGCGGCAGAAACCCGGCCAGCATCGCCGAAAAGATGCCGGTGATGATCGAGCTCTTATACGGGGTGCGAAAGCGCGGATGGATCTTGTGAAAGGCCTCCGGAATCATGCCGTCGCGTCCCATGGCATAGAAGATGCGCGATTGCGCCAGAAGCAGCACCAGCACCACCGAGGCCAGGCCGACAACGGCACCAATGTTGACATACTGGGTCAACCAGCGCGTGCCGGGCAGGGCTTCGACTGCCTGGCTCACCGGATGGGCGACGTTCAAGGTCTGATACGGCGCGATGCCCGTCAGCACATAAGACATCACCATGTAGAGCGCGGTGCAGATCAACAGCGAGCCCAGCATGCCCAAGGGAATGTCGCGTTGCGGATTCTTGGCTTCTTGGGCCGCCACGCTGACCGCGTCGAATCCGATATAGGAGAAGAACAGCACGCCGGTGGCGCGGAACACGCCGGTCCATCCGAAATGCCCGATCCCGCCGGTGCTCGGCGGCACGAAGGGCGTGTGATTGGCGGGCACGATGTAGGAATAGCAGGCAAAGATCACCACCAGCACGATGGTGAGCTTGATCGCCACCATGACGTTGTTGAAATTGGCCGAAGCCTTAACGCCGATCACCAGGATGGAGGTGATGAAACCGATCAGGATCACCGCCGGAAGATTGATGATCGAGCCGGTGGTGGTGAAATTGTTCAAACTCTGCATTGCGATGGGTGCGCCGTTGAACATGGCGGGGATCGGCATGCCGATATGCGACATGAAATCGTTGAAATAGCCCGACCAGCCCACCGCGACGGTGGAGGAAGCGGCGAGATATTCCAACACCAGATTCCAGCCGATGACCCAGGCGACGAATTTTCCCAAAGTGGCATAGGTGTAGGTGTAGGCGCTGCCCGCCACTGGGATCATGCTGGCGAATTCGGAATAGCAAAGGCCCGCGAACAGACAGCCTAGCCCGGCGATGGCGAAGGAATAGACCACACCCGGACCGGCATAGGTGGCGGCGGCCTGACCGGTGAGGACGAAAATGCCGGCGCCGATGATGCAGCCGATGCCAAGCGAGATCAGATGGATCGGACCCAGCGACCGTTTGAGATCGCCTTCATCGGTTGGATTTTCCGGAATATCCGCCATGCATGTCCCCCTATTGACTGGGGCACTGTGACAGAGCCGCGACGCTTCGCCTAGTCCCGGTGATCGGTCCGATTTAGGCGCCAGACGCCAGTCTCCCGAATCTCCCGATCTTCGAGTTCGCGCGTGGTGGGGACGCAATAGGCGGCAAGTTGCGTGAGGCCGATTTTGGGAAAATAGGAACGGCCGGGATCGCCGAGCAAAATGTCAGCCCGCGCGCGTGTCAGCCACGCCATCAAGCGTTCCGCCAATGGCCGCTCGTAACACATGTCGCCGACCAGGATGAGGTCGAACGGTCCGTCGCTTCCGATCACATCGTCGATTATGGTTTCTATCGTAACGCGATTGGCCGTCGCGTTGCGTGTGATCGCGGCGATTGCGAACGGATCGATGTCGGCGGCAATCACACGCAAGGCGCCGGCCTTCGCGGCCGCGATTCCCACCAGGCCGGAACCGGCGCCGAAATCCAGCACGCGCTTGCCGGTTGCGATTTCGGGATGGTCAAGCACATAACGCGCCAGGGCCTGCCCGCCCGCCCAGGCGAACGCCCAATAGGGTGGCGGCACGCCGATCTGTGCCAACTCTTCTTCTGTCTTGCGCCAGAGCGGTATGACTTCGCTGGCCAGATGCAATTTGATTTCCGGCACCAGCGGGGGCGCAAGAAGCTGGCTATTGTCGCGGACGAAAGCGTCTGGATTCATCCCAATAAGGGCGCAAACCAGGCCGCCACGGCAAAGCTCAGCGCCATCAGGCCGCCGGTGACGCTGTTGGCGCGAAACAGCATCAAGCAATTGGCGGCATCATCGATCTTGAGCCGCCGCACCTGCCAGAGCATGTGCGCGCCCGCGGCCAGCATGACGAAAGCGAACGGCCAGCCCGCATGCTCGGAGAATCCCGCCGCCAGCACCAAGGTGAAGCACAATGCGTAAAAACGCAGAATCCATTTGCCGCTATCCTGCATCAAAAGCCGCGCCGTGGATTTGACGCCGATCAGCGCGTCGTCCTCCTTGTCCTGATGGGCGTAGATCGTGTCATAGCCCAAGGTCCAGAAGAACAGGCCTGCATAGAGGAACGCATCCGGCAGATCGAGGCGTCCGGTCTGCGCCGCGAAACCCAGTAGCGCGCCCCAATTGAAAGTGAGACCCAGCCAGGCCTGCGGCCACCAGGTGATGCGCTTCATGAAGGGATAGGCCGCCACCAGCAATAAGGACGCCGCGCCCAGTGCCACTGTGAACCGGTTGAACTGAAGCAGAATAGTGAGCCCGATCAGCGCCAGGAAAATCGTGAAGATCGCCGCCGCCGTCACACTGACCGCGCCGGAGGGAATGGGCCGGCCACGGGTCCGCGCCACCATGGCGTCGATCTTGCGATCCACAATGTCGTTGAAGGCGCAGCCCGCGCCCCGCATCACCACCGTGCCCAAGCCGAACAGCGCCACATCATAAAAGTCGCGCCATTCGGCGAAGGAGCGCTCATCCGCCATCGCACCCAGCACCAAGCCGCAGACGCAGGGCCAGAACAGCAGCCAGGACCCGATCGGCCGATCCATCCGCATCAATTGCAGCCAGGGACGCAAGGGACGCGGCATTGCCTCCACCCAATTGCTGGGTACCGCGTCGGCGGGGGCTTGCGAGGAAAGGCTCATGCAGGCTCAAGTGTGGCATGGCTTCGGATTTGAAAGAAGCGGGCGGATTAACTCGGCTTTTTGTGGCGGCGACGCTGGAACCCGGCGCAACCGTGACGCTGGACGATGGGCAGTCGCATTATCTGCTTCATGTGTTGCGCGCCAAAACGGGCGACCGCGTTCTGCTGTTCAATGGCCGTGACGGGGAGTGGCAGGCGGAGATTGCGATTGCTGGCAAGCGCGGCGTCGCGCTCTCGGTTCGTGCACGCACCATGCCCCAAGCAAGCGTGCCGGATCTGTGGCTGGTCTTCGCGCCGGTCAAGAAAACACCCTCGGACTATCTCACCCAGAAAGCGACAGAACTGGGCGTATCGAAGCTGCAGCCGGTCTTCACCCGGCGCACCATCGTGACGCGCCTCAACGAAGAGCGACTGCTGGCCAATGCGGTGGAAGCGGCGGAACAATCGGGCCGGTTGACGGTGCCGCAGATTGGTGCGGCCATGCCGTTGGACAAATTGCTTGCCATCTGGCCGCGCGAGCGCCCGCTTTATTTTTGCGACGAGGACGGAGATGCATTGCCTTTAGCCGAAGCGGTGCGCAAAACGGGCGAGGGGGCTGGCGCCATTCTCACCGGCCCCGAGGGCGGCTTCGATCCGGCGGAACGCGAAGTATTGCGTGCGCTGACATTCGTGACGCCGGTCAGTCTTGGTCCGCGCATCTTGCGCGCCGATACCGCCGCGCTGGCGGCGGTGACGATCTGGCAATCGGTCAAGGGCGATTGGCGCCAGAACTGAGCTCACCAGAACTGGGATCAGACGAAGCGCAACTGCCAGCTGACGCCGAACCGGTCATTGACCCAGCCGAAGCGCCGGGCGAAGTGATGAGCGTCCAGGCCCATCAAGACCTGACCGCCATCCGAGAGAGCGGTGAACAGGCGATCCACTTCTTCGATGCTTTCGCATGCGACGGCGAAGGAGATCGCGGGCGTGAAGTCAAACGCATGCCGCACAGGACTATCGAAGAATTCAAACCGCCTGCCCAGCAGACTCAAAGTTGCCTGCTTGACGGAGCCTTCGGTGCCTGGTCCGGTCGCGTCAAAATGGACGAGGGTTTCGATCCGCGAGCCGGGAAACAGCGACAGATAGAAATTCATCGCCGTTTCCGCGCCGCGGGCGAACATCAGGAACGGGTTGATCTCGCTTGCCATGATCAGTCGTATCTCTTCTCATAAGTGTGTTCGGTTTGACGCCACACATCCCAGAAGGGCGGCGGCACCTTGCCTTCGGCCTTGTATTGCAGGATCGCCAGATGGCTGTGCCAACCGCCGGAGACATTCACCGCATAAGCGCGATCGGGAATTTTGCGGTGGGTGAGGGTGAGGCGGATTTTTTCGCCCTCCGGGGTCAGTAGGAATTCCACTTCCGAGGGCGGGGGGTTGTCATTGCCGAAAGTGTGGACAAGGCGCTGCATCGGTTCCAGCGCCAGCAATTTTTCCGTGGCGCGAAATCCCTTCTCGTTCATTTCCTTGAAGCGCTCCGGGGGTGGCGCCTTGCCGGGCGACAGATCGTCATGCTTGAAGCGCAGTTCGAAGGTCTCGCCGATCTTGGACGGCAAAGGTCCGGAGGCGAACCATTCGCCCCGCTTCTGGCCGTCAGTGAGATAGGCCCAGATCTTCTCCAAGGGTCCCGGCAGCAAGCGCTCGAAGCGGACCGTGTACGCGTCAATTCGTTTGCCGAAATTTTCCATCGTCCTCACCTTTTGAGATTGTTGAGATCGACGCCGTACAGCGCGGCGTTCTTCTGCATGTAGGCGTCTCGCGGACCGACCGCCGCACCGCTGAGGGCAGCGTCCAGCATGTCGAGGAAGCTGTGCCATCCCATCATGGTCTGGGGCTGCACCGCTTTGATGATCGGGCGGTGTGTCAGTTTTAGTTTTGTGCCTTCCGCAGCGGTGGACAGCGCGAATTCCAGATAGGAGACCGGCCAGGCGGACACCGTCTCGCCCGGTTGAAAGACGTTCCAGGTGTAGG
The DNA here is from genome assembly GCA_903897605.1 of uncultured Alphaproteobacteria bacterium. Classification (GTDB taxonomy): domain Bacteria; phylum Pseudomonadota; class Alphaproteobacteria; order Micropepsales; family Micropepsaceae; genus Rhizomicrobium. The sequence goes on from CAIUCH010000046.1 coordinate 36,585, forward strand.
CGAGGAATTGGCGCGGCCGCCACCCGGTCACCACGCCGCGAATATGGCCGCCCATCAGTTCGACCTTGCCGCCCTCACGCGGTTCGATGGCGCCTTCGCCGTTCCACTCGGGCAAGCGCGCGGTTTCGGTAAGAAAGGCCCAAGTCCTCTCCACCGCGGCGTGAAGGGTGCGTTCGAAGACGACAGCGGCTTCTTCGACAATTTCGCCCTTGTTCATCGCGTATCCTTTCTCAACGCCAATTCCAGCGCGTCGAGACGCGGCGTCCAAAAGGCGCGGATGCGCGCTACCCAGTCCGACAATTCCTCCACGCCTTCCAGATCAAGCTCATAGATGCGCCTTTGGGCTTCGGCGCGGACCTTCACCAGCTTGGCTTTGCGCAAGGTCTTGAGATGCTGGGAGATGGCTGGCGCGGATAAATCGAACTTGCCCGCGATGTCGCCGGCACAGAGCGCACCGCCCGCCAGCATCTCGACGATGCGCTGACGGGTGGGATCGGCCAGAGCGGAAAAATGGGTTGCATTCATACGCATATATTTCACTATGTACTTAATTAAGTCAATATAGAAATACATTCTTTCGGACCCGTCTTGTGTTGCCCAGGTGGCATGCCTAAGTCTTGCGGATCTGGGGTAAATTCACACAGTTCTGACAGGGTCTTAGGCCCGCCAGGGAAGCGCCATAGAAGCGCCAAGGAAGCGAGCATATGTCCATTCCGCAATCCGCCGGCGGCGTGATCGAAAGCCGCGACGATCTGGTGCGCCATCTCTCCAAGGGCATGAAGCCCAAAGAGGCCTGGCGCATTGGCACCGAGCACGAGAAATTCGTTTACGACCTGAAGACCCACAAGCCGCTGGCCTATGAGGGCAAGCCTGGCATCCGCCAATTGCTGGAGGGGATGGGCCGCTTCGGCTGGCAGCCGGTGCGCGAGGGCGAAAACATCATCGGCAGCAGCCTGAACGGCGCCTCGCTGTCGCTTGAGCCTGGCGGCCAGTTCGAATTGTCGGGCGCGCCGCTCAAAAGCATTCACGAGACTTGCGCCGAAGTGAACACCCATTTGGCGCAGACCCGCGAAATCGCGGGCGAGATCGGCGCCGGCGTGCTGGGTCTGGGCTATGCGCCCAACTGGACTCTGGCCGAAGTGCCGGTGATGCCCAAGGGCCGCTACGGCATCATGCGCCGTTATATGCCCAAGGTGGGCGGCTATGGCCTCGACATGATGTTTCGCACTTGCACCGTGCAAGTGAATCTGGATTTCAGCGACGAAGCCGACATGGTGAAGAAATTCCGCGTCGGCCTGGCGCTGCAGCCGATCACCACCGCGCTTTTGGCCAATTCGCCCTTCCGCGAAGGCCGCTCCAGCGGCTTTCTGTCATATCGCGCGCAAGTGTGGACCGATGTCGACAATGCCCGCTCGGGTATGCTGCCCTTCGTGTTCGAAAGCGGCATGAGTTTCGAGCGCTATGTCGATTACGCTCTCGATGTGCCGATGTATTTCGTCTATCGCGACGGCCACTATCACGACGTCGCCGGCAAGAGTTTCCGCGACTTCCTTGCCCGCAAAATACCCGAAGTGGCGCAATTCGAGCCTTCGATGGCGGACTGGGCGGATCATCTCACCACCATTTTCCCGGAAGTGCGGCTGAAGCAGTTCCTGGAAATGCGAGGCGCCGATGGCGGCCAGTGGCGGCGGATTTGCGGCATGCCGGCGCTGTGGGTCGGCCTGGTCTATGACAGCGTGGCGCTGGATGCCGCCTGGGACATGGTCAAGGACTGGACCACCGAAGAGCGTCAGGCGCTGCGCGACATGGTGCCGAAGCAAGGCTTTAGCGCCCCGTTCCGCAACACCAATGTGCTGGAGCTGGCCCGGCAGATGCTGGAGATCTCGGCCGCCGGCCTTCGCCGCCGCGCCAGCCTGGACAGCGCCGGCATGAGCGAGGACGGCTTCATCAATCCGCTGCGTGAACTGGTCGCCCGCGGCCAGACTCGCGCCGAGGAATTGCTCCATGCCTTCCAAAATGAGTGGAAAGGCGACATGAGCCGCCTCTTCACCGAGTATAATTTTCTCTGACGCGGATCTTTTGATCCCCGCATTGAATTCCGCGAAGATGGCGCGAGCGCAGGGCGTTCATCGCCGGTCCTCGGGCAGGGGAATGAATTCCTGGTCGTCGCCCGGAATTTTGCCGAACAGTCCGGAACGCCAGTCGGACTTGGCCACCTCGATCCGGCTCTTGGAGGATGAGACGAAATTCCACCAGATGTGGCGCTCGCCATCCAGCGGTGCGCCGCCCAGCATCACCACCCGCGCCGGCGCGTCGGCGAATAGGGTAACGACCTCATCCTTTTCCAGAAACAGCATGGCGCCCAGACCATGCGTCTCCACGCCGTTGGCGCCCCCGCCGATCTGGAGTTCGCCTTCGACAATGAACAGCGCGCGCTCGTCATGTTCGGGTGTGACGGTGAAACTGCCGCCGGCCTCGAACCGCGCATCGGCGTAGAAAATGGGCGAGAAGACTTTGACCGGTGAGGTCAGGCCAAAGGCCTCGCCGGTGACCATCCGCAGACGCACGCCTTTTTCGTCGCGTTGGGGCAGATCGGCGGCGGAGAAATGCTGGAAATGCGGATCGCTCTCTTGGTCTTTTTGCGGCAATCCCACCCAGGTCTGGATGCCATGCAGACGATGGCCTTTCGCCCGCAAGGCATCGCCGGTGCGTTCGGAATGGGCGATACCGCGTCCGGCAGTCATCCAATTGACGTCGCCCGGCTTGATCTCTTGTACCGAACCCAAAGTGTCGCGGTGCATCTGCGCGCCGTCGAACAGATAGGTGACGGTGGCCAGACCGATATGCGGATGGGGCCTGACATCGACACCCTTGCCGGGCGGGAATTCCACCGGCCCAAAATAATCGAAGAACAGAAAGGGGCCGACACTGCGCCGTCCCGCTTGCGGCAACATGCGCGATACGATGAAGCCGTCGCCCAGATCGTGGGTCTTGCCTTTGATGGGGATCATGCAAGCAAGTTTAGACCCCGGCTGTGACGGCTGTCATCCGGGAAGGACGAAGTTGCCGATTGCATCTTTGGCGATCGGCTTTGCCCAAAAAACCGCGGAAAGTGGCAGCGCGCCATAAAGATGGGGAAAGTCCTCGCCGCGGGAAGGGGAATGTTCCCATTTCAAATTCGCGCCCAGCTTTTCGGCTTCGACCGCAACCAGAACCAGATCGGTCTGGCCAGCATAATAGCGCCGCAAGGTCTCGGGCAGTTGCGTGGCGGTGGAGAAATGAAGAAAGCCATCGGCGCGGTCGTGGGGCGAGCCCAGATAGGTTTCGCCGGTCGCTTCCCATTCCGTGCGGGGGACGATCTTGAAAATACGATCAGTCATTGTTTCCCGCGCGCCAGCGCCAGCCGCCTTCTGTCTTGGCATGAGTGATCAGCACGGTGGGGATCAGCACCAGGGGCAGCCCCACCGCGATCAGCATCAACCGCGTGGCATCGTCCCGCATGAATTCGGCCGCCACGATGATGCCGATGGTCAACAGCGCACTGGCGATGGTGAGCAGCCAGCCCTGCCAGGTGTTGGGCGTGGCGCCATAGCCGAACGTTTTCTGCCGGAACCAGTATCGTGGCATTGTTATGCTGCCCCACGGCCGGAGGCCGCAATCACGTCGAAGTCCCGCCGACGGTCAGGCCGTCCAGCCGCAAGGTCGGCTGGCCCACGCCCACCGGCACGCTTTGGCCGTTCTTGCCGCAGGTGCCGATTCCGGTATCGAGCTTCATGTCGTTGCCGATCATCGAAACTCGCGTCAAGCATTCGGGACCCGAACCGATCAGGGTCGCGCCCTTGATCGGCGCGCCCAGCTTTCCGTCTTCGATGGCATAGGCTTCGGTGCAGCTGAAGACGAATTTGCCGTTAGTAATGTCGACCTGGCCGCCGCCGAAATTGGTGGCGTAGATGCCCTTCTTCACACTGGCGAGGATTTCGCCCGGATCCTTGTTGCCTGCCAGCATATAGGTGTTGGTCATGCGCGGCATCACCGAGGCGGCGAAGCTTTGCCGCCGGCCATTGCCGGTCGCCTTCATCCCCATCAGCCGCGCATTCTGCCGGTCCTGCATATAGCCTTTGAGAATGCCGTCCTCGATCAGCACGGTGCGCTTGGTGGGGGTGCCTTCATCGTCGATCGACAGCGAACCGCGCCGCCCGTCGATGGTGCCGTCATCCACCACCGTCACGCCCGGCGCCGCAACGCGGCTGCCCAGCAATCCGGCAAATGCAGACGTGCCCTTGCGGTTGAAATCGCCTTCCAGCCCATGACCGATGGCTTCGTGCAACAGGATGCCGGGCCAGCCCGGGCCCAGCACCACCGTCATCTCGCCCGCGGGGGCGGGGATGGATGTCAGGTTCACCAACGCCTGGCGCAGCGCTTCGTCCACACCGGCCTGCCAGTAATCGGGATCGAGGTAGGTTTCGTACCCGCTCCGCCCGCCGCCGCCGAAGCTGCCGCTTTCCTGACGGCCCTTGTCTTCCACCACCACCGACACATTCAGCCGCACCAGCGGGCGGATGTCGGAATAGGTCTCGCCGCCGGCGCGCAGGATTTCGATGCGCTGCCATTCCGCGGACAGACTGCACGACACCTGATGCACCCGGCTGTCCTTGGCCCGGGCATAAGCGTTCATTTCTTCCAGCAGCTTCACTTTCTTTTCGAATCCGGCCGTCTCCAGCGGATCGATGTCGGTATAAAGCTTGACGTTGGTGCGCTGGGGCGGCGCCGTCATGGTGCCGCTATAGCCCTGGGCCACCGCGCGCACGGTTTGGGCGGCGCGGGCGATGGCGTCTTCGGAGATGTCGCTGGCATGGGCATAGCCCGTGGCTTCTCCCGCCACGGCCCGCAGCCCGAACCCCTGGCTGGTGTCGAAGGTGGCGGCCTTCAGGCGGCCATCGTCAAAGGCGAACGATTCGGACTGGCTGTATTCCAGGAACAGTTCCCCGTCGTCGGAACCGGTCAGGGCGCCGTCCACGGTCTGCTGGACGCGTGCCCGGTCCATGCCGGTGCGGGTGAAGAACAGGTCGGGGTTGGTCATGGCGGTATCCTGAGGGGGCGGCAAAAGCGCCCGCAAAAAGGGTGTTTCAAACCCAGATATCGGGCCTCTGGCCGGTTCCGGCAAGCGGTTGCAGGGGAAATGGCGTTTGGGCGAGAACCGCTGCCATGGCCGCCAACATGGCCGTGCCATAAGGTCGCAATGACTTTAAGGGCTTAACCCCTCTAAATCCCCGCCAAGAATCTGAAAAAGGGCGGAATTCCGCCGCCCTGCATTTTGCGAGGTCGTGAGCCATGTTTTTGCGGAAATCCGGTATCGGTGCGGTGGTGGCCGCCCTCCTGGCCTCCACGCCGGCCTTTGCCCAGATCAAGGACTATCAGCTGGGGTTCCAGGCCCCGGCGTCCGAGATCATGGACCGCATCGAGTCGTTCCACACCGAACTGGTCTGGATCATCGTCGCCGTCTGTCTGTTCGTGCTGGCGCTGCTGGTGTGGATCGTGGTGCGCTACCGCGCCGGCGCCAATCCGGTGCCGTCCAAGGTGCATCACAACACCCTGCTGGAAGTCGCTTGGACGCTGATCCCGGTCATCATCCTGGTGATCATCGCCATCCCGTCCTTCAAGCTGCTCTATTTCGAAGCGGTCATCCCGCCGAACCCCGATGTCCACATCAAGACCATCGGCAAGCAGTGGTTCTGGACCTATGAATATCCCGGCGCCAATGCCGGCTTCACCTATGACTCGCTGGGTCTGTCGGACGCCGACGCCGCCAAGGCCGGCAAGCCGCGCCTGCTGGGTGTCGACAATCCCCTCTATGTCCCCGTGAACAAGGTGATCGAGATCGAGACCGCCGGCGCCGACGTGATCCACTCCTTCGCGCTGCCCCAGATGGGCGTGAAGATGGACGCCGTGCCGGGCCGCCTGAACCACACCTGGTTCAAGGCCGACAAGACCGGGGTGTTCTATGGCCAGTGCTCGGAACTGTGCGGCGCCCGCCACGCCTACATGCCCATCGAGCTGCATGTGGTGAGCGATGCCGAATATGCCGCCTGGCTTGCCGATTCCAAGAAGAAGTTCGCCGCCCTCGACGTCCCGGCTCCCCGCCTGGCCGCGAAATAGGATAGCTGCACATGACCACGACCTTTGACGCCGCGCCGCACGACGATCACGCGGATCATTCGCACCATCCCACCGGCTGGCGCCGCTATGTCTATTCCACCAACCACAAGGACATCGGCACGATGTACCTGATCTTCGCGATCATCGCGGGGTGTGTGGGTGGCTTCCTCTCCATGATGATGCGCGCCGAGCTGATGTATCCGGGCCTGCAGGTCTTCAAGGAGCCGCACACTTTCAAC
>CAIUCH010000047.1 GCA_903897605.1 uncultured Alphaproteobacteria bacterium
ACTTCGCAACGAGAAGGCGATGGCCGAGATCGAGGGCCTGCGCCAGCAATATGACGACAGCAAGCAGCGTCTCGACAAGCGCTTCGCCGACAAGGTGGAAAAACTGCGCCGGGGCGACGAACTGGCGCCGGGTGTGATGAAGATGGTGCGGGTGTTCGTGGCGGTGAAGCGCAAGCTGCAGCCGGGCGACAAGATGGCCGGCCGTCACGGCAACAAGGGCGTCATCAGCCGCATCGTGCCGATCGAAGACATGCCGCATTTGGATGACGGCACCGCGGTGGACGTGGTGCTCAATCCCCTGGGCGTGCCAAGCCGCATGAATGTGGGTCAGATTCTGGAGACCCATCTGGGCTGGGCCTGCTCGGGACTTGGCAAACAGATCGGCGACATGCTCGACAAGGTCAAGCGCGACGGCAAATACGAGCCGCTGCGCCGCCATCTCAAGCATGTCTATGCCAATGACGAGCGCCTGGGACAGATCGACGAGGAAGGCTTGCTGGAACTGGCGGAAAATCTCCGTCCCGGCATCCCGATCGCAACTCCGGTGTTCGACGGCGCCAAGGAACACGACATTGTCGAGATGCTGGATCAGGCCGGCCTTTCCCATTCCGGTCAGGTCACTCTGTTCGATGGCCGTACGGGCGAATCCTTCACCCGCCAGGTCACCGTCGGCTACATCTATATGCTGAAGCTGAACCATCTGGTGGACGACAAGATCCATGCGCGTTCGATCGGTCCTTACTCGCTCGTCACCCAGCAACCGCTGGGCGGCAAGGCCCAGTTCGGCGGCCAACGCTTCGGTGAAATGGAAGTCTGGGCCCTCGAAGCTTATGGCGCCGCCTACACGTTGCAGGAAATCCTGACCGTGAAGTCGGACGACGTGGCAGGCCGCACCAAGGTCTATGAAGCGATCGTCAGGGGCGAGGACACGTTCGAAGCCGGTATTCCGGAATCGTTCAACGTCCTGGTCAAGGAAATGCGCTCGCTGTCGCTCAATGTCGAACTGGTCAACGGGCCGACGCAATAACGCGTCGCCCGTGCCGGTTCGAAAACAAGTTTTGTTATTGCTGAGAAAGGCTCGTACATGAATCAAGAGCTGATGAATGTCTTCGGTACGGCGAAGGAAATCCCCACCTTCGACCGGATCAAGATCTCGCTTGCCAGTCCCGACCAGATCTTGCGCTGGTCGCATGGCGAGATCAAAAAGCCCGAAACCATCAACTACCGCACCTTCAAGCCGGAGCGGGACGGGCTGTTCTGCGCCCGCATCTTCGGACCGGTGAAGGATTACGAATGCTTGTGCGGCAAGTACAAGCGCATGAAATACAAGGGCATCGTCTGCGAAAAATGCGGCGTCGAAGTGACGGTGCAGAAGGTTCGCCGCGATCGCATGGGCCATATCGAGCTGGCCAGCCCGGTCGCCCATATCTGGTTCCTCAAATCGCTGCCCTCGCGCATTGGCTTGATGCTGGACATGACGCTCAAAGATCTGGAGCGCGTGCTCTATTTCGAGAATTATATTGTCATCGAGCCCGGCTTGACGCCGTTGCAGGAGCGCCAGCTTCTGACGGAAGACGAGTTCTACAAAGCCCAGGACGATTACGGCAACGACAGCTTCACCGCCGAAATCGGCGCCGAAGCGATCCGCAAATTGCTGATGGCGATCGATCTGGAGAAGCTGCGCGACGAGTTGCGCACCGGCATTGCCGAATCCAATGGCGGCGAAAAGCAGAAGAAGCTGATCAAGCGCCTCAAGGTGGTGGATGCCTTCCTGGAATCCGGCAATCGCCCGGAATGGATGATCCTGACCGCGGTGCCGGTTATCCCGCCGGAACTGCGTCCGCTGGTGCCGCTGGATGGCGGCCGCTTCGCCACCTCCGACCTCAATGATCTTTATCGCCGCGTCATCAACCGCAACAACCGGTTGAAGCGCCTGATCGAGCTCAAGGCGCCGGACATCATCGTGCGCAACGAAAAGCGCATGCTGCAGGAATCCGTCGACGCCCTGTTCGACAATGGCCGCCGTGGCCGCGTCATCACCGGCGCCAACAAGCGCCCGCTGAAGTCGCTCGCCGACATGCTGAAAGGCAAGCAGGGCCGCTTCCGCCAGAATCTGCTCGGCAAGCGCGTCGACTATTCCGGCCGTTCGGTCATCGTGGTTGGCCCGGAGCTCAAGCTGCACCAGGCCGGTCTGCCCAAGAAGATGGCGCTGGAACTGTTCAAGCCGTTCATCTATTCGCGGCTGGAAGCCAAGGGCTTCAGCCAGACGGTGAAGCAATCCAAAAAGCTGGTGGAGAAGGAAAAGCCGGAAGTCTGGGACATCCTCGAAGAGGTGATCCGCGAGCATCCGATCCTGCTCAACCGCGCTCCGACCTTGCATCGGTTGGGCATCCAGGCGTTCGAGCCGGTGTTGATCGAAGGCAAGGCGATCCAGCTGCATCCGCTGGTCTGCACCGCCTTCAATGCCGACTTTGACGGCGACCAGATGGCCGTGCACATCCCGCTGAGCCTCGAGGCCCAGCTGGAAGCGCGCGTGCTGATGATGTCGACCAACAACATCCTGTCGCCCGCCAACGGCAAGCCGATCATCGTGCCGACCCAGGACATCGTTCTCGGCCTCTACTACTTGTCGCAGGAACGCGCCAAGGAGCCGGGCGAGGGCATGGTCTTCAATGATATCGGCGAGATCGAGCACGCCCTGTTCGCCGGCGCCGTCACGCTGCACGCCAAGATCAAGGCGCGCTACAAGACGGTCGATGCGGAAGGCAAACCGATCGTGCGCCGGGTGGATTCCACGCCGGGCCGCATGATGGTCGCGGAAATCCTGCCGCGGAATCCCAAGATTCCGTTCGAGCTGGTCAACCGCCTGCTGCGCAAGCAAGAAGTCTCGCACATCATCGACGAAGTCTATCGCCACTGCGGCCAGAAAGAGACCGTGCTGTTCTGCGATGCGGTGATGGGTCTGGGCTTCCGCGAAGCCTGCAAGGCTGGAATCTCGTTCGGCAAGGACGACATGGTCGTGCCCGCCACCAAGCAGAAGCTGATCGACGAAACGCGTCATCGCGTCCGTGAATACGAACAGCAATATCAGGACGGCCTCACCACCGATAAGGAAAAATACAATCTGGTGGTTGACGTCTGGTCGAAGTGTACCGACCAGGTCGCGGCCGAAATGATGAAGGAAATCTCCGAGCCCCGCATTGACCCCGTAACGGGCCGGGTTGAAGAGATGAACTCCATCTACATGATGTCGCATTCGGGCGCTCGCGGCTCGCCGCAGCAGATGAAACAGCTTGCCGGCATGCGCGGCCTGATGGCGCGTCCCGACGGCTCAATCATCGAGACGCCGATCCTGTCCAACTTCAAGGAAGGCCTCACCGTGCTGGAGTATTTCAACTCCACCCACGGCGCCCGCAAGGGTCTGGCCGACACCGCGCTCAAGACGGCGAATTCGGGTTACCTGACCCGCCGTCTGGTCGACGTGGCCAATGACTGCATCATCACGGCGGAAGATTGCGGCACCAAGAAGGGTGTCATAGTCCAGGCCGAAATCGATGGTGGTCAGGTCGTCTCGTCGCTGTCCGAGCGCGTTCTGGGCCGCACCGCCGCCGAAGACATCAAGCACCCGGATTCGGGTGAAGTGCTCGTCAAGCGCGGCCGGGAAGTCACCGAGGATCTGGCCGAGAAGATCGAAAGCGCGCATGTTCAAAAAGTGCGCGTGCGTTCGGTCCTCACCTGCGAATTGCCGGAAGGCGTTTGCGGCAAGTGCTATGGCCGCGATCTGGCGCGCGGTACATCGGTCAATATCGGCGAAGCGGTGGGCGTCATTGCCGCCCAGTCGATCGGCGAGCCGGGCACCCAGCTCACCATGCGCACCTTCCATATCGGTGGTGCGGCACAGGTGGCGGGCCAGTCCAAGGTCGAGGCGTCTTATGACGGCAAGATCCGCATTGTGAACCGCAACATCGTCAAGAATTCCGACGGTGAGCTGATCGCGATGGGCCGCAACATGCAGCTGGTGATCACCGACAATAAGGGCCAGGAACGCGCCACGTCGCGCATCGTCTATGGCGCGCGCCTGAAAGTGGATGAAGGCGCCACCGTCAAGCGCGGTGACCGTCTGGCGGAATGGAATCCGAACGCGCTTCCGGTGCTGACCGATGTCGAAGGCATCGTGAAGTATGAGGATCTGACATTCGGCGTCACGCTGCGCGAAGTGTCGGACGAAAAGACCGGCGTTTCCAACAAGGTGGTGATGGACAGCCGCGGCACGGGTTCCAAGAATGTGCCCGACCTGCGTCCGACCATCGCGATCGTGGACAAGAAGGGCAAGCTCATCCAGACGCCGGGTGGCGGCGAGGCGCGCTATGCGATCTCGGCCGATGCCATTCTGTCGGTGGAAGACGGTTCGGAAGTCCGCGCCGGCGACGTTCTGGCCCGTATTCCCACGGAAGGCGCCAAGACACGCGACATCACGGGCGGCCTGCCGCGCGTGGCGGAGCTGTTCGAGGCACGCAAGCCCAAGGAAGCGGCCGTGCTGGCGGAAACCGACGGCTTTGTCGAATTCGGCAAGGACTATAAGAACAAGCGCCGCGTGATCGTGAAGCCCAAGTCGGAAAAGATCGAGCCGACCGAGTATCTGATCCCCAAGGGCAAGCACATCAGTGTACGCGAGGGTGATTATGTCGAGAAGGGCGATTACATCGTCGAGGGCAATCCCAGCCCGCACGACATCCTGCGCATCAAGGGCATGGAGGAACTGGCGACCTATCTGGTCAAGGAAATCCAGGACGTCTATCGCTTGCAGGGCGAGAAGATCAACGACAAGCACATCGAAGTGATCTGCCGCCAGATGATGCAGAAACTCGAGATCACCGACGGTGGCGATACCACCTTGATCGCGGGCGAGCATGTCGATGCGGCGGAACTGGAAGAGGCCAACAAGAAGGCCGAAAGCGAAGGCCGCAAGGGTGCCGATGGCAGGGCGATCCTGTTGGGCATCACCAAGGCCTCGCTGCAGACCCGTTCGGTGTTCTCGGCGGCCTCGTTCCAGGAGACCACCCGCGTCCTTACCGATGCGGCGGTCAACGGCAAGGTCGATATGCTGGAAGGTCTGAAGGAGAACGTCATCGTGGGACGTCTCATTCCGGCCGGTACCGGCGGCGCCATCGCGCGCCTGCGCCATATCGCAACCGAACGCGACAAGGCGATTCAGGCGGAAGCGGCGGCACAGATGCCGATCGCGGCCCTGGAAGCGCCCGTGGCGGCAGCCGAATAGTTCGGCTGAACCTGCAAAGAATCAGGGCCGTCCGTGAGGGCGGCCCTTTTTCTTTGTGAAATTCGCCCCATATCCAAAGTGCAAATCAGGAGGCCGCCACCACCTGGCCGCGCTAATCTCCCTCCCATGAAACTGCCCGAACCCTTCTCCTGGAGCCGCGAGGATGCCCGCAGCGGCAAATTCAACGGCAAGTTCCTGATCGGCGTACGCACGACGGGGATCTATTGTTTGCCGTCCTGTCCGACCCATCCGCCCAAGAAAGAGAATGTCACCCTCTACCGCACCGAGGCGGAGTGTCAGGCGGCCGGATTGCGCGCCTGCAAACGCTGCCGGCCCGATCTTTTCTATCGCGGCGAAGACGAGAATATCGCCCTGTTTGAAGGCCTGATGGACCGGGTGCGGGCCGAGCCGGCGAACTTCACGGATGCTTCGGCCTTGGCCAAGGGCGCTGGCGTCAGCCTGACCAAATTGGGCGCCTTGTTCCGGGAGCATGCCCATCTGGCGCCCGCCCAGTGGCTGCGGCGCGAACGGGTGCATCACGCCGCCAGTCTGCTGCTCAGCGGCAACGCCAAGGTGGTGGATGTGGGATTTGCGGCAGGCTTTGAAAGCGAGTCGGTGTTTCACCGCCAATTTCTGGCGCTCACCCGCATGACACCGGGCGCCTATCGGGCGCTGTCCAATGTCTTTTTGCTGCAACTGCCGACGGGGTACCGGGCCAAAGAGATTCTGGCCTATCACGCCCGCGATCCGGAAAGCCTGTGCGAAAGAAGCGAAGGCAACAAGATCTGGAAGGCGCTGCTCACCGGCGATGGTCCCGCGGTGCTGGAATTGTCGCTGGAGAAGGAGTGCGTCTGGGCGCGGGTCCATGCCGACCGGAAACTGGGCCGCGCCGGCCTGACGTTCCTGCATGGGGCTGCGCTCAAGATGCTGGGTCTGAACAACGAGACCGCACCGTTTGAAACCCGTCACGCCGCCTTCACAGCGCCGCGGCGGGGTTTGCGGTTGCCCAATATCCCGACCGGGTTTGACGGCTTGGCTTGGGGCATCATCGGCCAGCAGATCAATGTGAAATTCGCTTCCAGCTTGCGCAGCGAAATCATCCGCATGGCGGGCGAGAAGGTGGGCAGCATGCGGGCACATCCGACGCCGGAACGCGTCGCCAACATGACAGTGGCGACCCTCAACAAGCGGCGTTTCTCTCGCTCCAAGGCTTCCTATCTGATCGGGGCCGGCGAAACCGTGGCCAAAGGCAAGTTGGACATTGAAGGCCTACCGCGCGGTTCGGCGGTGGCGGCGGAAAAGAAGTTGACCGCATTGCACGGCGTTGGCACCTGGACCGCCCGCTACACCATGCTCCGGGGCGGCTTCGCCGATGCGGCGCCGGTGGGCGACAGCGCCCTGGCCACCGCCTTGCAACGTCTCCATCAAATGCCGGAGCGGCCAGACCATGAGCAGGTCAAGACCTTAATGGCGGCTTTTTCACCGCATCGCAGTCTTGCCACCATGCATCTGTGGACATCGCTGAAAGAGACTGGCTTGAAGGAGCCGGCGGCGTGAAGCGCTATTGGGATACGATCGACACGCACTTCGGCTTGTTCGCGTCCTGGGTGGACGAGGCGGGGCGGGTGCTCCGCTTTGCCTTCCGCGCCGAGGGGGCAGACCGGGTGGATCCCGAGGCCGAGCGCGATACCGCCGCGCTGGATGACGTCCGCCGCCAGGTTGGCGAATATTCCCGAGGCGAGCGTCAGATGTTTGACTTGGAGCTGAATGCCGAAGGTCCGGAATTCGACAAGCTGGTCTGGAAAGCGCTCAGCGATATCCCGTTCGGGCGCACCACCTCCTATGGCGCGGTGGCCAAGACCATCGGCCATCCCGATGCCGCCCGCGCGGTCGGGTCCGCCAATGGCGCCAATCCCATTGCCCTGATCGTGCCCTGCCACCGGGTGATCGGCAGCGATGGCAGCTTGACCGGGTTCGGCGGCGGCCTGCCGCTGAAACGCAAACTGCTGGAACACGAGGCCCGCGTCTGCGGCACCCGTTACGACCTGTTCGGGTGATGTCTCCACCCTGAGAAGGTGACGGATGTCTCATGGCTTCGGCTCGACAGAATCGGAGAGGTTTTCTTCGGCAGGTTCAGAAACGGCGGCAGTCCGATTGTTTTGGCGGCGGTCTTCCACTGAAACGCGAATTTATTAAGCACGAAGCCGGGCCGGCGCCACCCTTGATATATGGGCCAAAATCCGGCCGGGCCGGCATGACTGGCGGGAGAGGCCCGATTTGGTCTAGACTTGCCACAGACGCACTTATTGCGGCCAGATGAAGATAACCGGGGCAATGTTCGGCTGGAATACAGGCTCAAGCTGGCGTTTCGTCGCCTGCTTTCTGCTGATCGCGTTTACGTTGCAGTCCTACATTACGCAAACCCATATCCATAATGCGTCCCCCACCGCGATTTCCAAGATCGTGACCGGATCGCACGGCAAGGCGCCTGTCGACGACAATCCAATGGATTGTCCCTTCTGTCAGGCCGTTGCGCATAATGGCCCATTCTTCCTTCCCGCTGCGCCGCTTCTGCTTCTGTCCGCAGTTTGGACTGAACTGGCGGCGCCGTCCTTGCGGATGGGTGTGACCGCCGACGCGGCCGCGCACAATTGGCAAAGCCGGGCCCCGCCTCACCACTGATCGGAAATTCCCAAGTGTCGCAGCAGTCGCAAAACGCGGCTCTGCGCTCTGGGCACGGCGACGTACGTACGTTGCCGGGAATATTCCATCTGTGGAGACAATTATGCCGTCAGAGATATGCTTTTTCAGGGCTGTCTCGCCATTTTCGGGCAAGGCGAGGTGTGGCGCGTTCGCTTTTCACGGAATGCTGCTGCTGCTTGCCGGTTGCGCGGTTGGTCCTGATTTCAAGAAACCCGCCGCGCCGGATGTCAGCGCCTACACGGCTTCTTCGCTTTCGGTCATGGCCGCGGTGCCGGATGTGGCCGGCGGCGACGCCCAGCGGTTCGTCGACGGCAGTGATATTTCGGGGGACTGGTGGACCCTGTTTCATTCGAAAACGCTCGATGATTTGATCGCAAGGTCTCTCAAGACCAATGCGGACCTGAAAGCGGCCCAGGCCGCACTGCACCAAGCGCATGAGAATGCCCGGGCCCAGCGGGGCGCATTCTTTCCCGCTGTTTCGGCGGGGCTTGCGGTTTCGCATCAGCAACAGCCGGCGACATTGGCTCCCGTCCCCAGCTCCAACGCTCTCCAATATGATCTCTTCACGCCGCAACTGAGCGTCTCCTATGTGCCCGATGTATTTGGTCTGACCCGCCGGACCGTGGAATCGTCCGAGGCCCAGGCCGACGCCGTGCGTTATCAATTGCTCGCCACCTACACCACGCTGATCAACAATGTGGTGGTCACCGCGGTTCAGGAAGCTTCGACGCAAGCACAGATCGACGCTACGGGCCGGCTGATCGACGGCGAAAAAAAATCGGTTGAGATTCTCGAATATCAATTGGCGAAAGGTTATGCCAGCGGCGTCGATCTTGCCGCGCAAAAATCCCAGATGGCTGCTGCCGAGGCGACGCTGCCGCCGCTGATGAAACAAAAGGCTCAACTTCACGATCAATTGGCCGTTCTCACCGGGCAGTATCCAAGTCAGGCGCGGGCGGAAGAGCTGGCGCTTTCCGATCTGAAATTGCCGGTCGATCTGCCGGTCAGCCTTCCGTCCGACCTGGTTCGCCAGCGCCCGGATGTGCTGCAGGCAGAGGCCAATCTGCATGCGGCCAGCGCCCAGATCGGCATCGCGGTGGCCAACAGACTGCCCAATTTCCAACTGACGGCGAATGGCGGAAGCACAACGCTCGCGTTTAATCAGCTGTTCGCGCCGGGAACGGAATTCTGGAGCATCGGCACGGCCTTGACGGCTCCCATCTTTCAGGGCGGTACGCTCTTGCATCAGGAGCGCGCCGCGCGTGCCGCCTATGATGCATCGGCTGAGCAATATCGCGGCACTGTTCTGGTTGCGTTTCAGAATGTGGCGGACACGCTGACGGCGCTGGATCAAGACGCCAAGGGTTTGAGAGCCGCCGCCACCGCCGAAGCGGCCGCCAAGACCATACTGGCCCTGACCCAACGGCAGCTGCGGGACGGATACACCAATGATCTTGGTCTGTTGATCGCCGAACAAGCCTATCAGCAGGCTGAAATCAATCTCGTTCAGGCGGAAGCGGCTCGTTACGCCGATACGGCGGCGTTGTTTCAGGCACTTGGCGGCGGCTGGTGGCACCGCACGGATTTGATTGGGGACAAAAATGGCTAGCTCACGCAAAATTATGGCAACAGCGGCGGCCATTTTTCTGGTCGCGGGCTGTTCGCCAAAATCCGCCACGCAAAATGCGCCTCAAAGCGGCACCGTGACCCTGACGCCGGCGCAGCGGCAGAACATTCACTTCTACACTGTTGCGGCCGGTACGTTTCACAAGATCATCGACACAACAGGTGTGGTGGATTTCGACAATGATCAAGCCACCAATGTGCTGGCGCCATTCTCGGGCCCAGTGTCGCGGCTGCTTGTTTCCCCCGGCGACAAGGTCAAGAAGGGCGATCCTCTGGCGGCAGTTATCTCCTCCGATTTTGCGGCCGCTGTCAGCGCCTATCGCAAGGCGTCGGTGAGCGCCCAGAATGCGCGCCATTTGGCCGAGCTGGACAAAGATCTGCTGGAACATCAAGGCGTTTCCCAGCGGGAGGAAGCACAGGCCCAGACCGACGCAGCGGGCGCCGAAGCCGATCGCGACGCGGCCTTGCAATCGCTGCAGGCGATGAATGTGGATCCCCAGGTCATAGAAGATACGAAAAAGGGAAAGCCCACCGCCACCGTCGCGGGACTGATCCGCTCACCTTTGGCCGGAACGGTGGTGGAAAGGGTTATCACGCCGGGTCAACTTCTACAGGCTGCCACCACCAACTGTTTCACCATTGCGGATCTTTCGCGGGTTTGGGTCATGGCGCATGTTTTCGATTCCGACCTTGCTTCCGTGCATGTCGGTGACAGCGCGCACGTCAGCACAAGTCTGGCATCGCGCACGCTCACAGGCACGGTGAACAATATCGCAGCCGAAGTGGACGCCAGCACGCGTTCGGTCGCGGTCCGGGTTGTCGTCGACAATCCGGGCGAATTCCTCAAGCGGCAAATGTATGTTCAGGTGCATCTACGCTCCGGTCAGGAAAGCCACGGTCTGTTGGTGCCGGTGTCGGCGATTTTGCGCGATGAGGAGAATTTGCCTTTTGTCTATGTCACCCAACGTGACGGCAGCTTCGCGCGACAGCATGTGAGCTTGGGCTATCGCAGCGGTGATCAATATAACATTTTGGATGGCCTCAAGATTGGGCAACAGATTGTGGTGGATGGCGCCATTTTCGTGCAATTCATGCAAAACCAATGACCGATCACCTTTCTCCACCAGATTCGCCGCCGCCTTCCGCTTCGATCGTGAACCGGCTTGTGGCCTCGTCGCTGCGGCAGCGTCTCTTGGTTGTGCTGATGACGCTTGTGCTTTTGGGCGCGGGCATACGCTCCTTGAATCGCCTGCCGGTGGACGCCTATCCGGACCTCTCGCCGCCACGGGTTGAAGTCATCACCCAATGGCCCGGGCACACCGCCGAGGAAGTGGAACGGCTGATCACGGTGCCGGTCGAACGCGGCATGAACGGCATTCCTCGCCTGGTCACGCTGCGTTCCATCTCGCTTTACGGCTTGTCAAAGGTCACTCTGACTTATCAGGATGGCACCGACAATTTTTTTGCGCGGCAACAGGCTTATAACGCTTTGCCCGCGGTCAGCCTGCCAAGCGGCGTGACGCCTTCGATATCGCCGATGTCCTCGCCATCGGGTCTTATCTATCGCTATGTGCTGCAAAGCCCCGACCGCTCGCCGATGGAGTTGAAAACCCTCGAAGCGTGGACCGTCGAACCGCAGTTCAAATCTGTTCCCGGGGTGGCGGACGATTCCGGTTTCGGCGGTGGCACCATGCAATATCAGGTACTGCTCGATCCCGCCAAGATCGCGGGGGCGGGCCTGTCGGTGGCACAAGTGGAGACCTCTCTGGCCGCCAACAATGGCAATGCGGGCGGTGGATTCTATTCGCAAGGCAGCCAATTTTATTACGTGCGCGGCCTCGGGCGGATCGTCACGACCGAGGATATCGGCAACGTCGTGGTAGCAGTGAATAGCGGCACGCCGGTGCTTTTGAAGGATGTCGGACGGGTGGAAATCGGCATCGCCCCCCGGCTGGGTGAGTTCGGTTACGAAAAGCAGAATGACGCTGTCGAAGGTGTCATCCTGCTGCGGACCGGCGAGAAGGCACAGGAGGTTCTGAAAGGCGTCGAAGCCAAAACCAGGGATCTTAACGAGCGGATCTTGCCGAAGGACGTAAAGGTCGTTCCCTTTTACGATCGCACCGATTTGGTCACGCTGACGATTGGGACGGTGGAAGGCAATCTGCTGCGCGGCATGCTGATCGTCGTGGTGATCCTGATTTTCTTTCTTTACGACTTTCGCGCCGGGCTGATCGTTGCGGTCACCATTCCCCTGGCGCTGCTGTTCGCCTTTATCTGCCTCGATCTTCAAAATGCTTCGGCCAATCTGCTCTCCATCGGCGCCATCGATTTCGGCATCCTGGTGGATGGGGCGATATTCATGGTCGAAAATATTTTCCGGCAAGTCGCACTCAGGGAAGGAAAGCCCTTTGACCTCATGGCGGTTATCCGGGACGCCGCCGCGGAAGTGGATCGGCCCCTGGTTTACGCGGTCGCGGTCATCGTCGTCAGTTTCCTGCCGATCTATGTTTTGTCGGGGCCGTCCGGATTGTTGTTCAAGCCAATGGCGGACACCATGGTGTTCGCGCTGATAGGTTCGCTGATCGTTACGCTGACCTTGTTACCGGTGCTTTGTTCTTGGTTCATGCGAAACGGTGTTCGCGAACAGCGCAACGCGGCATTCGAATATATCAAGAAGGAATATATTCGGGGCCTGGATTATTGCCTTGCCCGCCCATGGCACACGACGATGGCATCGGCCATGGCTCTGGTCCTTTCGCTGTTATTGATTCCCGGCATCGGCGCGGAATTCATGCCGCATTTGGACGAGGGTGCGCTGTGGGTGCGGGCGACGATGCCCTACACCATTTCCTTCGACGAGGCCGCGAAGATCACACCGCGAATCCGCGAAGTGCTGCGGTCTTTTCCGCAAGTCACGACCGTGACCTCTGAGCTGGGCCGCCCGGACGACGGCACGGATTCGACCGGCTTTTTCAACGTGGAGTTTTATGTCGGGCTCAAACCCTATTCGCAATGGCGCGGCCTTTACCGCAGCAAGGCGGCACTGGTCGAAGCGATCAACCAGAAACTCCAAAGCTTCCCAGGCATTATCTTCAATTATTCGCAACCGGCCGAAGATGCCGTGGACGAGGCGGAAACGGGTTTGAAGAGCGCATTGGCGGTGAAAATCTTTGGTTCCGATCTCAGAACGCTGCAGCAACGTGGCCTGACGATAAAGCGGGTTCTTGAAAGCGTGCGCGGGATCACCGATGTGACCTTGGTTCAGGAACTGGGACAACCCAGCCTCACCATCAAGATCGACCGTGCCAAGATCGCCCGTTATGGCTTGAACGTGGACGATGTGAACGGCCTGATCCAGACCGCGATCGGCGGTGATGTGGCCACGCAGGTGGTTCAGGGCGAGGAGCAATTCGATCTTGTCGTCCGTCTGGACCGCCAGTTTCGCGACAATCCCGAGGAGATCGGAAACATTCCGGTGGCAACTTCGGCGGGTCAGCAAATCCCGCTCAAGGAACTGGCGGACATTTCGGTGACCAACGGGGCTTCCTTCATCTATCGCGAGGGGAATTCACGTTATATCGGCGTCCAATTCTCGGTCGAGGGACGCGATCTGGCGAGTGCCGTCGACGACGCCATCAAGCAGGTTGATCAGAAGGTGACCTTGCCGCAGGGCTATCGTCTGGATTGGGGCGGGGAATATAGCGAATACACCGCTTCGAGCCGGCAGCTGGCGGTGATCCTGCCTCTCACCCTGTTCCTGATCTTTCTTCTGCTTTTCCTGCTTTATAACAACTTCAAATTTCCCTTCATCACGGTGCTGGGCGTCCTTTTGTCCGCGCCGATCGGCGGTCTGATCGCGCTATGGCTTACCGACACGCCTTTTTCGGTGTCTTCTGGCGTGGGATTTCTGGCGCTGTTTGGCGTCTCGGTGCTGACGGCGGTGGTTTATATTTCTTATGTCAACGAATTGCGCCGAGATGGCATGCCGATGGTGGAGGCCATTCGTGAAGGCGCGATCCTGCGGCTGCGCCCCATCATGATGACGGCGCTGGTGGCTTCGTTTGGCTTGTTGCCGGCCGCTCTGGCCTCCGGTGTGGGCACCGATAGCCAACGGCCATTCGCCCTGGTCATCGTTGCTGGACTGATCACGCGACTGGCGATCAGCGTTTATCTGATGCCGGTGCTATACGCCCTGGTCGCGCGCACCGATGACAGGCTCGAAGTCTGATTTCAGATGCCGGGCCTTTTAGGCCCGCGAAGGTCAGGAAAACCTCTCCGCCAGCGCCCGCAATGGGGGTTCTTGGTGGGATAAAAGGGCTGCAATCATGACGCTGCGACTGGGCTCGGGTGCGTCGGCCAGCGCACATTCGAACCAATGCAGCGCGCCCGCGATACAGCCTTCGGCGGCGATCGTGTCCGCGTAATTATAAGCACCGCGGAAATAGCCGCCCTCGGCGGAGCGGCGGTACCAGGCGCGCGCGGTGGCGGCACTCCGCTCGACACCCCAACCTTGCTCGTAGCAACGGCCCAATAGATTCATGGCGCGAACATGGCCTTGCGCCGCCGCATGGCCGTAGAAGCGGAAGGCGGCTTGGCGATCACGGGCCACACCATTTCCGGAAAGAAGCATATGGCCAAGATTATATTGCGCCCAATCAAGGCCTGCCTCGGCGGCGATGCGATAGTGATGCGCGGCCGTGGCGAAGTCCGGTTCGGTTCCCCAGCCATTCTCGAAACAACGGCCCAACATGTTGTGACCCTCCGCGTCTCCGCTTTCCACCGCGCATAAAAAACAGGCAAAGGCGGCATGGGGATCGCGCGTCACCCTTTCGCCTTCCAGAAGCATGCGGCCCAGCCGCACCTGCGCCTGGGCGATGCCGCAGGCCGCGGCGGCGGCGACCCATTCCGCCGCATCGTCGCCTTGAAGCGTGGCGGACAATTCGTGCGGCCGCATCATGGTCAGTGCCGCCACGCGCCAGGTCTGGCGCGAGGTAGGCCCATTCATGGCGCGCCCCATTTGCGCACCAGGTTATGATAGAGCCCGGTCAGGCGCAGAATTTCCGGATGATTTTGATTGTCCGCGCTCAAAAATTGGATGGCGCGGTCCAATTCGAACAACATGGACCGCTCTGCGTCATCCTTGACCAGGCTTTGCACCCAGAAGAAGCAGGCCAGTCTTTGTCCCCGTGTCACCGGCATGACGCGATGACGGCTGGTCGCGGGATAGAGGACCATGTCTCCCGCCGCCAGTTTCACCGATTGAACGCCATATGTGTCTTCGATCACCAGTTCGCCGCCGTCATAGCCGTCGGGCGGGTTCAGGAAGAGAGTGACGGAAAGGTCGGTGCGGATGCTGAGGCGGCTTCCGGGAACGCGGCGAATGGCATTGTCGATATGGGCGCCGAAATCCATTCCTTCCGCGTAGCGGTTGAAGAGCGGAGGAAAGACGCGCGCGGGCAGGGCGCCGCTGAGAAACAGAGGCGCATGGTCGAGTGCGGACAAAACTTGATCGCCAAGTTCGCGCGCTTCGACGCAGTCTTGCGGCAATTGCTGATTATGCTTCACTACGCCCGATTGCGGCCCGGCGGTGACGCGGCCATCGCCCCATGGCGCCCCGGCCAGGCGCCCGCAAAAGCGCGATGTCTCTTGGGCCGAAAGCACGGCGGGGACATGGACCAGCATCGGAGTATTCGCCTTACAGGGAGATGCCAGCCGTCAACAGGAAGGTGCGCCCGACGCCCGGCACCACATGGTTCTCGTTTGGCCGGGTGTCGTAGGACGTGGCGTAGTAGAACGCGTTGGCAAGATTGTAGATATTGAGCTGAAAGGTCAGATTGTCCGTGACCGGATAGGACGCCATCGCGTCGATGGTGGCATAGGAGGGTACCTTGGCGACGATGATCTGCCCCGGAACACTCAAGGTGTCGCTGCCCGCATCGCGGCGGCCGGTCCAGTTCAAGCCCGCACCCAGCTTCAGACCTTCTTCAAAGTCATAAACCGACCAGATATTTCCCTGGTTGCGCGCGGTGTTGGGGATCGGGCCGGCAACGCCAGCCGCGATCAGGCCGACCGCGTGCGGCGCAAGATAAGTGTAACCCGCGATCAATTCCCAATTTTCAGTAAGCCGGCCCTGGGCGCCAAACTCAACGCCATTGACGCGCTCGGTTCCCGCCAGGGATTGCAAAGTGGGATTGAGCGGGTCGCTGATGCGGGCATTGGTCTTGACGGTATTGAAGGCCGCCGCCGTCAGAGCCATCTGGCCGTTCAGTACGGTCGCCTTGCCGCCAAATTCATAAGTGCGGTCGCGCTCCGGACCGAGGCCCTGGTTCGATGCCGCCAGGGATAAAGTCTCCGCCGACGGATTGAACGACGTGCCGTAGGAGAAATAGACGCTGGAATTCGCGGCGGGCTTGTACACCAGCGCGGCACGCGGGCTGCCGATATTGTCGTTATGCCGGAAATGCGACGGCGTTCCCAGATTCTGGTCGAAGCGTGCTCCGAAATGATCAAAACGGAAGCCGCCCACGAAATTCCAAAGCTCGCTGAAATCCACCGTGTCCACGATGAAAACGCCTTCCGTGGCGGTCTTGGTGATCGGTTTCTGACGCACCGTGGTTTGGTGCCCCGGGAAGCTTTCATGGGGATCCGGCGCCAGAAGCGGCGTCGGCGTGATGACGGTGTTCTGATTGACGAAGCGGGTGAGGTCGGCGTCTTCCTTGTCGAGTTCAATGCCGGTGACCACATGATGGTGGAAATCGCTGGTGGAGAACACCGCCGTCAGATCGGTTTCATTCATCATGGTGGCAATCGTGCCGCTGCCGCTGGGGCGGTCGCGCTGGACAACGATCTGGTTGAGAGGCGTACCGAAGATGGGGAAATAGGGGTTGGTGGCCGAGACCGGTGAACGGCCGGCTGCCGGCAGGCTGGCGCAAAGCGCGGTGGACGCAAACGGCGCAATGCCGTTGAAGCAGTTCGCCGTGCCATAGGTTGCCGCGGTCTGAACGCTGTCGAACCAGTAATGGCCGTAGCGAGCCTTGTCGCTGATGGTGAAGACATCATCCAGGCGATGCTCGGCACTGGCCGTCACCACATCGATTTCCGCCTTGCTGCGGTCGTCGGATGGCAGACCATAATAGGCGCGGTGCGAAACCGGCGCCGGCGCGCCGAACAGGAAGGGAATGCCGTAGTCGGGAATATCGTCTTCCTGCTGATGCAGATATTTCAGCGAGAATACGGTGTCGGTGCCGATGCCGTAGGAATAGGTCGGCGCGATGCCCCATTTCTGAGTGCGCGCGAAGGGGCGGCCGACGACATTGTTGCGCTGGCCCATCACATTAACGCGCACCGCGCTGGTATCGCCCAATACGTAGTTGACGTCGCCGGTGCCGCGAATCTCGGAATTGTTGCCGCCGCTGAGGGTGAAATCGTCCACCGGATACAATTGGGCGGATTTGGAAACCTGGTTGATCACGCCGCCGGTGGTGCCGCGGCCAAACAGGGTGGAGGCGGGGCCTTTATAGACTTCGATGGACTGCACATCGAAGACATCACGATTGTAGATGCCGGTATCGCGCAGGCCGTCGATGAAATAGTCGTCGCCGGCCGAGAAGCCGCGCAGATTGACCAGGTCGCCATGGGTGCCGCCTTCGCCCGCGTTCAGGGTGATGCCCGGCACATTCTTGAGGGCGTCTTGCAGATTGGTGACGCCTTGTTCCTTGATCACTTCCGTCGGGATCACATTCACCGTCTGGGGCGTGTCGAGCAGCTTTTCCGGCAACAGGCCGATGGTGAGGCGCCGGTCGGTGACCGTCACCGTCTCGATGGTCTTGCCTTGATCGTTGGCGGCAACCTGCTGGCCGAAAGCGGCGGTGATGGCGGCCGCCGAGGTGAGAGTGGCGCTGGATACGCCCAGGCTGGCACCGGAAATATTGATACGCGTCATGAACCCCTCGGGAGATAAAAATGATAATCATTATCAACTGTAAGGACCATGGCTGGAACTACCGAACCTGTCAATGAGACTTACTCGCAAAAACGCTGCACGGAAAAGGCGGTACTTACTGACCAGCGCTATTTTCCGTCTCGGGCGACGTATTGGAAACGGGATAGAGGGAGCGGCGCTCCTGTACACTTCTGGCGGGATCAATCGCGCGCGCATTCCGCGGAAGCCCTTGAAATATCCTTTCTTAACGTCCTTGACCCCCACCACCCCTCTGGATATATAGCGCCACCTTCCAGGGCAGGCTGTCTGCGGAAAATCCGCAAAAACGCTGTTGGGAAGTCAGTTTGAGAGCTTTGAACGCGCGACTCAGAGGGTTCCCTCTCAGTCCTCCGCGAGTTCGGACCGGGCAATCCGCTCGCGTCCGGTTTTTGGTTTTGCTCATCCCATGCGGCGTGGCCCGCGGGAATGAAAATGAGGAATAGGAATGCCGACGATCAATCAGCTCATTCGCAAGCCGCGCGGTGAAAAACCCACGCGTAACAAGGTGCCGGCGCTCCAGGGTTCTCCGCAGAAGCGCGCGGTCTGCACCCGCGTCTATACGACCACGCCGAAGAAGCCGAACTCGGCGCTGCGTAAGGTCGCAAAGGTGCGCCTGACCAACGGCTTCGAAGCGCTGACCTATATTCCGGGCGAAGGCCATAATCTTCAGGAGCATAGCGTGGTCCTGATCCGCGGCGGCCGCGTCAAGGACCTTCCGGGCGTGCGCTATCACATCATCCGTGGCGTGCTCGACACCCAGGGCGTCAAGGACCGCAAGAAGCGCCGTTCGCTCTACGGCGCCAAGCGTCCGAAGTAAGGAGAAGATAGATGTCACGCCGCCACCGCGCAGAGCACCGCGAAATCAACCCGGACGCCAAATTCGGCGATCTGGTTCTCGCCAAATTCATGAACAGCCTGATGTATGACGGCAAGAAGTCCGCCGCCGAAGGCATCATCTACGGCGCCTTCGATACCATCGCCGCCAAGACCAAGCAGGATCCGCTGGTCGTCTTCCACGAAGCCCTGCGCAATGTTTCGCCCTCCATCGAAGTGAAGTCGCGCCGCGTCGGCGGCGCCACCTATCAGGTGCCGGTCGAAGTGCGCACCGACCGCGGCCGCGCGCTCGCCATTCGCTGGCTGATCACCGCCGCCCGTGGCCGCAACGAGCCCACCATGCAGGGCCGCCTGTCGGGTGAGTTGATGGACGCCGCCAACAATCGCGGCAGCGCCGTCAAGAAGCGGGAAGACACTCACAAGATGGCCGATGCCAATCGCGCCTTCTCGCACTATCGCTGGTAACGGAACTAAGAATTATGGCTCGTCTCACTCCGCTCGATCAGTACCGCAATATTGGAATTGCCGCGCATATCGACGCCGGCAAGACCACCACGACCGAGC
>CAIUCH010000048.1 GCA_903897605.1 uncultured Alphaproteobacteria bacterium
AGCAGCCCAGATCCATCAGGCGCTTGATATTCATCGCCACATCGCGGCGCAGATCGCCCTCGACCAGGAAGTCGCGGTCGATGATTTCGCGGATTTGAATGACCTCGGATTCGGTCAGGTCGCTGACCCGGCGCGACGGATCGATGCCAAGCTGTGTGACGATCTTATGGGCGGTGTGCGGACCGATGCCATGGATGTAGCGAAGGCCGATTTCGACTCGCTTCTGGGTCGGGATATTGACGCCGGCGATACGTGCCACTTGGGAATTCTCCGGGGCTGTTAAGCCGTTGAAATATTTACAAAATTCGTACGCGCCGCCCTTTCGCCCAAACCGGGGCGGGAGGCGGCTTCAAAATCGCCCCAAAAGCCCAGAAATGACACGAAAAAATGTCGCGAAGGCGCGGAGTATAGGAATGAGCCCCCCGCCGTCAACTGTCCCTTGGGATTTATTGTCGCAGGGGTCGTTCGCGCGCCCAGCGCGAACGACGGGCCGCATTGCGGCCCAGGGAACTCAGCCCTTAATCCCTTCTAAAATCCCGGCAATCTGGCGGGTCACGGCCTCGATGGGGGCCATGCCGTCCAGGGTCTTGAGCTTGCCCTGCCCGCCATAATAGCCCAGCAGCGGCGCCGTACTCTTGTAATAGACCTCCAGCCGCTTTTTGAGGGTCTCGGGGTTGTCATCTGCCCGGAGCGTGCCGCCCGCGGCGATCCGGCTCTCGACCCGGGCCAGGAGGGCAGCATCGTCAACCTTCAGTTCCAGCACCAGGTCGATTTTGCGGCCCCGTTCGGCGAGCATTATGTCCAGCGCCTCGGCCTGGGCGATGGTGCGGGGAAAGCCGTCAAACACTGCGCCATTGGCGCAGTCGGGTTGGTCGTAACGTTCGGCGATGATGCCGACCACGGTCTCGTCAGGCACCAGGGCGCCCTTGTCCATCAGCGCCTTGCTGGCGAGACCCAGCGGCGTTCCCGCCGCGATCGCCGCGCGCAGCATGTCACCGGTGGAAAGCTGCGGCAGGCCGCGGACTTCGGCGAGAATCTTGGATTGCGTGCCTTTCCCCGCCCCCGGGGGTCCGAACAGAACCAGATTCACCTTCGCGCTCCACGCAGCTTCGACTTCTTGAGCAGGCCCTCATATTGCTGGGCGACCAGATGGCTTTGAATCTGCGCCACCGTGTCCATAGTGACCGAGACCACGATCAGGATCGAGGTTCCGCCCAGCGAGAAGGAAAGATTGTATTTGTAGAACATGAATTCGGGGATCAGGCAGACCAAGGCCAGATACAAGGCGCCGATGACCGTGATGCGCGTCAGCGTATAATCGATGAATTGCGCGCTCTTCTTGCCGGGACGGATTCCAGGAAAGACGCCACCATATTTTTTGAGATTCTCGGCGGTCTCCTCGGGATTGAACACCACCGAAGTATAGAAGAAAGCGAAGAAGACGATCAGAAACGTGTACAGCAGCATATAAAGCGGCTGCCCGCGGCTGACATAGGTCACGATGGTCTGCAGCCAGCCCGGAAGATTTTGTGCGTTGAAGCTGGCGACCGTGGTGGGCAGCAACAAAATGGATGACGCGAAGATCGGCGGGATGACACCCGAGACGTTGAGCTTGAGCGGCAGATGCGAACTTTCGCCGCCATAGATCTTGTTGCCGACTTGTCGCTTGGGATAGGTGACGAACAGGCGGCGCTGAGCCCGTTCCATGAACACGATGAATCCCACCAATACCACCGCGAAGGCCGCGAAGAACAGCAGCAGCAGCGGATTGGTGGCGCCGGTACGCGCCGATTCCAGCGCCTGGCCCATCAATTGCGGGAAGCGCGCAACAATGCCGGCAAAGATGATGAGTGAAATGCCATTGCCGACACCGCGGCTGGTGATCTGCTCGCCGATCCACATCAGAAGGATGGTGCCGCCGGTCAAGGTGATCATCGCCGTCAGCCGGAAGAAGATGCCCGGATGGATGACAACCGTGCCCCAATGTTCCAGGCCGATGGCGATGCCGTAAGCCTGGATAGCGGCCAACCCGACCGTGCCATAGCGGGTGTACTGGTTGATGATCTTTCGGCCCGCCTCGCCTTCCTTCTTCAAGGCTTCGAGTTCGGGAAATACCGTCGTCATCAGCTGGATGATGATGGAGGCGGAAATGTACGGCATGATGCCCAGGGCGAAGATCGCCATGCGCTGCACCGCGCCGCCCGCCAAAACATTGAAGACATCGAGCAAACCGCCGCCAGCCTGGTTGATCTGCTGCGCCAGCGAGGCGGGATCGATGCCAGGCATGGGGATGTAAGTCCCCAACCGGGCCACGATCAGGGCGCCGAGCGTGAAGAAGATGCGGTTCCGCAATTCCTGGGACTTGCCCAGATTGCTGAAACTGAAATTGGCGGCCAATTGTTCGGCGGCTGACGGCATGTCCTGCTCCCGGCCTTTTGCAGGCCGAATCTAATATAGCGCGGGAGCCCGCCTTTGCGAGCAGGCTGCCGCCCTATTTTAGCCCTGGCGTGCCGCCCGCTTGGCGGTGGCGTCGGCGCGGCGCTTTTGGCGCTTGCCCGGCTCGCCTTTCTTGTTCGCGTAGACCTTCTTCTGGAAGGTGGTGGTCACGGAGCCGCCCGCCTTCTCGACCGCTTCGCGGGCACCAGCGGAAACGCCTGCGACCTCGATGTCGATCTTGGCGGTGATGGCGCCCTTGCCCAGCAGCCGCACGCCGTCGCGGCTTTTGTGCGCCAGGCCCGCCTTGCGCAGAACCTCTTCGGTGATCTTGCCGTCATTCTTCAGGCGCTTGTCGGTGATCGCCTTCTGCAGCAGGCCGATATTCACTTCCGAAAAATCGTTGGCGAAGATGTTGTTGAAACCGCGCTTGGGAACACGCATGTGCAGCGGCATCTGGCCGCCTTCAAAGCCATAGACCTTGGTGCCGGTGCGAGCCTTGGCGCCCTTGACGCCACGGCCGGAGGTCTTGCCCAGGCCCGAGGACGAGCCGCGACCGACCTTGTGCTTGTGCTTGTGCGCACCCGGATTGTTGCTGATCTGGTTGAGCTTCATCTTATTTGCTTTCTTCGACGATCTCGACGAGGTGCTTGACCGTGTTGATCATGCCGCGCACCGACGGCGTATCTTCCAAGGTGCGGGTGCGGCGGATCTTGCCCAGGCCCAGCCCGCGCAAAGTCTGCGCCTGAATGTCGGGCTTGCGGTTGGCGGAACGAATCTGGCGGACCGTGACGGTCTTGCCAGCTTTCGCCTCTTTGGTGGGCGATGCCGCCTTGGTTTTCTTCTCGGCCATGACTTTTCTCTCTATCTATCAGGCCGAGGCTTCGGCGGGGGCGCCTTCGCGCTTGGCCAGAATTTCCGAAACGCTGCGACCGCGGCGATTGGCGACCATGCGGGGCGATTGCTGATGCTTCAGCGCATCGAAAGTGGCGCGCACCATGTTGTAGGGATTGGAAGTCCCGAGCGATTTGGAGACGACATCACCCACGCCCAAGGCTTCGAACACCGCGCGCATCGGGCCGCCCGCGATGATGCCGGTACCGGCAGGCGCCGGGCGCAGCAACACCTTGCCGGCGCCATGATGACCGCGCACTTCATGATGCAAGGTGCGACCGTCCTTGAGCGGAATGCGAACCAGAGAGCGCTTGGCAGCTTCGGTAGCCTTGCGAATGGCTTCGGGCACTTCACGCGCCTTGCCATGGCCGAAACCGACCCGGCCATTCTGATCGCCGACAACGACCAATGCGGCGAAACCGAAACGGCGGCCACCCTTCACGACCTTGGCGACACGATTGATGTGCACCAACTTGTCGATGAATTCATTGTCGCGCTCTTCGCGATCGCGGCCGCGGCCGCGCTTGTCGTCCCGTTGTTGTCCGTCACGAGCCATATCGTTGTTCCTCAGAATTCCAGGCCGCTGGCGCGGGCTGCATCGGCAAGCGCCTTGACACGTCCATGATAAATGTAACCGCCACGGTCAAACACTACCTGCTTGACGCCCTTGGCCAGCGCGCGTTCGGCGATCTTCTTGCCGACGCTGGACGCGGCATCGAGATTCCAGGTCTTGGCGGCACGGCCTTCCTTTTCATTGGACGACGCGGCAGCCAGTGTCGCCGCCGTGCGGTCGTCGATCACCTGGGCATAGATATGCTTGCCCGAGCGGAAGATGGACAGGCGCGGACGGCCGGTGGCCTTGACCGCGATATTATAGCGGGTGCGCGACTGGCGCTTTTTGAAGAGAGCGGTGGTCATCTTACTTCTTCTTACCTTCCTTGCGGCGGACATATTCGCCTTCGTAGCGCACGCCCTTGCCCTTATAGGGCTCGGGGCGGCGATAGCTGCGAATTTCGGCGGCAACCTGGCCGACCAATTGCTTGTCGATGCCCGAGACACTGATCTGGGTTGGCTTCTCGGAGGTGATCGTGATGCCGGCCGGGATCGGATAGGCTACGTCGTGGCTGAAGCCGAGCTGCAGGTTCAAATTCTTGCCCTGCACCGCGGCGCGATAACCGACGCCCTGAATTTCAAGCCGCTGGGTAAAGCCGGTGGTGACGCCGGTGACCAGATTGTTGACCAGGCTGCGCGACAGGCCCCACATCTGGGCCGAACGCTCTTGATCCTTGTCAGGGGTCACCGTGATGCCGTGCTCATCCACCTTGGCGGAGACTTCCCGCACCAGCTTGACGCTGAGCTCGCCCTTGGGACCCTTGACCTTGACGGTCTGGCCCTCGACCGAGGCGGTGACACCCTTGGGCAGTGCGACCGGTTTTTTGCCAATACGAGACATGGGTTCGGTTCCTTAAAACACCTGGCAGAGAACTTCGCCGCCGACATTCTTTTCGCGGGCGGAGCTGTCCGTCATCACGCCCTGCGGCGTGGAGAGAATGGACACGCCCAGACCCTGGCGATGCGGCTTCAAATCGCTGACCGAGGAATAGACGCGGCGGCCCGGAGTGGAAACGCGCTTCAGCTCACGGATAACGGGTTCGCCTTCGTGATACTTCAGTTCGATTTCCAGCTCCTTGTGGCCCTTGAACTCCACTTCGGCATAACCGCGGATGTAGCCCTCTTCCTGCAACACATCGAGCAGGCGGAGGCGCAAACGCGAGTTCGGCGAGCGTATCTTGGACGAACGGCGCAGCTGGCCGTTGCGGATGCGCGTCAGAAGATCGCCAATCGGATCGTTGATCATGGTTTCTCCTTACCAGCTCGCCTTGGTCATACCGGGGACCTGGCCGAAATTTGACAGCGAGCGCAGCGCGATACGCGAAAGTTTGAGCTTGCGGTAATAGCCCTTGGACCGGCCCGACAATTCGCAGCGATGATGAATACGCACCTTCGAGGAATTGCGCGGCAGCTTGGCGAGCTTGAGGCGCGCCGCAAAACGCTCTTCGGCGGGCACCTTCATGTTATCCGCAATCTTCTTCAATTCCGCGCGCTTGGAGGCGTATTGCGCCACCAGCTTTTCGCGCTTTTTGTTCCGATTGATCTGACTTGTTTTTGCCATGGCGGCCTCAATTCGTCGTGAAAGGAAACTGGAAGCCTTCGAGCAGCGCCTTGGCTTCCTCGTCGGTCTTCGCGGATGTATTGAAGACGATGTCCATGCCCCACACCGACTCCGTCTTGTCGTAATCGATTTCCAGGAACACGACATGTTCCTTCATGCCCATGGCGTAGTTACCGCGGCCATCGAAGCTCTTGGGATTGATGCCGCGAAAGTCGCGCACGCGCGGCAGCGCCATGGTGATCAGGCGATCGATGAATTCATACATCAGGTCGCCGCGCAGGGTCACTTTCGTGCCGATGGCCAGGCCTTCGCGGATCTTGAAGGTCGCGATCGCCTTTTTGGCGCGGGTAATCACCGCTTTCTGGCCGGCGATGGCGGTCAGATCATTGACGGCCTGCTGGATCTTCTTGGAATCCGAAGCCGCCTCGCCCGCGCCGATATTCAGCACGACCTTGTTGATCTTCGG
>CAIUCH010000049.1 GCA_903897605.1 uncultured Alphaproteobacteria bacterium
ATTCCGCACAACCGTGGCTTCGGCCGACATCGGACTCATGGAACGCAGCTTCTTCACCTCGGCGGTGGCCTTTTCACGGGCCTCCTTGGACAGCTTCGTCTTCTTGATGCGGTCCTCGATCTCGGCCACATCGTCCTTGCCGTCCTCGCCTTCGCCGAGCTCCTTCTGGATCGCCTTAAGCTGTTCGTTGAGGTAATATTCGCGCTGGGTCTTCTCCATCTGACGCTTCACGCGGCTGCGGATCTTCTTCTCGACCTGGAGGACGCCGATCTCGCCTTCCATCAGGGCATAGATTCGCTCCAGCCGTTCGGCGACGGTTTCCAGCTCAAGCAGTTCCTGCTTTTCCGAAATCTTGACGGTCAGGTGCGAGGCAACCGTATCGGCCAGCTTCGACGCATCGTCGATCTGGTTCAGCGAGACGAGCACTTCCGGCGGAATTTTCCGGTTCAGCTTCACATATTGTTCGAACTGGGCAATGACGGAACGCGCCAGGGCCTCAAGCTCGCGGGTCTCGACCTCGCGCTCGCGGATCAACTCGGCATGGGCCTGGAAAAAATCCTGGTGGTCCGTATAGCCGGTGATGCGGGCACGCTGGCCGCCCTCGACCAGTACCTTGACGGTACCGTCGGGCAGTTTCAGCAGCTGCAGCACCGAGGCTACCGTGCCGACGGAATGGATATCGTCAGTGGTCGGATTGTCCTGGCCGGCATTCTTCTGCGCGACCAGAAGGATCTGCTTGTCCTCCTTCATCACGTCTTCGAGCGCGCGCACGGATTTCTCGCGACCGACGAACAGCGGCACGATCATGTGCGGGAAGACGACGATGTCGCGCAACGGCAGGACGGGATAAGTCTGGGAACGAGGAGCTTCCAACATTTTACACCCTTCAGCCGGTCGAGGACCGGACACTCAATCGGGCCTGAGACAAGGCCCCGGACTGACATGGAACCCATAGGCGGCGTTCCAGCCAGCGGCTTTCCCGGCGACCTCCATGAATAGTAAGAGCGTCGTCGGTAGCCCTAGAAATGGTTCCGGTCCTGGCCTGCTTCAAGACCGGCACTGAAACTGCCTCTCGCCGGCGGGAGACGCCGGCCGCAGGGAACGGTCCGGCCGTCAGGCGCCGGTCCCCACATCTTCCCGCTTGCGATCCGCGTAGATGTGCAGGGGCTTCGCTTTCCCCTCCACGACCTCGTTGGAAATGACCACTTCCTCGACGCCGTTGAGGATTGGTAGATCGTACATCGGATCGAGCAGGATCGATTCCATGATCGACCGCAGGCCGCGCGCACCGGTCTTGCGCTGAATGGCGCGCCGGGCAATGCCGTTCAGGGCATCGTCGGAGAAGGTCAGCCGCACGTCTTCCATCTCGAACAGGCGCTGGTACTGCTTTACCAGCGCGTTCTTCGGCTTGGACAGGATGTCGACCAGCGCCTTTTCATCCAGGTCGGTCAGGGTCGCGATTACCGGCAGGCGGCCGATGAATTCGGGGATCAGGCCGAACTTCAGCAGGTCTTCCGGTTCGACCTCGGCCAGGATCTGGCCGGTCTGCCGCTCGTCCGGACCACGCACATCGGCGCCGAAGCCGATCGAGGTGCCCTTGCCGCGTGCGGCAATGATCTTTTCCAGGCCGGCGAAAGCGCCGCCGCAGATGAACAGGATGTTCGTCGTGTCGACCTGCAGGAATTCCTGCTGCGGATGCTTGCGGCCGCCCTGCGGCGGGACCGAGGCAACCGTGCCTTCCATGATCTTCAGCAGCGCCTGCTGCACGCCCTCGCCCGACACGTCGCGGGTGATGGACGGATTGTCGGACTTGCGGGAAATCTTGTCGACTTCGTCGATATAGACGATGCCGCGCTGGGCCCGTTCGACATTATAGTCGGCAGCCTGCAGCAGCTTCAGAATGATGTTCTCGACGTCCTCGCCGACATAACCGGCTTCGGTCAGGGTGGTGGCGTCGGCCATCGTGAAGGGCACGTCCAGAATGCGTGCGAGTGTCTGGGCCAGCAAAGTCTTGCCGCAGCCGGTGGGGCCGATCAGCATGATGTTGGATTTGGCGAGTTCGACATCGCCATTCTTGCCGGAGCTGTTGATGCGCTTGTAGTGATTGTGGACGGCGACCGACAACACTTTCTTGGCGTGCGACTGACCCACCACGTAATCGTCCAAGACCTTGAAAATCTCCTGCGGGGTGGGAACGCCCTCCTTGGATTTCATGAAGGAGGTCTTGTTCTCCTCCCGGATGATTTCCATGCAGAGTTCGACGCATTCGTCGCAGATGAAAACGGTCGGGCCGGCGATAAGCTTGCGCACCTCATGCTGGCTCTTGCCGCAGAAGGAACAGTAAAGCGTG
Organism: uncultured Alphaproteobacteria bacterium; assembly: GCA_903897605.1. GTDB lineage: Bacteria > Pseudomonadota > Alphaproteobacteria > Micropepsales > Micropepsaceae > Rhizomicrobium. The sequence goes on from CAIUCH010000049.1 coordinate 2,351, forward strand.
TTCTTGGACTCGCCGCCGCTCGCCTTGCTCATCTCACATCCGGTCCTTCCACCGGGGGCTTTCGCCCGCTTCGCAGTTCCAGACCCCCAACCTCAAAGGTTTAAGGCCATGCTGCTTTGCACCATTGGTGGGCACCGAAGCACCCCCCTGTATCCCAACATTCGACCACGTTAGCGGCGGCGGGATCAAGATTTCTTTAATTCGGCCCAAGTACCGGGAAATTCAGGAACTTTTGCCCGTCTTGACCGCTCAAGGGGGCGTATCGCCCTCCGGGCGGCGCACCATAACCTGGTCCAACAGCCCGAAATTCTTGGCTTCTTCCGCTGTCATATAGGTATCGCGGTCGAGCAGCTTTTCAATGGCCTCGACGGTCTGGCCCGAATGCTTGGCGTAGATCTCGTTTAGCCGGCGCTTGAGCTTGACGATTTCCTGGGCATGGCGGGCGATGTCGGCCGCCTGACCGTAATAGGAAGCCGAAGGCTGGTGGACCATGATGCGGGCGTTGGGCAACGCAAACCGGTCGCCCTTCTTGCCGGCACAAAGCAGCAGGGACGCCGCCGAAGCGGCCTGGCCAATGCAGAAGGTCTGAATCGGCGGACGCACATATTGCATCGTGTCGTAGATCGCCAGACCCGCCGTCACCAACCCGCCAGGCGAGTTGATGTACATGTGAATCTCTTTCTTGGGGTTTTCGGCTTCCAGGAACAGAAGCTGGGCGGTAATCAGGCTGGCGCCATAATCCTCAATCGGGCCGGTGATGAAAATCACCCGCTCCTTGAGGAGGCGCGAATAGATGTCGTAAGCGCGCTCGCCCCGGGCGGTCTGTTCGACCACCATCGGCACCAGGGTGTTGTTGTAGAATTCCGAAGGATTGGCCATCTGCGTTTTCCGATTCGATACCGCGGTAGCGACAGTCTTACACCATCGCCTGCTTAATATAGCGTTCAAGAGCGTCGGCGAAAGCCGGAGCGACAAAATAGTGCCGCGATTTCAAGCTTCAGGCGTTCTTGATGCTTTCCGGCAGGTCGTCGGGATCCTTGAACAGGGTCTCGCGGTCCACCGGCTTGTCCGTGACCTGGGCAAGTTCGGCGATGAAATCCACCACCTTGTCTTCGAACAGAGGGGCGCGGATTTCCGCTTGGGCCTGCGGATTGTTGGCATAGAACTGGAACACTTGCTGTTCCTGGCCGGGGAACTGCCGGGCGCGGGTCATGATCGCTCGATTGACCTCGTCGCCGGTGATGGAAATGCCGTTCTGTTCGCCCAGCTTGCCCAGCACCAAGCCCAGCCGCACGCGGCGTTCGGCGATGGCGTGATATTCGGCCTTGAGCTCTTCCTCGGTCTTGCCTTCGTCGGCGGCGGTTTTGCCTTCGCGCTTCAATTCGGCTTCCACCTGGGCCCAGATGGATTCGAACTCGGCCTGCACCATCGCGGGCGGCAGCGGGAAAGCATAAGCCGTGTCCAAGGCGTCCAGGATGCGGCGTTTCAGATGCAGGCGGCTGGCGGCAGTGAAATCGCCCTTCACCTGATCGCGAACCCGGTCTTTCAGAGTCGTCAGATTGTCCAAGCCCATTTTCTTGGCCAACTCGTCGTCGATCTTGGCTTCTTCCGGCGTCTTGATCTCCTTTACCGTGACGGCGAAGACCGCGTCTTTTCCGGCTAGGTCGGAGGCCTGATATTCAGCCGGGAATGTCACCTTCACCTCGCGGCTCTCGCCCGCCTTGGCGCCGATCAGTTGATCTTCAAAGCCGGGAATGAATTGGCCCGAGCCCAGAGTGAGATTGAAATCCTCACCCTTTCCGCCTTCAAACTCCACGCCATCGACGCTGCCGACGAAATCGATCTGGACGATGTCGTCCTTTTCCGCCGCTTCGCCCTCGGGCCGGGCGGCAAAGCTACGGCTCTGCTTGGCCAGGCGGTCCAGTGCTTCATCGAGATCCGCGTCAGTGACTTCGGAAGTCAGACGCTCGACCGTGAGCTTGGAGACATCCGTGGTCTCGAACTCCGGCATCAGGTCCACGGTGACGGTGAATTGCAAATCGGCTTTGCCGTCCACCACTTGCTGGACATCGCCGACCGGCTCGACCTTGGGCTGCAGCGCCGGCTTCAGCTGGTTGTCGGTGATGGCTTTCTGGCTGCCTTCGTTGACGGCCTGTTCGACCACTTCGCCCATCACGGACTTGCCGAACTGTTTTTTCAAATAAGAGACCGGTGCCTTGCCCGGACGGAACCCCTTGAGGTTCATCTTCGGCTTCATTTCTTCCAGCCGCTTGGTGACTTTGGCGTCGAGCTCGCTGGCGGGGATGATCACCGTGAACTGGCGGCGAAGATCCTCGGAAACCGTCTGGGTAATCTGCATTGGAAACGTCCCTGCTTATATATCTAAGCCAAACTGGTGCGGGCAGAGGGACTTGAACCCCCACGACTTTCGTCACTGGAACCTAAATCCAGCGCGTCTACCAGTTCCGCCATGTCCGCGTTTGGGGCAAGCCCCGCCGAAGCGGGCCCCTATATCAAGTGTTGCGGGGGGTTACCAGCCGGTCCCGGAGGTTGGAAAGGCTTTCCGGCAGGATTTCGGCCAAGTCTTCCGCAATCAGTCCCGGGCCGAAGCGGGACGCCGCATCGCCATGCAGCCAGGCCGCCGCCGAGGCGGCTGCAAAGGGAGCCATGCCCTGGGCCAAAAGCCCACAAATCATCCCCGCCAGGACGTCCCCGGACCCGGCCGTCGCCAAGCTGGCGGGCGCGTTGACGTTAATCGCGGCCCTGCCTTTGTTTCCGTCTTGGGGCGGAGCGGCGATCACCGTGTCATTGCCCTTGAGCAGGACCACGGCATTGGCGCGGGCGGCGGCGGCACGGGCAGCTTCGATCTTGCTGGCGGCGCTTTCCAGCAGGCCCGGAAATATCCGCGCGAACTCCCCCTCATGCGGCGTCAGCACGGCAGGGTTCTTTATTTTGTCGAACAGCGCTTGCGGCTCCCGCGCAAAAGATGTGAGGGCGTCGGCATCCAGCACAACCGCCGCCGGGCTCGCCAGCACCGCCTCTACCAATATGCGGGTGTGTTCGCCGACACCCAAGCCCGGGCCAATGACGACCGCGTTCAGGCGCCGGTCCGACAGAAGCGCCGCCAGTCCCTTCGCGCCCTTGAAGGGCTTGACCATGATGGCGGTAAGCTGCGTCGCGTTGATCGCAACCGCGTCGCCCTCGGCCGCCACGCTGACCAAGCCCGCGCCGATGCGAAGAGCGCCGCGCGCCGCCAGCCGCGCCGCGCCGGTCGCATGCGCGGGTCCCGATACGATCACACAGTGACCGCGGGCATATTTGTGCGCATCCGCTTTCGGCCAGCAATATTCCGCGCCCCACAAAGAGGGTGAATTCTCGAACAGACAAACGCCACCAGTCGCGGATTCGGGAATGCCAATATCGGCCAGCAGGATTTCACCGCACAGCGCGCGTCCCGGCAACAGAAGATGGGCGGGCTTCAGGCGAAAAAAAGTGACGGTGATGTCGGCCTTGATCGCGATGCCGCGCACCTGTCCCGTGTCTCCGTCGATACCGCTGGGAACATCAATCGCTATCACGGGAACATGCGAATGGTTCACCGCTTCGACCAGTGCGCGATAGGTACCCTCGAGCGGCCGCGCCAGCCCGGCGCCGAACAGGGCATCCACGACCAATGTTGCGCCGTTCAATGCGGAAGGCTCCAGCGGCTTGCGGGTGCCCTGCCATCGCGCCGCCATTTGCGCGGCGTCACCCTTATGGCCATCCGGGGCTGCAACGGTGACATCGAAACCATGCGCGGCCAGCAGTCTGGCCGCGACAAAGCCATCGCCGCCATTGTTGCCGGGTCCACACAGGACCGCGACCTTGCAGGGCGAGAAGCGGGCCGCGATGGCGTCAGCCACCGCCGCGCCCGCATTTTCCATCAAATCCAGGGATGGCACACCGGCTTTCACCGCAAGGGCATCGGCGCGCCGCATCTCCTCATTGCCGAGGATCTCGCCACTCACGCGAAACCGTCCGGAACATCCGCGAAATGCGGGTCGGCGCTTTCATAGGCCCGGGCCGCCTGCAGAACGCTCCAATCGTCGAAATGCTTGCCCACGATCTGCAGGCCCACCGGCAACCCTTCACGGGTGCGGCCGCACGGCACGCTGGCCGCCGGCTGTTGCGTCAAGTTGAACGGGATGCTGAACGGCGTCCAACTGGTCCAGGACCTGCCATCGTCATAAGGCGAGATCTTTCCGACATCGAAAGCCGTCACCGCCAGCGACGGGGTCAGCAGCAGATCGTATCTCTCCATGAACACGCGCATCTGGCTGGCATAAGCACCGCGCGCGACATTGGCCTCGATATAGTCACGGGTGGAAATGGCGGCGCCCTCTTCGGCGATCGTCACCAGGCCGGGATCGAGCAACGCTTTTTTCTCCGGCGGGGCCGTGCCGAAGATAAATCCTGCGCCACCCCACCACAGCGCCCGGAATATATCCGCCGGATCGCCGCCCGGCGGATCGATCTGCTCGACATGCGCGCCCAAATCGGCAAATCGTTTGGCGGCAGCGGCGACCAGGGCGGCCACTTGCGGCTCGACATTTGTGGCGAAACCCATCGCCGGACTGAAGGCGATGCGTTTGCCGCGTACACCCGCCGCCAAATCTTCGTTGAAGCTGCGCGTCGTCGCCGGCAATGACTGCCAGTCGCGTCCATCGGGGCGGGCAATGACGTCCAGCAGCATGGCACTGCCTTCGACATCGCGGCTCATCGGCCCCAGATGCGAGAGCGTTCCGAATGGCGAAAGCGGCCAGACAGGAACGCGGCCGAAACTGGGCTTGATGCCGAAGGTGCCGGTGAAGGCCGCCGGAATGCGGATCGATCCGCCGCCATCGGTGCCCAGCGCCAGCGGCGCCATATAGGCCGCCAACGCGGCGGATGATCCGCCCGACGAGCCGCCCGGCGTCTTGTCCAGATTCCAGGGATTGCGGGTGATGCCGGTGAGCGGCGAATCCGTGACGCCCTTCCAGCCATGATCCGGTGTCGTCACCTTACCCAAAAATACCGCGCCGGCTTCCCGCAATCGCGCCACCGCGGGCGAATCCAGGTCCCAAGGTTGGTTGGGATCGATGGTGCGCGAGCCCCGCAAGGTCGGCCAGCCGCGCGTCAGCAGAAGATCCTTCACCGCCACCGGCACGCCATCCAGGGGCGAAAGTGGCGCGTTTTTCTTCCAGCGCGCTTGCGAAGCCTCCGCCTGCGCCAAGGTGGCAGGTTCGTCTATCAGGCAAAAGGCATTGACCTTGGCATTGAGCGCCGCGACGCGCGCCAATAGCGATTTGGCGACCTCAACAGGCGAAATCTTGCGGCTGGCGAACGATGCCGACAATTGCGGCGCATTGAATTGCCAAAGCTCAGCCATGCTTGAAATACGCCTTGAGACGCGCCAGCGCATCCTCGATTACCGGACGTTGTTTGCAAAAGGCAAACCGCACATAAGTGTCAGGCCGGCCGGGACCGGAAAAGAATTCACTGATCGGGATCAGCGCCACGCCAGCCTCGCGCACCAGCCGCTCGCAGAACGCCCGATCCTTCTCATTGGTCAGGCCCGCAATTCCGGCGGTAAGAAAATAGGTGCCCTCGCTGGGCAGGATCTCAAAGCCGATCTCGCTGAGGCCCGCCGCCAGAATGTTGCGGTTGCCCTGCAGCCGTGCCGTCAGCGCCATCACCGAGGCCATCTCGTGCGTCAGGCCGTGCGCCACACCCAGCTGCAAGGATGGCGGCGTGGTGAAGGTGAGGAATTGGTGCGCCTTGGCAATCACCGAAATCATGTCGCGCGGCCCGGTCAGCCAGCCCACCTTCCAACCGGTAAGGGAAAAGATTTTACCCGCCGAACCGACGCGCACCACCCGTTCGCGCATCCCCGGCAATGTCGCCAAAGGAATATGCGGCCGCCCGTCATAGGTCAGATGTTCATAGACTTCGTCGCAGATCGCATAGGCGTTGCTTTCGCGCAGCGCCCGCGCGATCGCATTCATTTCCTCGATGTCGAACACCCGCCCGATGGGATTGAGCGGGCTGTTGATCATCAACACCCGGGTCCGCGGCGTGATCGCCGCAGTCAGCATGGCGTCGGTCAGGCGGAAGTGCGGCGGCGCGAGCGTGATGGTCTTGACGATCGCACCAGCCGCCTCCGCGATCGGGCGATAGGAATCATAAGCCGGTTCGATCAGCACCACTTCGTCGCCCGGCCCCGCCAATCCCAGGATCGCGGCGGTCAGTGCCTCGGTGCCGCCAGAAGTGACCAGCACTTCGTCGCCCCAGTCGTAATCCAGGCCATAGAATTTCTTGGCGTGCGCCGACAATTCGCGGCGCAGCTCCGGCAAGCCCGGCATCGGTGGATACTGGTTGGGGCCGTCCATCAGCACCTTCGCGGCCGCAGCGCGGATCGACTCAGGGCCATCCAGATCGGGAAAGCCTTGCCCCAGATTGACCGCCTTGTGCTCGGTGGCCAGCGCCGACATCACGGTGAAGATGGTGGTTCCCTGTCTGGCAAAGACCGGATTGAAAGCGCGCGGATGGCTCATGACGGGCACTTTTGCAGAGGCGGACAGGGCTGACAAATGGCTGGGCTGGCCGCCCCGAAAGCAAGCAAATTGCCTCGATTATAGGCAGCAAAGGCCTCCGCTCCTGTGGGCAACCCTCACAAATCCTTGAAAGCCAAGGCAAATGCGTCAAAAAAGTCCGGCACGAGACCTGCAACTTCGTTAAAACCGCGTCCGTGGGGACGCTCGCCGAGCGAAGGGTCGCATGAAAAAGATTGAAGCCATCATCAAGCCGTTCAAGCTCGACGAGGTCAAAGAGGCGCTGCAGGAAGTCGGGGTGCAGGGCATCACCGTCACCGAGGCCAAGGGCTTTGGCCGCCAGAAGGGCCATACCGAACTCTATCGCGGCGCCGAATATGTCGTGGATTTCCTGCCCAAGGTGAAAATCGAGATCGTGGTGCCGGATTCGCGCCTGGAAGCCTCGATCGAGGCGATTCAGAAGGCCGCGCGGACAGGCCGCATCGGCGACGGCAAGATTTTCGTCCTCAATGTCGAGGAAGTCATCCGCATCCGCACCGGCGAAACCGGCCAGGATGCTATCTAGGAGCGTCGGCGCGAGCCGGAGTGACCATTAAAAAAGAAGCGTCGGCGCAAGCCGGAGAGACCGAATAGGGAAGCTATAAGGCGCGGGTCTACCGCGTCGGGGTGTTTTGAGACAATCACGGAAGGGAAGAAAGAGTCATGGCCGAGAAAAAAACGAGCGCGGGCGACATCCTGAAGCTCATCAAGGAAAAAGACGTCAAATTCGTCGACATCCGGTTCACCGACCCGCGCGGCAAGTGGCAGCATGTCACGTTCGACCTCTCGATGGTCGATGATGATTTCCTCAACCACGGAACCATGTTCGATGGTTCGTCGATCGCCGGTTGGAAAGCGATCAATGAGTCCGACATGCTGCTGCTGCCGGATCTCGACACGGCGGTGATCGATCCATTCTTCGCCCAGACCACCCTGATCCTGGTTTGCGATGTGCACGAGCCCACCACGGGCCAGCGCTATGGCCGTTGCCCCCGCTCCATCGCCAAGTCCGCCGAGGCCTATGTGAATTCCTCGGGCATCGGCGACACCACCTATTTCGGCCCGGAAGCCGAATTCTTCGTGTTCGACGATGTGCGTTTCGATGTCGCCATGAACAAGGGCTTCTATTACGTCGACTCCAAGGAAGGCGCCTACAACAGCGGCACCGAATACGAGCAGGGCAATATGGGTCACCGCCCCGGCGTCAAGGGCGGTTATTTCCCGGTGCCGCCGGTCGATTCCGAACAAGACATGCGCAGCGAGATGCTGGCGATCATGGGCGACATGGGCATCCAGCCGGAAAAGCATCACCACGAAGTCGCCACCGCCCAGCATGAACTTGGCTTCAGGTTCAACACGCTGACCAAATGCGGCGACTATATGCAGATCTACAAATATGTGATCCACCAGGTCGCCCAGTCCTACGGCAAATCGGCAACCTTCATGCCCAAGCCGATCTATGGCGACAATGGTTCGGGCATGCATGTGCATCAATCGATCTGGAAAGCCGGCAAGCCGCTCTTTGCCGGTTCGGGCTATGCCGATCTGTCGGATCTTTGCCTTTATTATATCGGCGGCATCATCAAGCACGCCAAGTCGCTCAATGCCTTCACCAATCCCCTGACCAACAGCTACAAGCGCTTGATCCCGGGGTTCGAAGCGCCCGTGCTGCTGGCCTATTCGTCGCGCAACCGTTCGGCCTCATGCCGCATCCCCTTCTCGCCCTCGCCGAACGGCAAGCGCGTGGAAGTGCGCTTCCCCGATCCGGGCGCCAATCCCTATCTCGCCTATGCCGCGTTGCTGATGGCTGGGCTGGACGGGATTGAGAACAAGAGCCATCCGGGCGGCCCGATGGACAAGGATCTTTATGCCCTGCCGCCGGAAGAGTTGGCCAAGGTGCCCCAGGTTTGCGGCTCGTTGCGCGAGGCGCTGGAGAATCTCGACAAGGATCGCGCCTTCCTCAAGAAAGGCGGCGTGTTCAGCGACGATTTCATCGACAGCTACATCGAACTCAAGATGGGCGAAGTCTATGCCTTCGAGCACACCCCCCATCCGGTCGAGTTCAAGATGTATTATTCGGTCTGATCTTCAGCTCAGGCATCGCAAAAGACGCGGCGCGAGCCGCGTCTTTTTTTTAACAGATCGCTCTTTGTATCGGATCATTCTGCGGCAAGTAGGGCGATGTTCGCTTAGGAACACATTCTTCACGCACCGTGACAGCGTAAACAATCAGGTCGGGAGGCACGCCATAGGTCGAAGCGGTAATGCCGTCAAATTGTTGCTTGGCGATGCTTTCGTCCAGCGTTTTCTGAGATGACTCTTGATGTTTGGCACTGTTTTCCATCATTTGAGCAGTAGCAGACCAGGATGAATCCAAGCTTTTTGAGGGCCAATCGCGGGCCTGAGGCCAATTCGGATAGATGGCCGAGAAAAGCGCCGAGAGTGACGCCAACACCTTCTCGTTTTTCTCTTCCGAATTATTGACCACTGCGACCACGATGCGGACCGAATGGATAAGATCGCCCCGGCCCGCCATCGCGATGCGCGTCTGGCTCGCTTTGCTATAAAATAACCACACCGTGTCACCACCGGCACGCAGCCGCTTCATGTCCGCGGTGCCCTGTTGATCAGGGACCTGTATCTGTTCGAACTTATCGGAACTAAAAAAGTCGAGAATTTTCTTGCGATCTACCGGCAAGAATCCTTCCGCTTGGACGGGCGCCGACAAGATGAACATCACCGACAGAACGACGGAAATGGATTTTGTCAGCATCATCGCCGGCTACCCTAACTAAAATTTCGCCAAGGGATAGGCGGAAGCTGGGCGAGGACGGTGGCCAGCACCGAAATCTTGACCGACAGCATCACATACGCCGTGCAGCCCGCGTCCTCGTCGCTTTCAATCCAGGCACGGCCGCATGCGATTCCGCCACGCCCAGCGCCAGCGCCAGACCCAGCCCGATGCTGTTAGCCTATCGGGTCTTTGCCTTTGTTAAATCGGCGGCATCATCAAGCATGCCAAGTCGCTCAACGCCTTCACCAATCCCCTGACCAACAGCTACAAGCGCTAGATCCCGGGTTTTGAATCGCCAGTGTTGCTGGCCTATTCGTCGCGCAATCGCTCGGCTTGATGCTGCATTCCCTTCTCGCCTTCCCCGAATGGCAAGCGCATGGAAGTGCGCCTCCTCGACCCGGGCGCCAATCCCTATCTCGCCTGTGCCGCGTTGCTGATGGCGGGCTTTGACGGAATCAAGAAAGCAAAAATTGCTGCCGAGAACGTTAGGCCCCCGGGGCGGCGCCATAGGCTGCTATTTGCTCATCCAGCTATAATAAATCCAGATGGCAAAGAGGCCGAGAAAACCGGTGGTGAAATTCCCGGTCGGCCCGTTCAAATAATATATTCCGGCTTCAATAATGCAAAAACCCAGAAGGTAAGGGTACTTTTTGCGTATGAATGACCCTGCGTTGTTCGACATCAATGCTCCCTCAATTCTCTCAGAGGTTTTCGTGCAAGCCATCACGCAAAGGCGGCGTCCTCATCACCTGCGTTAATCATTCCGCGGGCATGGACGACAGATCATCCTTTTTCCTCTCAAAGAAGCGCTCGATCGAAGGGAACGCCCGGGCACCCAGCAATATCTTCAGGTAATTGGGCTCATCGGCGTAGCCGCTGGGGTGGCCCAGGCTCAGGGGCGCCATCACCTGCCCCTTCTCATCCTTGGGCAGATAGAATGTTCCAAACAGAATATCCCAGAAGCTGACTCCCACGCCGTAATTGCATCCGTATCGGAATTTTTTGTCGTCCGGGAATTCGACGGAGTGATGCCAACGATGCACTTCGGGCGTGTTGAAGATGTAGTTCAGCCAGCCGCCTTTCAGATCGCTGCCGCAATGGGAAAAGTCTCCGTAAATGTTCAAGCCGCCTGCGATAACGATTGCAATTGGATTGAAACCGACGATACCGAGCAGAAGGCCTCCCATGACATTGCGGAGCGCCCATTCGAACGGATTGGAGACCAGCACATTCGAGATCTGCAGACTGGTCACGCTGTGGTGATAGCCGTGAAGTTTCCATAGAAACTCGTTGGTGTGCTCAAGGCGATGCACCCAGTAGGAAAAGAAGCTGGCGAAGAGCAAAACCACAAGGATTTGCACCCACAATGGGCCCAATTGATCGGAAAGCCCGAACAGGAATCTACGGCCCAAAAATGTATTCGGAAAATAATGCAAAACCGGCAAGACCATCGCAGCCATAATGCCGCCCGCGACGAATGTCTCCACGGCTGTCGATATCAGATCACGCCAGATCATGTGCTTTTGAGAAACTCCGCGGCTGTAGGTGTAGACGCGCTCGAGCGTGATCATGGCGAAATACAGGACAAACGTATGATAGTATGGGAAGGCCTTGGCAAAGGCGCTGCCCCTCATCACCAGGGACAATCCCACCAAACCGATTAGGAGGACGGGCAATACCGCATAACGAGAAAGCTCCGCGAATTTCTTGATCAACATCTGTACCGCCCTTTTTTATTCCCCCGGGGTGGTCCCGTCAGCTGGAGAGATTAGAGATTGTCTGCGGTGCTTGAAATACCCGAACGCCAAATCCGCCGCCCTTGGTTATCCTGCAGTGCAGCATTTTGTCAGGTAATTCTCCGTCGAGCCGCGCTTTTCGATGGCGTATCGGCGAGGAAAAGCGGACGCGGCGTCGACCGCGAAGCGGTTATCCATCCGGACATGCGGCCGAAAATTTAAGCCGCGACGGTAGCGTGGGACGGTGAATTGGCCGGCAAGATGACAAAGGCTGTGCAACCCGCACCTTGTTCGCTTTCGATCCAGGCGCGGCCGCCATGCAGTTCCGTCAGGCCGCGCACCAACGCCAGGCCCAACCCGGTGCCTCCGGATTGGCGGTCATAACGGTTGTCCACCTGGGAGAAGGGCGTGAAAATCTTGTCCAAGTCTTCGCGCGGAATGCCGGGGCCATTGTCGCGGACCATGATCTGGAACCCGCCGTCGCGCGCCTGACTCGCCAACACTTCGATTCGCCCGCCCTCGGGGGTGAATTTCACCGCGTTGGAAACCAGGTTGATGAGGATCTGCTTCAAGGCACGCTCATCGGCGTAGAGTGGCGGACAGGACGGATCCACATGAATGGTGAGGGTCTGGCTCTTCTCGCTCGCCTTGGCGCCCGCCAGCTTGAGCGCGACATCGAAGGTGTGGTCTGCCTCCAGCGGATGTGGCGAGATCTCCATCCGCCCGGCCTCGATCTTGGCAATGTCCAAAAGGTCGTTGATCAGCGACAGAAGATGGGCGCCGGAGGAATGGATGTCCCCCGCATAGTCCTTGTAACGCTCGCTGCCGACCGGCCCGAAACATTCCTGGGCGATGATTTCGGAAAAGCCCAGAATCGCATTCAGCGGCGTTCTCAATTCATGGCTCATATTGGCGAGAAACGCGGTCTTGGAGGCATTGGCGGTTTCCGCCTCGAAGCGTTTCTTCAGCGCTTCGTCGCGGGTGTCTTCCAGTTCGCGCGCCAGATCCTCGACCTGGAAACGCAACCGGGTATCTTCCTGAGACTGAGTCACCAACGGCCGGCCCGTCCACCACATCTGCAGCGCGTATATTGGCAACGCAACCGCGATGACGTGATCAAGATTCGAAGAGCCGATCGCAAAGCGCGCCGCCGTCATCAGCGAAATCGGCGCCAGCGCGCAAACCAGCATCGCCATGTTGCTGCCTCGCGCCAGCACCAGCGCCGACACCACGGCAATGGCGCCGGTGGCCAGGAAAATATGGTTCACGGGATTGCCGTGATCCCATAACAGCCAGGGCATCGCGCCCCAGGCGGCGCTGATCGCCAGCTGCATGACACAGTGCCAGCTGTACCAGAGGCTAAGATCGCAATCGGGATTTCGCACGGTCGCTTTGCGATAACTGACGGCTATCGCGCCCGATACCAATGCCGCCGCCAAAACCACCGCCGGAAGATACAGGGTTTCGCTGAGGGGGCGATGGCCGAGAAGTCCGAAAATGTCGGAACATCCAATTGCCAAGGCCAATGCCCAAAGCGGCGAAGTCGCGCGGGTCGTCCTGACCGACTGGGCCGCCAGATCAAGTTGGGCTTTCAGCACGCGGTCGTCGCCGCGGCCGGCCTCTGTGTCTTTCAAAATGCCTAGCAATTGCTTCACCCAGAACCGCCCGTTGCGGTTGTGTAAAGTTTACTGCCGGCCTCTTAACCAATTGCTGACATGGCGCCTTCAGGCGCGGGCACGGGTCCGGTTCGACGGCATGGTTGACGGAAAGTAAAGCGTTGCCGTCAGGCCGGCGCCGGGATTGTTCTTCAGCGATATCCGGCCGCCATGCAGCCGCACCAATCCGTCCACCAGCGCAAGACCAAGGCCGGTGCCCCCGGCTTCGCGGTCGAAGCGATTGTCGATCTGGGAAAACGGTTCCAGCACGCGCATCAACTTGTCTTCGGGAATCCCGGGGCCGGTATCGGTCACGGCGACATCCAAGCCGCCACCGGCAATGCCGCTGCAAGCGACGTCGATATGTCCGCCTTCGGGCGTGAACTTGACCGCGTTGGAAAGCAGATTGAGCAGCATCTGGCGAAAGGCGCGTTCGTCGGCCAGCACCAGCGGGGTATCGGGTGCGAATTCAGTCTTCAATAACTGGTGCTTTTGCGTCGCACGGGTTCCCACCAGCCGGCTGACATCGTCCATCACCGCGCAAGGATCGATCCATTGCGGTTCGATTTCCATCCGGCCGGATTCGATTTTGGCGACATCGAGGAGATCGTTGATCAGCGACAGAAGATGGACGCCCGAGGAATGGATGTCGGAGGCATAATTGGAATAGCGTTCGATCTGGTCATTGCCCATGCTTTGATGCGCGATGATTTCGGAGAAGCCCAAAATTGCGTTCAGTGGCGTTCTCAGCTCGTGGCTCATATTGGCGAGAAAGGCGGTCTTGGAGGCGTTGGCGGTTTCCGCCTCATAGCGTTTGTGAAGGGCATCATCGCGCGCCGCGCGTAACGCAATGGCGAGATCCTCGTTGACGAACCGCGCCGTGATCATGGTGGTGATCTGGCGGTTGGCGGCGCGCCCCATTATCCCCAGATAGACCGCATAGACCAAGATTATCGGCGCCATGACTTGGGCAAGCTCGCCGCCAGCGGTCACCAGCCTGAGAAGGGTGAGCCCGCCCTGCACGAGCAGTGCCGCCACCAGCAAGTCGAAATGCACGGAACGGGCAAATACGACGGAATAGCTCACCACCGCCATGATCATGACGATAAAGACTTGGTTGACGGGATTGCCGGGCAACCAGCAGAGAAAAGCGATGGCGCCCCAGACGCCGCTGAACAGGATCTGGCTGGCAATCAGAAGCCTCTGGACCTTGGCAACATTCGCGGCGTCCACATGGCGATGGCGGCGATAGATGAAAAGCGCGGCGGCGGCGCTGAGAAGCTGCAGCCCTTCCGCCAGCGCCAGATTCCACAGCGGCACCGGTCCAAAGGGGCTGCTTGCCAGCGCGAAGGCGGGAATGCAGATCGCCGTCAGCAGCGGATTGAAGATCATGGTCGCCATCAGGCTGTCGACCACGATCTGCAACCGCGCCTGCGGTATGCGGGGGGCACGGGCTGCCTGGAGCTGCGATGTCGGTGCGATGTCGGCCACGAGCGGTTGCGAAGGGGGGTGTTTCGGCACCCAAAATAGGGGTCAAGCGTTAAAATTGGCTCTCGCATAGGAAAACGGTGCGTCTGCCCTCATGCTTGGCTAACGTCTTCAAAGATTTAGCGATTCGGTCATGCCCAAAGACCCCCAAGACCTGTTCACGGCCTCCGGTTCCGCCGCCAGGGCCTATACCGCCAAGGACATCGAAGTTCTGGAGGGGTTGGAGCCGGTACGCCGGCGCCCGGGCATGTATATCGGCGGAACCGACATCAGTGCGCTGCATCACCTTGCCGCTGAAATTCTGGACAATGCGATGGACGAAGCGGTGGCCGGTCATGCTGGCCGCATTGAGCTGGAGTTTGCGCCTGGGAATGTCTTGACCGTGCGCGACAATGGCCGCGGCATTCCGGTGGATCCGCATCCCAAATTCAAGAACAAGTCGGCGCTGGAAGTGATCATGACCACCCTGCATGCGGGCGGCAAGTTCGACGGCAAGGTCTATGAGACCAGCGGCGGCTTGCATGGCGTGGGCGCCTCGGTGGTCAATGCGCTTTCCGAATGGATGGAAGTCGATGTGGCGCGCGACAAGCGCGGCCACAAGATGCGTTTCGAGCGCGGCGAGCCGAAGGGCAAACTGAAGGAGCTGGGCGCCGTCAATCGCCGCGGCACCATTGTAAGTTTCAAGCCCGACGAGAAAATCTTCGGCGATGTGCAATTCTCGCCGGCCCGGCTTTACCGCATGGCCAAGTCGAAGGCCTATCTGTTTCGAGGCGTCGAGATTCGCTGGGCCTGCGATCCCTCGCTGATCAAGGACGAAACGCCGGCCGAAGACACGCTGAAATTTCCTGGCGGCCTGCTCGATTTTCTCAAGAGCGAGATAGGAAAATCCAACACCATCAACAACCGCGATTTTGCCGGCCGCACCGAAAACAAGGATGGCCGCGGCGCGGTGGAATGGGCGGTGGCCTGGACGCCGGCGATCGATCCCTTTGTCCGCTCCTATTGCAACACCATTCCGACACCGCAGGGCGGCACCCATGAACAGGGGTTGCGCAATGCCCTGACCAAGGCGCTGCGCGCCCATGGCGAACGCGCCAACAATCGAAAGACCGGTCTCATCACCACGGACGATGTGATGGAAGGCGCTTGCGCGGTGCTGTCGGTCTTCATTCGCGAACCGGAATTCCAGGGCCAGACCAAGGACAAGCTTTCCAGTCCGGATGCCCAGCGTCTGGTCGAGACCGTGATGCGGGATCACTTCGATCATTGGCTGGCGGAAAGCCCGGCCGATGCCGACAAGCTGCTGGACTTCGTCATCGACCAGGCCGAGGACCGTCTTCGCAAGCGGCAGGAAAAAGAAGTCTCGCGCAAGGCTGCGACCCGCAAGCTGCGGCTGCCCGGCAAGTTGGCGGACTGCACCCGCGACGCCGCCGAGGGTACCGAGATTTTTCTGGTCGAAGGCGACTCGGCTGGCGGTAGCGCCAAGCAGGCGCGCGATCGCGCCACCCAGGCGATCCTGCCGCTACGCGGCAAGATTCTGAATGTGGCGAGCGCGGGTGCCGGGAAATTGCAGCAAAACCAGGAATTATCCGATCTGCTGCAAGCCCTGGGCTGCGGCACCGGGGTCAAATACCAGGAAAGCGATCTGCGTTATGAAAAGGTCATCATCATGACCGACGCGGATGTGGACGGCGCCCATATCGCATCGCTGCTTCTGACTTTTTTCTATCGCGAGATACCCGAGCTGATCAGCGGCGGGCATCTCTATCTTGCCATGCCGCCTCTGTATCGTCTGGCCCAAGGCGCCAAGACGGTTTATGCCCGCGACGATGCCGACCGCGAACGTCTTCTCAAGAGTGAATTTCGCGCCAATGCCAAAGTCGAAATCTCCCGCTTCAAGGGACTAGGCGAAATGATGCCGCAGCAATTGAAGGAAACCACCATGCGGTCCGGCAGCCGCACCCTGATTCAGGTGCATATCGCGAACGGTCCGGAAACCGAGGATCTGGTGGAGCGGCTGATGGGCAAGAAAGCCGAGCTGCGCTTTCAATTTATCCAGGAAAATGCCGCCTTCGCCACCGGCGTGGACGTCTAGGGTTTCGGGATCGGCAGGCGTGCGATCAGAAGCGTCTGATCGCCCGACCCGGAAGGAACAGTATCGTCCGGCCGCGCCCGCATCAGATCCGCGCCTTTCATCGGCAGCCCGCCTCGCATTTCGATAAGATCCAGTCCGTCCTGTTTCCTCAATTCCAAGGTGACCGTCGCGCCGGCACAATCCGGCGTGCCGCAGATCAAGCGCGAGACAGGCGGCAGGCCGTCAAAATTTTTGCCGTTGATCGATTTTAGCGTGAACTTTGTGTCTGGTGGGGCCGCCAGCATCATACCATCGGCATCGCGCGAACCATGCAAGACCACAGTCACGGCATCGCCATTGCGATAGCCGGTGGCGTAGGGCGCGGAAAACTCGACCTGACCGGCGTTGCTGGCATAGCCGCGCCAGAAGGGACTTATCGTCTCGACACTGCTGGAAAAATGGCCCGCCTCGCGCAACCTCTTGGGCAATCGCGCCACCGCATCGGCCAGCCAAAATGCCCGCCCCTGCTTCTCGATATAGTGGAGGTTGAGGCGTTGGGGGGCAGCTTGACTGAAGGCCGGTTGGAATCCGGCGATCATGGCAAACGCCAGCGCCAAGACGCCCGCAGCAAGCGCCGGTTTTTTCGCGCCCGCTTCCGCAAAAAGCGGCAACAGCGCAATCAGGGTGAAGGCAGCGCTGACCGTGAAAATCGGATGCGCGGCAAGGCCCATAATCGCCTCGCCCGTCGCCGCCAGATCGAGCCAGGTAACGGCGCAGACCAGTGCCGCGGTCGCAGTCGCGATCCGCCGCGATCGTTCGCTCGCCCGCACCGTCGCCAGCAACAACAAGGCCGCGACCAATGCCGGAAACAGGAAATACGGGCTGAAGCCGGGCAGCAGCGCGGCAACCAGAATGCCGAGACCGGCGATCCATAACCACGCCTCCGCCGCGCCCGCGCCCAGCGCCACGCAGAGCAGCGCCACGCTCCATACGCCGAATGTCAATGCAAGCCGCAGCGCCCAAGGGTTGGCAAATGACGGATTGCCATTGCCGGATATCAGGGCTGCGATCTCATGCAGCAAAAAGCCGGCGGCGATTGCACCCACCAGCATGGCGGGCGGCATCAGCAGGCCTCGCATCCGCGCCCGCAACGAGCGCGGCGATCTCTCCCCAAACCATCCGGCCAATGCGATGGCCAGGAAAGCCAGCACCGACAATGGCAGCGCCCAGCTTTTCGGAAGGCGAGGCAGCCAGAGACCCAGCACATCGAAATAGACGGCATCGCCGCTCTTGAGACGCACCAAATCGCTTTGCGCCAGCGCGCCCACCAGGCCCAGCGCGGACTCGCCATGCTGTTGCAGCGCGCGCGGATCGAGATTCTCGCGGCGGTCGCGCGGCGTGTGATAATGCGCCACATTGCCGACAAAGGCGAAATTATAACCGGTGACCCCCGCCGCAAGGAACGGCGTCAGGTCGGTGTCGTTCGGCAAGATCTTGTAGATTTCCGCATAGAGCGAACTGGTCGCCAGATGCGGTACCGCCTGGGCGTAAAGATCGACCAGCGCAGCGTCGCCAAGACTTGTCTGGAACAGGAAGCTGCGGCCCTGATTGCCGCGCGCTTCCAGATTGATCACCACGCCTACCCGCGCCCGCCATATGGGGTCGGCAAGGAACGCGCTGGCGCCCAGCATGGCATTCTCTTCGCCGTCGGTGAACAAGGCAAGAATGGGGTGGCGCGAGGCCATGCCTTGCGCCTTCAAGGCGCGGATGGTTTCCAGAATGGTGGCCACACCGGATTGGTCGTCGCCCGCGCCCGGTCCCGCCGCCACCGAATCGGTGTGGGCCATCAGCACGATCGCAGGGCCGGTTCCGGGCGCGACTTCGCCAATGATGTCGGTGATGGTGGCGCAGGTCGTCGCGCTTGCCCGGGTCTCGGCGTAACAACTCATGGTGTGCAAACTGTCGGCCTTCACACCCAGACGCCGAAGCTCGCCCAGTAATCGCACATGCAAGGCCGCGTTTTCTGGAGAACCCGTGGGGTGTGGACGCTCAGGCCCCAGCAACCGGGCCAGAACGGCATCGGCGCGCGCGGCCGAGAATGCGCGCTCCGGCGCATCCAGCCCCAACGCGGTGGGGCGGTATTGGCCATAGAAGCACAACAGCCAGATCGTCACCGCGGCCAGACCCAGCAGCCAATTGCGCGCGTTTTTCATGTCCACCTCACAAGGCCAGCGGGGCGCTTCGAGCGTGTCGTTGGAACGCTTTGCCTGGCGCTTGCGTTATTTTAGCGACAGTTGAAAAGGTGAGGCCCGCTAGGGTTCCTATCATATTTCACCTTCGGCGGCGCCGGGTGTTCCCCCCGCCTGGCGTTTGCTTGTGAATTAACCCCTCGGGGTTTATTGACTTTCAGAAGTTTCTTCCTATTTTGCAATGTATCAGAGCGAGCGGCCAATACGGGCCGGCTTGGCTTGGGCGCGATGGCCGCGCCCCTTTTCAGGAGCGTGCTACGACCCAAGTGACGATCTCCGGCGCGCAAGCCGGAATGGACGAAGTTGCAACAACATCGTCCTCTTCCCCTGCCCCGATTGGTTCCCCTGCCCCCAGCGGTTTCGACGGCCTGGGCCTATCTCCCGATATCCTCAAGGCGGTGGTCGATACCGGATACACCACACCCACGCCCATCCAGGCGCAGGGCATTCCCATCGTTCTGGAGCGGCGCGACCTGATCGGCATCGCCCAGACCGGTACCGGCAAGACCGCCAGCTTCACCCTGCCGATGATCGAGATGTTGAGCCGCGGCCGCTCCAAGGCGCGCATGCCGCGCGCCTTGGTGCTGGAACCGACGCGCGAACTGGCCGACCAAGTGGCGGAAAGTTTCAATCGCTACAGCAAATATTCCAAGCTCAGCCATGCGCTTTTGATCGGCGGCGTCTCGATGGACGACCAGACCAAGAAACTGGATCGCGGCGTGGATGTGCTGATCGCCACCCCGGGCCGCCTGCTCGATCATTTCGAGCGGGGACGGTTGATGCTGTCCCATGTCAATATCCTGGTCATCGACGAAGCCGACCGCATGCTGGACATGGGCTTCATTCCCGACGTGGAGCGGATTTGCAAATTGCTGCCCTTCACCCGGCAGACCCTGTTCTACTCCGCCACCATGCCGCCAGAAATTCAACGCCTCACGGATCAGTTTCTCCACAATCCCGTGCGGATCGAAGTCTCGCGTCCGGCGACCACCGCCGCCAACATCACCCAGGAGCTGGTGGAAATTCCCGCCAATGACTGGGCCAAGCGCGAAGCGCTGCGCCGCCTGATCCGCGAGGCCGAACCCACCCTCAACAACGCCATCGTTTTCTGCAACCGCAAGCGCGACGTCGATGTCGTGGCCAAGTCGCTCGTCAAACACGGCTTCGACGCGGCGCCAATTCATGGCGATCTCGATCAATCCCTCAGGACCAAGACCTTGGACCGTTTCCGCGCCGGAGAACTCAAGATACTGGTCGCCAGCGATGTGGCGGCGCGCGGACTCGATGTGCCCGCTGTCAGCCACATCTTCAATTTCGATGTCCCGATCCATGCCGACGATTATGTCCATCGCATCGGCCGCACCGGCCGCGCCGGCCGCAGCGGCCAGGCCTATATGCTCGCCTCGCCGCGCGACGTGAAATATGTCGATTTCATCGAGAAGCTGACCGGTAACAAGCTGGCACGTCGCCAGATGACGGATCTGGAAATCCGCGAGGAGCGTGGCCCGCGCCGCGACGACAAGCGGGGCGGACGCGACCGCGGTCGCGGCGGAAAACAGGGGCACGACCGCCGCCCGCCCGGCGGCAAATTCCATGAACATGTCGCCGCCATCGAACCGGTGCGCGAAGCACAGGTGGTGGCGAGCGCGCCCAGCCCAGCGATCCTGGACGCGCCGATCCAGGATGCACCCAGGCCCGACCGCGCGCAGCAGCGTGCGCCTCGGCCGCATACCGAAAAAAAACCGCAGGACAGGCAGGATAGGCCACACCGGAACAATCTGGCGGACAAGGAGACCGAGGCGGTGGACAAAAGCCAACTCCCCGCGTTCCTGTTCCGCAAGGTCCCGGTGGCGAAACGCGAACCCCAGGAATAGTACCCGGGTGCATTATTGCACCAACAAAAAAGCGGTTCACCAGGCTTTTCAAGGCCATCGTTTAACGCTTTTTTACGGACACCCCGACCACACTCTGTGCAAGTACCCCCTCCATTGGAAAAGGGGGTGGGGGATGTTGTGTTGAAACCCGACCGCGAACAGACGCTTGCCAGGGCTGCTCTCGACCTGATGAGCGAGTGCGGGGTTGTCCCGACGCCCGACAATTTTGAATTGTTCTACGCGCACGCGGCGGCGGAAAATTCCGCCGCCGCCCGCGCCATCGCCGAGATGCTGGCGCAGAAAACGCCATTCACGCCTCAGTCGCTGCAGGATCTGCGGGCGGGTGCCGGCGTTTCGCGCGCCGTGGATCATGTCGGCGAAAGCATGAATACGGTCATCGCCGCCGTGATGGGCCGCTTGAACGATGTGGGCCGCGACGCCGGCCAATATAGCAATACCCTGTCGGCGGCCAGCGGCGAGCTCGATGCCGAGCAATCACCGGCCGACCTGCGCAAACTGGTGAAGAGCCTGCTTGCAGCCACGCGCGAGATGGAAAATCGCACCGCCAATCTGGAAAAAGAGCTGGAGAAATCCTCCGACCAGGTCAGCGAATTGCGCAGCAAGCTCGATAACGTACGCAAGGAAACACTCACCGATCCCTTGACCGGCATCGCCAACCGCAAATCCTTCGACAATGCGCTCGCCATCGCGGAAGAGCAGACGCTATTAAGCGGCGAGCCGGTCTCGCTGCTGCTGTGCGACATCGACAATTTCAAGAAATTCAACGATACCTGGGGGCATCAGACCGGCGACCAGGTTCTGCGGCTGGTGGCGAGCTGCTTGTCGGAAAACGTCAAGGGTCGCGACATCGCGGCGCGTTATGGCGGTGAGGAATTTGGCGTGGTCCTGCGCGGCACCGCATTGAAAGACGCGATCCATGTTGCAGAACAAATTCGCCGTGCCGTGGAAGCCCGCAGGCTCATCAAGAAATCAACTGGTGATATTCTTGGCACCATCACCATATCGATTGGCGTGGCGCAATTCACCGCCGATGAGAAAGCCGAAGCCACCGTGCGCCGCGCCGATGCATGCCTCTATGGCGCAAAACAGAGCGGCCGCAACCTGGTCATTTCGGAAAACGACCCCCGCATGGCGTTGCTCTCCACCGACGCCGCCTGAGAGTTCATCTTGCCCCCATCTGTCTGCCACGGCCGCAAGCGGCCTAGCAGACATCTCCCCCCGCCGATGGCTTCGCCATGCGGGGGAAGAAAACTAGCGCAAGCCACAAGAAAACTTCGCGAATAAGTCACAGCGAGCTATGCTGCCATTGGTTCGATCGCAGGAGGCAGTACTGCGCAAAGATTTTGAACGTTGTTATGTGACGGTTCAGGCGAAGGTGGCGATCCTCACCTTGAACCATCCCGAAACCGCCAATGCCGCTTCGCTGTCGATGATGCAGGGTTGCCTCAAGGCGATGGCCGCGATCGAGGCCGACACGAACCTGCGCGCCCTTGTTCTAACCGGAGAGGGCCGCGGCTTTTGCTCCGGGGCGAACCTGAGCGAACCGCCCAGGGAAGGCGTCAATCTCGGCGAAGTCCTGGAGCGCACCTACCACCCCTTCCTGCGCCGGTTGCGTGACACACGCCTTCCCATCGTCACCGCCATGAACGGACCGGCCGCCGGGGTCGGCATGAGCCTCGCCTTGATGGGCGATCTGGTGGTCGCGGCGCGATCGGCATTTTTCGCGCTGGGCTTTACCCGGCTGGGATTGGTGCCGGATGGCGGCGCGACATGGCTCCTGCCACGGCTGATTGGATTGGCGCGTGCCCGCGAGCTGGCGCTTCTGGGGGATCGGCTTTCGGCCGAAAAGGCGCATGCCTGGGGCCTGATTCACAAGGCGGTCGACGATGAAATGGTGATGGATGAGGCGCTGTCGCTGGCGATCCGGCTATCGCACGGGCCCAAGGCCCTGGCGGCGACCCGCAAGCTGTTCTGGGAAAGCAGCCATCACAGTTTCGAGGAGCAACTCAAACAGGAACAGGCGGCGCAAAACGCGGCGGGCACCACCCAGGATTTCCGTGAAGGCTTGGCGGCATTCTTCGAAAAGCGCGATCCGCGATTTCGGGGAGAATGATACCCACTATCGGCGGGATTTCCTGGCCGGCTTGGACGCCGCCGATTTGCGCTGTTTTTTCTGCGCGGTTGGCGATTGCAGTGCGATGGCGAATGCGGTGCGCGCCCATGCCGCCAATTCGTCGGGCTCGTCATACAGCCGATCCGGAAGCGCGTAATAAGAGGTCAGAACGCTCTCTCCGCCCTTCATATGGAAGGTGAACGGCCCGCAGCCTTCGGCAATGAAAGTTTTTCGCGTCTCTTCGCTGGTCTTCAGGAAGATGCGGTCGTCATCGACCAGGCCAAACATGATGCCGTCACGAAACAGGCCTTCGCCGCCGAACATCCGACGCACCACGATTTTGCCGAAGGGCGCGAAAAGATCGTCGAAACGATCCGGATCGGCCTTTGCCGGCATCGGTCAGCCAGCTTTCCCGGAGTCCTGGGCCGGCGTGATGGAAACGCTTTCGCCGCAGCCACAGGACGCTGTCTGGTTGGGATTGCGGAACGCGAAGCGCGAGCCTAGCTTGCTGGTTTCGAAGTCCATTTCAGTGCCAATCAGGAACAGGATCGCCTTGGGCTCGATGAAGATCTTCACCCCGCGGTCCTCGATCACTTCGTCGAGCGGATTGGTGGCTTCGGCATAATCCATGGTGTAGCTCATGCCGGCACAGCCGCCATTGGTGACACCCACCCGCACACCCAGAAATTTGCCATCCGCCTCCCGCATGATCTGAAGCAGGCGGGCCGCCGCCGCCTCGGTCAGGCGTACGGGCTTGGGACGCTCTCGCCTGGGCCGGGCATTCTGTGTCGTTGAAGTTTCCATTGGCGTTTCCATCAATACATATTGAGTTCGAGCTTGGCTTCTTCGCTCATGCGCGCGGGTGTCCAGGGTGGATCGAAGGTCATGGTGACCGTGACCTGTCCAATGCCATCCACCTTTTCCAACGCCGTCTTGACGTTGACCGGCATCTCACCCGCGACAGGGCAGTTGGGCGCCGTCAAGGTCATGTCCACGGTGACATCCTTGTTGTCGGCCACATCCACTTTATAGATGAGACCGAGTTCATAGATATCGACTGGAATTTCCGGGTCGAACACCGTCTTGAGGGCGATCACCAATTTGGAAGTGAACTCGTCCAATTCCTGGGGGCTGAGGGCGGACCGCACAGCTTGTTCGCTCATGTAACGCCCTCGTCCATAGCGTTCTTGCCCTCTTCAACGGCATTTTTAAAAGTATGCCAGGCCAAGGTGGCGCATTTCACTCGCATGGGAAATTCGGAAATTCCCGACATTACATCCAGATATTCCCGGTCATCCGGCGACAAACCCGGTGCCTCTTCACCTTTCGCAAGATGAAGGAAGCCTTCCATCAACTTCTCTGCTTCGGCCCGGGTACGGCCTGCCAGCATCTCGGTCATCAGCGAGGCGGACGCCTGGCTGATGGCGCAGCCTTTGCCCTGAAACTTGATGTCGGCGACCCGGCCCTCCCCGTCCAGCATTACCATCACGGTGACCCGGTCGCCGCATAGCGGGTTGTAGCCTTCGGCCTTGTGGGTCGCATTCTCCAAGGCGCCGAAATGGCGCGGATGACGCGAATGGTCGAGGATCACTTCCTGGTAAAGTTCGCGCAGCGACTGATCCATGACTAACCCAAAATCTCCCGCGCCTTGGCCAACGCCGCGACCAGCGCATCGACATCGGCGCGGTTGTTGTAGAGCGCGAAACTGGCGCGGCTGGTCGAGGCGACGCCGAACCGCTCCATCAGCGGCTGGGCGCAATGATGACCGGCGCGCACCGCCACGCCTTCACGGTCCAATATGGTGGCGAGGTCGTGGGCGTGCATCCCCTCGGCCTCAAAAGAAATGATCGCCCCCTTGCCAGGGGCATCCCCGATCACACGCAACCAGTTGAAATCGCGCAGTCTTTCGCGCGCATAGGTCAGCAAATCATGCTCATGGGCCTTCACCGCCGCGCGGTCGAACGCCATCAGATAGTCTATCGCAGCCGCCATCCCGACCGCTTCGATGATCGGCGGCGTTCCGGCCTCGAATCGTGACGGGGGATCGGCATAGGTGACGATGTCCTGCGTCACTTCGCGGATCATTTCGCCGCCGCCATTGAAGGGCCGCATCGTCTTCAGATGCGCCCGTTTGGCATAAAGCGCGCCGATGCCGGTCGGGCCGTAGATCTTGTGGCCGGTCAGGGCATAGAAGTCGATGTCCAGCGCCTGAACATCAATGATCTCATGCACCGCGCCCTGGCAACCATCGGCCAGCACTGGAACAGCTTTGGCATGGGCACGCGCCACAATGTCCTTGAGGGGCGTTACCGTTCCCAGCACATTGGACATGTGGGTGATAGCGACCAGTTTGGTCCGTGGTCCGATCGCCGCGCCCAGCGCCTCGATATCCAGGCTGCCGTCGTCGCGCACATCCACCCATTTGAGCACCGCGCCCTGGCGCTCCCGCAAGAAATGCCACGGCACGATGTTGGAGTGATGTTCCATCACCGAAAGCACGATCTCATCACCCGGCTGTATCCGCGGCGCGAGAAAACCATAGGAAACCAGATTGATGGCTTCGGTACCGCCCTTGGTGAAGACGATCTCATCTTCACGGGCTGCGCCCAGGAATTTTTGCACGGTGCGGCGTGCCGCTTCATAGGCGTCGGTCGCGGCCGCAGAAAGGTAATGCACGCCGCGATGGACATTGGCGTAATCGGTCTCGGCGAATTGCGTCATCGCCTGCAGCACTTTATGCGGCTTCTGGGCCGAAGCGCCGCTGTCGAGATAGACCAGCGGCTTGCCATAGACCTGCCGCGACAGGATGGGGAAGTCGCCGCGCGCTTTCTGCGCATCGAAAGCGGGAACGATTTTGGCGGCCGCCGTCATGTCGCCACCTGGTCGAGCGCCGTACTGACCGCGCCGCGAACCTGCTCACGCAAATCGGCATTGGTAACATCGGTCAACGCATCTTCCAGAAAGGCGTGAATCAGCAGATGGCGGGCTTCCTTCTCGGGAATGCCACGCGCCCGCAGATAGAACAGCGAATCCGAATCCAGATCGCCCACGGCGGCGCCATGCGCGCATTTGACGTCATCGGCGAAGATTTCCAGCTCGGGCTTGAGATCGGCTTCGGCCCGCATGCCGAGTAGAAGCGCCTTGGCGGTCTGGCGGCTGTCGGCGCCGTCGGCGCCATGCGCCACGGTCACTTTGCCCTGATAGACTGCCTGGCCATTGCCGCCCACGACCTTTTTGAAAAGTTGGGTGCTTAGGGTCCGGCCCACCGCATGCGTGACATGGGTGGTGACATCGGCATGGGCATCGCCCGACAGGACGCTGACGCCCGAAAGATGGGCCTCGGCACCCTCGCCATCGAGCGTGATCGCCAATTCGATGCGCGACAGCCTGGCGCCAAAATTGGCGAAGTGCCCGTGATAGAATGCATCGCGCGCCAGGGTGATGGATACTTCCTCCACCTGCACGACCCCAGAGACGGGGGAAATGCGGACATGATCGAGCCGCGCATTCGGGGCCACCACGATTTCCAATCCCGCATTGCGCGTCTCTGCCGCATCGCAGCGTTCAAACAGCGTCAGCGCCGCGCCCTCTTCCAGCACCAGCAGCGCCCGCACATGCCCCTTGCCGGCGAAATCGAGTGTGACAGGGTCCTCAATGATCTTGCCCTTGGGTATGCGGAGCGCGATGCCGCCGCGGGCCTTCGCCAGGGAAATCGCACTGACCACATTCGCGCTCAACTTCCCGTAATGGGCTTTCACCCAGTCGGGCCGGTTCGGCTCGTCAAGTGCAAATACTTCCACTCCGGCAGGAACCGGGCCTGCCAGCACCTCAGCACTGTCATCGCCGAACCCGACATCGCCAAGGGCGCGCGCGAGGTCGGAATATTTCCATTCCTCGACCCGGCGCGTGGGAAGGGCGAGCGCCACCGTCATGCCGCATCCTTCACAATCTGCTCATAACCCTTGGCTTCCAACTCCAAAGCCAACTCCTTGCCGCCTTCCGCCACGATGCGGCCATTGGCCAGAACGTGAATGCGGTCGGGCACGATATAATCCAACAGGCGCTGGTAATGGGTGATCACCAGCATGGCGCGCTCCGGCGCGCGCAGACTGTTGACGCCTTCGGCCACCAGCCGCAGCGCATCGATGTCGAGACCGGAATCAGTTTCGTCCAGGATCGCCAGCTTGGGCTCGAACAGCGACATCTGCAGAATCTCAAGCCGCTTTTTCTCGCCGCCGGAGAAACCGACATTCAGGGCCCGCTTCAGCATGTCTTCCGAAATATTCAGTGCCGCCGCCTTCTTGCGAACGGTCTTCAGAATGCCGATTGCGTCCATCTCGGACTCGCCACGGCCACGGCGCTGGGCATTGAGAGCGCTCTTGAGGAACATCATGGTGGTGACGCCGGGAATCTCCACCGGATACTGCATCGCCAGGAAGACGCCTTTGGCGGCCCGCTGCTCCGGCGGCAAAGCCGCCAGATTTTCGCCATTGTAGGTCATGCTGCCTTCGGTGATCTCATAGCCGGCCCGGCCTGCCAGCACATAGGAGAGCGTGGACTTGCCCGAGCCATTCGGTCCCATGATGGCGTGCACCTGCCCGGCATCGACACGCAAGTTCAACCCCCTCAGGATTTCCTTGCCGGCCACCGTGACGTGAAGGTTCTTGATGTCCAACATGATCAACCCACGGAACCTTCCAGAGAAATACCAACCAGCTTCTGCGCCTCGACCGCGAACTCCATCGGCAATTGCTGCAGCACTTCCTTGCAGAAGCCATTGACGATCAGCGCCACCGCCTCTTCCTGGGCAATGCCGCGCTGCAGGCAATAGAAAAGCTGGTCTTCCGCGATCTTCGACGTGGTCGCTTCATGCTCGATCCGCGCGGAGGGATTGCGGCTTTCGATATAGGGAACGGTGTGGGCGCCGCAGTCGCGGCCGATCAGAAGCGAATCACACTGGGTGAAGTTGCGGGCATTTTCGGCTTTGCCGTAAACGCTGACCAGGCCGCGATAGGTGTTCTGCGCCTTGCCCGCGCTGATGCCCTTGGCGATGATGCGCGAGCGCGTGTTCTTGCCCAGATGGATCATCTTGGTGCCGGTATCGGCCTGCTGGAAATTGTTGGCGATGGCGATGGAATAGAATTCACCAACGCTTTCGTCGCCGCGCAGAATGCAGCTGGGATATTTCCAGGTGATGGCGGAGCCCGTCTCCACTTGGGTCCAAGAGATTTTCGACCGCACGCCACGGCAATCGCCGCGCTTGGTGACGAAATTATAGATGCCGCCCAGGCCGTTTTCGTCGCCCGGATACCAGTTCTGCACCGTGGAATATTTGATCTCGGCATTGTCCAGCGCCACCAGTTCGACCACCGCGGCATGCAGCTGGTTTTCGTCGCGCTTGGGTGCGGTGCAGCCTTCCAGATACGAGACATAGGAGCCCTCATCCGCCACGATGATCGTTCGCTCGAATTGGCCTGTCTCGCTGGCATTGATGCGAAAATAGGTCGACAGCTCCATCGGGCAGCGCACACCCTTGGGAACATAAACAAAGGTGCCGTCGGAAAAGACCGCCGAGTTCAAGGTGGCGAAGAAATTGTCCGTCACCGGCACCACACTACCGAGATATTTCTTCACCAGCTCCGGATAATCGCGAATCGCTTCCGACATCGGGCAGAAGATCACGCCCGCCTCGTTGAGCTTTTCCTTGAAAGTAGTGGCAACCGAAACCGAGTCGAACACCGCATCCACCGCCACGCCGGCCAGCGCCATCTGCTCGTGCAGCGGAATGCCGAGCTTCTTGTAGGTTTCCAGCAGCTTGGGATCGACTTCGTCGAGCGACTGCTTCAGCGGCGTGTTTTTCGGCGCCGCGTAATAATAGGCATTCTGATAGTCGATGGCCGGGTAACGCACCCTGGCCCAATTCGGTTCCTTCATCGACAGCCAGCGGCGGAAGGCAGCCAGGCGCCATTCCAGCATCCATTCCTGTTCGCCTTTTTTTGCCGAGATGTAGCGAACCGTATCCTCGGACAGGCCCTTGGGCGCACGCTCCATCTCGATATCGGTGACGAAGCCGTATTTGTATTTTTCGCCCAGTCCGGCGACGGTTTCCTTGGTTTCGAGTGCAGCGGACGACATGTCTATCCTCACGCGGCCGCACGGGCGCGAGCCCGTGACGCAAGTTTCACAAGCGACGCCACGACGGCATTCGCATCTTCATTGGTCGAATCCCAGCCGAAACTGACGCGGATAGATGCTCCGGCGAGTTCGTCGGCCACGCCCATCGCGGATAGCACATGCGAAGGCGCAATCTTGCCCGATGAGCAGGAGGAGCCTGAGCTGACCATCACGCCGTCGAGATCGAGCGCGATGACGATATTCTCAGAGGTCAGTCCAGGCAGCGCGACATTGGAGGTGTTGTCCAGCCGCGGCGCGCCGGCGCCAAAGATCACGATCCGCGGCAGCGCTGCCCGGAGCGCACGCTCGAAATGAGCGCGAACCGAGGCAATACGGGCGCGCTCGCCGGCATCCGCCAGAACCGCCTTTGCCGCCGCGCCGAACCCGGCGATGCCAGACAGATTTTCGGTTCCAGCGCGCAGGCCCTTTTGCTGCCCGCCGCCGGTCAGTTGTGGAACAAGCGGTGCACCATCGCGCACCACCAGCGCGCCGACGCCCTGGGGTCCGCCGAGCTTGTGCGCCGAAAGCGTCAGATAATCGCAAAGTCCCGCGTCGAGATCGATCTTGCCTGCGGCCGTCACCGCATCCACCAGCAACAGCGCGCCGGCCTCCCGGCAAAGCGCTGAGATATCCGCGATGGACTGCACCACACCGGTTTCGTTGTTTGCCGCCATCACCGCCACCAGGGCGCGGCCCTTGCCCTCGCGCAACGCGATGCGAAGCGCCTCGACATCCAGCACGCCTTCCACTGTCACCGGTACCGTCTCAAGCCGCACGCCCGCGACCCGTTCGGCAACCGCCTGCGCTGACTTCAACACGGAGCTGTGCTCGATGGCGCCGACAAACAGCCGCGTGATGCGTGCCACTTTTTCCGTCTCGCCTTGATCGATGGCGCCTTCCACCGCGCCCCACAAGGCCAGCGCATTGGCTTCGGTGGCGCCGCTGGTAAAGATCACCTGATCGGGCTTCGCGGCAACCAGCCGTGCCACCTGTTCCCGCGCGTTTTCCACGATCGCGCGCGCCGCACGGCCATGCGCATGCACCGAAGACGGATTGCCCGTGACGGTCAGCGCATGCGTGATCGCGTCCCGGCAAGACGGGCGCAACGGCGCAGTCGCGTTATGATCGCAATAGGGCATGTGGCTCAGGCTGCTTCAGAATCAGCCGCTGCGCTCTGGCTGCCCGTGTCGCTGCCTTCAAAATCATTGCAGGGGCGCGACCGGCCCAGCACCCGACGCTCCACCACATCCGCGAGCGAAACCGATGACAGGAAGACATGGATCTGCTGACCCAGTTCCTCCCACAGATCATGGGTAACGCAGCGCGCGCCGGTCTTGGTGCAACCCTTGGAGCCATCCGGCCGGCAACGCGTCGCCGCGATCGGCTCATCCACTGCCACGATGATGTCGGCGATGCGCAATTCGGCTGAAGGCCGGGCCAGGCGATAACCGCCGCCGGGACCGCGCACGCTGGTGACCAACCCGCCGCGCCGGAGCTTGGCAAAAAGCTGCTCCAGATAGGAAAGGGAAATGTCCTGGCGTTCGGCGATATCCGCCAGCGCCACCGGCTTTGATTGACCAATGGATTCCGGCGCGTGTCCGGCCAGATCGGCCATCGCCATCACCGCATAGCGTCCTTTGGTGCTCAATCGCATGACCGATCTCCTTCAAATGATGGCGTTTTTTCTTGGGGCTTCAGGACCGCTTGGTGTAAGAAGCGCGGCCCGCCCTGGAAAAAAGCCTGAATTCCAGCAGGAGGGATATAGATTTCCCGACCGACACGGTCAAGTATTAACCCGTTTTACCACCTGTCGTTTACTAAGTCATTGAAAATTAACAGTTTTCTTATGACATCTGCGAACGAAAACCCGAGTACTCCGCTATGCTAATGCTGCAGGCCCGCCATCCGGCAGGAAAAACCCATGCCTGACATTATTCTCCCCGGTTCGGCCGGCCGCATCGAAGCCCGCTATCAGCGCCAAAAGGCGCCCGGCGCGCCCATGGCGCTGGTGCTGCACCCGCACCCCCAATTCGGCGGAACGATGAACAATCCGCTGGTCTATGAACTGTTTCATATGTTCCACGGTTTGGGCTGCACCACCGTGCGGTTCAATTTCCGCGGCGTGGGACGTAGCCAGGGCAGCTTCGACAATGGCTCAGGCGAATTGTCCGACGCCGCCGCGATATTGGATTGGATGAACACGCTTTATCCCAATCCCTCGAATGTCTGGGTCTGCGGCATCTCGTTCGGCGCCTGGATCGGCATGCAGCTTTTGATGCGCCGGCCCGAGATCACCGGCTTCGTTTCCATCGCCCCGCCTGCCAGCATGTATGACTTCGCCTTCCTGGCACCCTGCCCGGCTTCGGGCCTGATCGTGCATGGCACCAAGGACAATGTGGTGCCGGAAGCCGATGTTCAGAAATTGGTGGATCGCCTCACCGCCCAGAAAGGCATCAAGATCACCTACAACAAGATCGAAGGTGCCAACCATTTCTTCGACAAGCATGAAGCCGATGTGGTGGAGACGGTGAAAGAGTATGTCTCCAACATGATGAGCAAGCCGCGCGAAGGCCGGTAGGCGCGATCTTTTTTGCGTCCTGAGTTCGTCGCTCGTCGCTCATGTACTATTTGTACACGTCGCTCCTCGCTCCTGCTCAGATCACAAAAATCTTCGCGCCTGCTCTGCGCAGGATGCTCAACTCTTACGATGATATCTGCCGCCGGTCATCGGCTGCTTGACGCCCGTGGTGGTGGGCAGCGAGAGCGGCAACCCTTTTTTCGAGCGCATTGCCAGATAGGCGAAGCCTTCCGCTTCCATGGCATCGCCATCCCAGCCGGCATCCTTGGCCGTCAGGACCGGCGCGTTTACCCGGGCCCTAAGCTGATCCATCATAAATGTGTTGTGCCGTCCGCCGCCGGAAATGATCCAGATCGCGGCCGGTTCGGGAAAATGTTCTCGCGCCCGCGCCAGGGATGCGGCGGTAAAGGCGGTCAAGGTCGCCGCCCCATCCTGCGGCGACAGGCCTTCGACCGCCTCGCTGCCGAAATCCAGCCGGTCCAGCGACTTGGCCGGTGGACGGTCGAAGAAGGGATTGCCCAGCATCTTGGCCAACGCCGCGTCGTTCACTTTTCCGGTCCGTGCAAAGGCGCCATCCTCGTCCACGGGCTTGCCGCTATGTCGGTGCATCCAGTCATCGATCGGCGCGTTGCCGGGACCGGTATCGAAGGCGATCACCGTGTCGCCGGATATATAAGTGACCTGCGCGACCCCGCCGATGTTGCTAAGGACCAGCGGCGTGGGCAGTCCCGACCGCCTGGCCAGAACCGCATGATACAGAGGCATCAGCGGTGCACCCTGGCCGCCCGCCTGGACATCGGCGGTGCGAAAATCATTGACCACATCGATCCCGATCATCCGGGCCAGCACCGCGCCATCGCCGATCTGCCAGGTCCAGTGACGCTCCGGCCGGTGCAGAATGGTCTGGCCGTGAAAACCCACCAGCGCGACCTGGCCCGGCGTCAATCCGGCCTTCTTCAACAGTGCCTTGACGGCTTCGGCATGGGCTTCGGTGAGATGCCGTTCGGCGTCGCGAATGGCATAGGGCACGGGTGCACCCTCGGCCACGCCGCGGGCCTCTTCCAGCGCGGCGCGCAGCAAGGCCCGGGTGGGCGCGTCATAGGGAATTGTGAGGCTGGCCAGAGGCCGGGCGATATCCTCGCCATCGGTCTCGATCAGGGCGGCATCGACGCCGTCCAGCGAGGTCCCGCTCATCAGGCCAATGACTTTCGAGATTTCCGGCATTTATGCTATGGCCCGTCTGGCACGTTGATCCCCCAACTGTCTCAGCTCGGGCCGGCTTCGCCTCACCCTGGCTAGGACATCTTCTCTCGCCGATAGCTTGGCTATGCGGGGGAAGAAAGCCAGAGCCTATACCATGCCCGCCGCCCCGCAATTCCAGTCCGCGTTTCTGAAGACCTTCGCCGCCCGCGGAGCCTATTACGATTGTTCCGCGCCGAGCGATCTCGACGCGCTGTTCGGGCGTGAGCGCGTCACCGCCTATATTGGGTTCGACTGCACCGCCAAGTCCATGCATATCGGCAATCTGGTGCAGTTGATGACTTTGCGCCGGCTGCAGCAGGCGGGCCATCGCCCGATCCTGTTGATGGGCGGCGGCACCACCAAGGCGGGCGATCCGTCCGGCAAAGACGAGACGCGGCTGATCCTGACGCCCGATCAGATCAACGCCAACAAGCAATCCATGCTGAACGGCGTGAAGCATCTGCTGAAATTCGGCGACGGGCCGTCGGACGCCATCATGGTGGACAATGCCGAATGGCTGGACAAGCTGGAATACATTCCCTTCCTGCGCGAAGTGGGACGGCATTTCTCGGTCAACCGCATGCTGACCATGGACAGCGTGCGGTTGCGGCTTGAGCGCGACCAGCCCATGTCATTCCTGGAATTCAATTATTCCATCATGCAGGCCTATGACTTTGTCGAATTGTACAAGCGCTATGGCTGCCGCCTGCAATCCTCCGGCTCGGACCAGTGGGGCAATGTCGTTTCCGGCATTGAACTGGGGCGGCGCATGGAAAGTGCACAGCTTTTCGGATTGACCACGCCGCTGATCACCACCTCCTCGGGCGCCAAGATGGGCAAGACCGCGACGGGGGCAGTGTGGCTGAACCAAGACTTGCTCAGCGTCTATGATTACTGGCAGTTCTGGCGCAACACCGAGGATGGCGATGTCGGCCGTTTCCTGCGCCTCTTCACCGACATGGCGGAATCCGAGATTGCGCGGCTGGAGCAACTGCAAGGCGCGGAACTGAACGACGCAAAAAAAGCCTTGGCCACCGGGGCCACCGCGATCCTGCACGGCCTGGACGCGGCGGAACGCGCCGCCGAAACCGCGCGGCGGGCATTTGAAGAAGGCGCGTCCATTGGTTTGCCAACGATTGAGTGGAGTTGGTCGGAAGGAGACGTCTCTAGCGGACAGAGCTTCGATCTTCGAACAGCGGCAGCATTATTGAAAGCTTCGGGGCTCGCTTCATCACTATCGGATGCTCGTCGAAAAATTGACGAAAACGCTGTCCGGATAAATGATGTGCTCGTTGAACAACACACCCGCCTGTTCAATCGAAACGAGATTGACCCTCAGACAGGCGCTTTCAAAGTGCAGTACGGCAAGAAGAAGATCGTACTAGTAAAACCAGTATAACCCGCGCGCGCCCTTCGCTTGCGCTTCGGGCGTTCGTCGCTCGAAATGGTCCGCTGGACCATTTCGTTTGCCGTCGGCAAAACGCTCCTCACGATCGCCAACAATGGATTGAAACTGAACGATGTAGCAATCAGCGATCCCCGGCTGGTGGTAGATGCGTCATCGCTCAACGCGGATGGCGTTCTGAAGCTCTCCAGCGGCAAGAAAAAGCACGTCCTGGTGAAGCCAGCCTAGTTAGGCGACACCTTTGGCGTCGTGGCCGGCGCGTTCGACGGTGCATTGGCCGCCGTCGGCATATGGCCTTCGAATATCCGGCGCAGGATACCCGGCGTCAGCACCGACAGGGGATTGACGTCGATCTTGGGTTGATCGGCATTGCCGGTAGCCGAATAGGTGACGCCGAACACGCCTTCGCCTTTCTTCGACACCAGCACATCGCCCAGCAGGGGAATATTGCCCAATACCGAGTTGAGCCCATAGGCGGGCACCAGCGAACCTTTCAGCGCGACCTGATTTTTGGGCCTGTCGATATAACCGTCTGCCGTGGCGCCGATGGCGCGGCCACGCACCCGGGCATCGTGCACGCTGACGACATTGTTCTTGGATGAGAATGGCATGTTCAGGTTTTCGATCGAGATCCCGTCGCCGCCCATCAGATCGCCCATGCCGGTCAGCGAGCCCGCCGAGAAGAGACGCGCCAGCAAGGGCTGATTCACGACTTGGAAATCGTCGATGTCGAGCGTGCCCTGATAATCCGGCGTGGTTGTGCCAGATTCAGGATCATTGGCCCCGCCGGGCAGGGTCGCGACCAGCTTGAGTTTTCCGCCCTTGATGCTCTGGAAGTCGAACAGGCCCCGGATCAATTGGCCGGCATCGCCGGCATTGAGCGTCAACTTGCGGCCAGCCGCGCTGTTCTCGATGTCGCCGCCGATCATCGCCTTGCCGATGCCGCCCGAGAAGGACAGAGCTGACGGACGGTTGCCGATCCCGGCAAGATCGAGATTGAACGGCGCGATCGCGACGCCATCGCGCATCGCAAGCCGGTCGAGCTTGGCATCGATGTGAAACGGCCCGGTCGGTGTATCGTCCCGGGTGGTCTGGCCGCTCACGGTGGTGCCACTCACGTCACCCACATTGCGCCCGATCAGCGAGCCGTCCAGGGAATGACCCCGCAGCACATAATCGTCGCCCGCGGCGCTACGCGTGAGCGTGAAGGACAGATCGTTCAAGGGACCCATTTTGGCCGAGGCGAAGCTCAGCACCGCGAGCGATCCGGCGCGGTCGAAATTGGCGGTGCCATTGGCGGCAATATTGGGGCCGGTCACACGGATGACTTCGTCATGGATGATGTCGCCGGGCCCGAAATTGACCATGATGTGGCCGGCCGCCGCCTGGCCGGGCTGCTTGCCCAGATGCAGAATGGGAATTGCCAATGCCGCATTGGTAAGATCCAAAGAGACATCCGCTGTGGTGAGTTGGCCGCGATGGCCCTGAATATCGGCATTTGTCATGACCGGCCCGGTCAGGATGTTCTGCAATCCCACGCTTAAGGATTGGCGCGCCGCATCGGTCATCACGCCTTTGGCGCTAATCCGGGTGGTGATGGGCTGCGCGGTCCTGAAGTCCTCCACCCAGTCGATCGTCAGGCGCGCATCGGCGAGCGAGACGGCGCCGGTCTGGTGCAGATGTGCGTTGTCGATATCGAAATTGACCGCGCCATTGGCGAGCTTCAAGCGCCCCAGCGCCACGGCAAAATCGCTCACCTGTGCCTTGACGGAAATTCCCACCGCGTCCACCGCAAGATCCTGGAGCATGGGGACAGTGAAGGCGAGATCGGCGCTGGCGGATCCCTTGGTCTGCCTGGGATCGATGCCGAAACGGGTGGGATAACCCAGCGGCTTCATATCGATAAGGGTCATGATCTCCGGCATCTGGCCATCGACATGAGCGGTAAATTGCCCTGCCGTTCCGTGGACATGCAAAGTGGGAATCACGGCATGGCCGCCGCGAACCGTCAAATTGCCGACATGCCCGCCATCGAAATCGGCGGTAAAAGTGTCGCCCAGCAAAGTGGCATTGCCGGAGACACCCGTCACGTGGGTAAGGCCTTTGACGTAGCTGCCTTCCACGCCGGTCATCAGGAAGGTGAGTTTGACGGAATCGTCGGGCAAGACATCCTGATCCAGCAACCCGACCGGGAAATGCGTTTCAAAACTCATCGGCCCCAATGAGCCGGCGAAGATATTGGCGGCAATCCACTCGCGCGCGCCCGCCACCGCCGGCAATGGCCAATAATGCAGCAAGGTGCGCACCGGCAGCGGCGCCAGCCTGCCCGTGAGGTCCAGCCCAGGCGCCTGACCGTCCGCGCCCAAGGTGATGCTGCCGTTGGCGGACAATGCGAAGGCAGGCGCGATCAGGTTGGCGTGCGCGACATTGAGCGTGCGGGACGCGACCTGGTAATCGCCGTCAAGCTGCAGAGACTGAAAGCCCACGGCATCGGCAAAGATGCCCGGCATGTTGAGCGCGATACGCGAGGAGGAAAGTCCGGCGCTGATACTGCTCAGCCCTTGCTGATCATAATGAAAATCCGCCCCGCCCTTGAAACGCATGATGCCTTCGCGGGTGTCGAACGATGCCTGGTTCAGCGCAAGATGGTTCTTCACGCCGTCATAGTTGCCATTGATATGCAGCTGGCGCGCATGCAGCACGCCGCCCTTCAACGCCTTCAGCGGCAGTTCACCGACCGCCGTCACGTCAAAATCGGCGCGGGTGATATGCGCGCCGGGCGCCACGCTAAAACGTGCGGCCAGGTTGACCGACAATGCGATGTCTTTCAGAGGGCTGAACAAGGCGGCGTTGGCGGCCAACCCACGCAGATCAAGGCCGGTGACCAGCGCCGTGCCGTTGATCGGTCCCTTATCCGGCGGCAAGGTGACATCGGCTTTGACATGGGCAGTCCTGCCGGAAACCATCACATCGGCATCGAAATGCAATGCGATGGCATCGCCTTTTGCCGCCATTGCCAGGCTGGCTTTGGGCGCGACCGCATGCAGCCCGGTGGCCTCGTCGATCACTGCAAGGCGTGCGTTGCGAACCGCGAAGCTTTGCAATCCGGTCGTGGAGCCTTTGGCCTCGATCACATCGTTGAGGCGCGTCAGGACATCATTGGCGGCCTTATCGCCCTCGGCGCCTAGTCGAATGCCGCCTTCCTTCATGTGCACCAGGGTAAGTTGCACACCGACCAGCGTAATGCGTTGCACTTGCACCTGGCCGGAGAGGAAGGGC
Organism: uncultured Alphaproteobacteria bacterium; assembly: GCA_903897605.1. GTDB lineage: Bacteria > Pseudomonadota > Alphaproteobacteria > Micropepsales > Micropepsaceae > Rhizomicrobium. Next base: position 39,641 of record CAIUCH010000049.1, read on the forward strand.
CGCGCCGCCAGCGAGATGTCGGCCTTTGGCGCGTCGGCGACGACACGGCCCTTGCTGTCGAGAATTTTGGCGCCCAGCACCACCAGATTGACCTTACCTTCGTCGCGGCTCCACTCAATCGCGGCCTGGTCATATTGAAGCGTGATGCCGGGCAGCGCCTGCCGGATCGCGCCGGCCAGAGTTCCCTGCAGAGGTCCCAGCGAAACCGGTCCCAGCAGGAGGCGAATGCCCGCACCGACCACGAAAAACACCATGGCCGCCACCAGGCCGCCCACGCAAATGGCGGCGCCGCTGATGTGGTGAGCCTTGATGATGTTGGCGAAAGGCAATCTCAAAGGGGCTGGTCCGGGCTGGAAAGCGGAAACATTATCGCAAGTGTTGGGCCTAAAAAGGGCAGACAACCCAGCATCTTGTAAAGATATTTACGGGTTGCACCGGCCTTACGGGTCCCCCTAAGTTAAGCCTAACGGCATTTTTTGGGCTGATGGCGGCATGACTTTGGAAGCAGGCGACAAGACCCCAACCTTCAAACTTGCGACCGACGATGGGGGCGAGGTATCGCGCGCCTCCCTCAAGGGCACACCGTTTGTGCTCTATTTCTACCCCAAGGACGACACCTCGGGATGTACCCGGGAAGCGGTGGATTTTTCCACCGCCGCTGCCAAATTCGCCAAGCTGGGCATTCCGGTGATCGGGGTTTCCAAGGACAGTTTGGCGTCACACGAAAAATTCCGCAAAAAACACAAGCTCAAACTCACCTTGGCCTCCGACCCCGATATCAAGATGGCGCAGGATTGGGGCGTGTGGCTCCAGAAGAGCTTGTATGGCCGCAAGTATATGGGAATAGAGCGGGCGACCTTTCTGGTCGATGCCAAGGGCGTGATCGTGGAAGCCTGGCACAAAGTCAAAGTCCCCGGACATGTGGAGGCCGTGCTCGCAGCGGCCAAAAAACTGTGAAACTCAATTGGCGGTTCGGACCGCGCCTGGCCTCGCGATCGTTTTTCTGGCAGCGGATTGGCAAGAAGCGCGGCCGTGAAGCCTCGCCGCATGACAGCATGTCCGAAAGCACGCCACCGATGACCGCCACTTTGATCGAGCGGGTCTGGATCTGGATCCATGAGACTTTCCCGGAGCGGCAGATTTATATCCGCAGCGATGGGCGGGTGCAGTTCTTCACGTTCGGGCCGTCACTGCAGGCCACCTTGGCCGGCCTTACCCTGATTTTCCTGGGCTGGGTGGCGTTTGCCACCGTCAATGTGATCTTCAAGGATCGCATCATCACCGCCAAGGATCATCGCTTTCAGGAAATGCAGACGGCCTATGAAAATCGCCTCGCCGATCTGCAGATCTCCTATGACGAATTGAACGGCGCGCTGGTCGGCGCCGAGGACAAGTTCAAGGCCACCGCCGATGAACTCCAGACCAAGCAGAACACCATCGGCAATTTCCTCAGCCGCAAGGCGCAGGTGGAATCGTCGGTGGGTCCCGGCCATGACGCGATCGCGACGCCGTTGGCGAACCTGCCGGCAACCGCCAGCATGGATGAAGGCGGGCCCGCAGACAGCATCGAGGCGCCGGGCAGCGCACAAGGAAATTTCGGTAATGACGTCGATACCGGCAGCACGCTCTCTGTCATGCCGGGACCGGCCGCGCCCCAGCCGCGAACGGCCAAACCGGTCCATGCCAGCCTGTTGAATGACGCGTTCGCGGGACTGCGAAAGATGGCGGCGGCGATCTTCGCCCGCCCCCCGAAAAACGCGATCGCGCTATCGGCAGTTTATGCCCAGCATCCGGGATTGCGGGCTCTGGCCGAACAGACCTCACGTGTCGCGGCGATGGGGAATTCGGAAAGCCTGGTGATGGGCAAGACCCAGGACGCGCTGTCGGGCGATGTGATCGCCTTGCGGGAGATCGTGCGCCGCACCGGCATCAATCCCGATCAGTTCCAACACAAGATCGCGGACAGCGAAGGCGTGGGCGGCCCCGAAATACCGCTCGACCGCCTGCAGGTGAACGGCATCAAGGATCCCGCCTTCAACGCCAGCTATCTGCGCGCCAGTGCCGTTTTGGGGCAGCTGAATGAATTGTCCTTCGAGATGGGCCATATTCCGCTTTCCATGCCGGTCAACGGCGCGGGCTTTGACCGCAGCAGCGGTTTTGGCGCCCGCATCGATCCGTTCACGCGCCGCTATGCGTTCCATTCCGGGATCGATTTTGCCGGGCCGTGGGGGGCGCAGGTACACGCCACCGCGCCGGGAATTGTCACATTCGTTGGGAACCGTGGTGGCTATGGCAACATGGTGGAAATCGATCACGGCCTGGGAATTCATACACGATATGGTCACCTTTCCACGATCACTGTGCGGGTCGGCATGAAAGTCGACAAGGGTGCGGCGATCGGACGTCTGGGTTCCACCGGCCGCAGCACCGGACCGCATGTGCATTATGAGGTCTGGTATGACGAAACCGTGCGGAATCCGGTCAATTTCATAGAAGCAGGCCGTCATGTTCTCTAGCAAAAGCAAAGACAATGCGCCACCGCCGCTGACCATTGGTCCGGCTCCGATCCCGGCAAAGCGGATTGGCCGATCCGGTTCGGTGCCTTCAATCGTCAGCGCCGATCTGGTGGTGGCGGGCACGCTCAACACCAGCGGCGACATGCAGATCGACGGCAAAGTGGAAGGCGATGTGCGCAGCGCAAGCCTGGTGATTGGCGAACGCGCGGAAGTTCGCGGCCAGATCTGGTCAGAGGATGTAACGGTGCGCGGCCGGGTGATCGGCCGCATCCATGCCCACAAGATCCAATTGTGCGCCACCGCCCATGTCGAAGGCGATATCCTGGCGGAAGCCTTTGCGGTCGAAGCCGGCGCCTTTTTCGAAGGCCATTGCAAACACTCCGATAATCCTCTCGGCGAGGAAGCAAGAAAGCCGCATCAGATCACGCCGCAACAGCCCCATCCGATCCAGACAGGCTTGGTCAGTCTGACGCCGCGTACGGCAACATAGGTCAATACCGTCGCCGGCGGCGCGAGCCTATTCCAGGTCTTCGATTTTCTCTTTCGGCTTGCCGCCAACTTCCTGCGCCAACGCCGCGGCCATGAAGGGATCGAGGTCGCCGTCCAGCACATCCTGAGGGATGCGGCTTTCCACGCCGGTGCGCAGATCCTTCACCAGCTGATAGGGCTGCAGCACATAGGAACGGATCTGGTGGCCCCAGCCGATCTCGGACTTCTCGCCGACAAAGGCGCCGGTCTCGGCCTTTTTCTTTTCCAGTTCGATTTCATAGAGCCGGGATTTCAGCATGTCCCAACAGATCGCCCGGTTCTGATGCTGGCTGCGCTCCGATTGGCTGGCGACCGCGATGCCGGTGGGAAGATGGGTGATGCGGACGGCGCTTTCGGTCTTGTTGACATGCTGGCCGCCGGCACCGCTGGCGCGGTAGACGTCGATGCGGACATCCTTTTCCGGAATATCGATTTCGATCGACTGATCGATCAGGGGATAAACCGTGACGCTCGAGAACGATGTATGCCGCCGGGCGTTGGAATCGAACGGCGAGATGCGCACCAGCCGATGCACCCCTGCTTCGGTCTTGAGCCAGCCATAGGCGTTTTCGCCCTTGACCAGCAAGGTGGCGGATTTCAACCCGGCGCCCTCGCCTTCGCTTTCCTCGATCAATTGCAGCTTGTAGCCATGTTGCTCGGCCCAACGCATATACATGCGGAACAGCATCGAGGCCCAATCCTGGCTCTCCGTACCGCCAGCGCCCGCGTGAATTTCGAGGAAACTGTCATTGCCGTCCGCCTCGCCCGACAACATGGACTGGAGGCGCAATTGCTCGGCGCGCTTCTGCAGGGTTACCACCGAGGCTTCCGCATCGGCCACCATCGCCGCATCGCCATCGGCTTCCGCCATCTCGATCAGGCCCGTGGCGTCGGCGAGTTCATTCTGCACCTGGCGGACCGCCGACAAGGCGGTGTCGAGCTTCTGGCGCTCGCGCATCAACTTCTGCGCGGCCGCAGGATCGTTCCAGAGCGTGGGGTCTTCGGCGCGGGCGTTCAGTTCGTCCAGGCGGCGCAGGGATTTGTCCCAGTCAAAGATGCCTCCTCAGCAGGGCGATGGCCTGCTGGATATCATCGATGCTGCGTTGGGTCTCGGGGCGCATATGCCGGATATAAGTACCCGGTGCGGTTAGGTAAAGGACAAATTGGACGACCATGCGCGGCGCAGCCGGAACCAGCGTCCCAGCCAGGAATAGACCCCCGCACCCAGCTGGCTGTAGCCCGCTTCCATCCCCAGCGAGGCGCCTGCGCCGTTGGAAATCACGGTGGTGAAGGTGAGCCAAAGCGAATCGCGCAGGCTCATGCGGCCGCCATGCAGAGCATTGGCCTCGATGGGGTCGACGATCTCGTTCAGCCGCTTGGCGCGCACCGCCCGCGCCGCGATCCCCAGCAGCAGTCCGCCCAGCACCGGCACGAACAGCAGCCTGAGACGCGAGACGCCGATTCCCTCGCTGAGATAATGATCGGCGGAAATGCCGAAGTCGAAGACATGCAGCCAGGCCACGCCTTCGCGCAGCAGATCCACCGCCGCTCCGATGATGCAGCCCATCGCGGCGCAAAGAAGAATTTGCCCGGCTTCGGCGTCGCGCAGACCGCGCTGCAGCGCCGTCATGATCGCGCGCGGGCGGCGCAGCAAGCTCCGCAACCGCACCCGCTCCGCAATAAGAGCCATGCTTGGCCTCAATAAAGTCCGCCAGTGCCTTCGCTGATATCGCCCGCCGTGCCGCGCGCTGGCGGGGTCTGTCCTGGCGTGCCGGCGACCACGGGCGTGGCGCCGATATCGCCGGCGGTAACCGTGGCCATCGAAGCGGCATTGGCTTCACCCGGCGCAGTGCCCGCCTTGAAGGCTTCAATGATGGCACCGGGGGTGCCTTCAGGCACCGGCATGCCGCTCTTCCAGTCGATCGGAACTTCTTCGATGCCGGGCGCGATGCGGAACGGCGTCGGCGGCGCATCGGCCAGCGCGCCTTTCATGAAATCGCGGAAAATCGGCGCTGCCGCGGTGGCACCCTGTTCATGACCGCCCAAGGTCCGCGGATTGTCGAACCCCACGAACACGCCGGCCGCCAGATCGGGCGAGAAGCCGATGAACCAGGTGTCCTTGGCCTCGGACGATGTGCCGGTCTTGCCGGCCAGGGGCTTGCCGACCGCGCGCACGGCAACGCCGGTGCCACGCTGGACCACGCCTTCCAGCATGGAGACGATTTGATAGGCCGTGCGCGGGTCCATGATCTGTTCGCGGGCATCGGCGAGCAGTGGTTCCTCCTGCCCGCGCCAATCGCCATTGTCGCAGCCTTCGCAATTGCGCGCGTCATGCCGCCAGATGGTGCGGCCATTGCGATCCTGGATGCGGTCGATCAGGGCGGGCTGAACCTTCTTGCCGCCATTGACGAATTCCGAATAGCCGGTGACAAGTCTTAGCAAGGTGGTTTCATAGGCGCCCAGCGAATTGGCCAGCAGCGGCGGCAGCTTGTCATAGACACCGAAGCGGATCGGATAGGGAACGACCTTGTCCATGCCGATGGTATAGGCCAGCCGCACCGTCATCACATTGCGGGACAATTCGATGCCGCGCCGCAGCGTGGTGTCGCCCAAAAATTCATGCTCGAAATTTTCCGGCCGCCACAGGCCCTGACCGGGACCCATATCCATCACAAAAGGCGCGTCCAAGACTTTCGAGGAAGGCGTATAGCCATTGTCCAGCGCCGCTGCATAAACGAAGGGCTTGAACGACGAGCCGGGCTGGCGCATCGCCTGCATGGCCCGGTCGAATTGCGACGAGGCATAGGAAAAGCCGCCCGACAGGGCCAGGACGCGGCCGGTATGCGGATCCATCGCCACGATGGCGCCATTGATTTCCGGAACCTGGCGCAGGCCATATTCGCCGGGCTTGCCTTCCTGTTCGACATATAAGGCATCACCTGGCTTGGCCACATCCTGCGGCTTTTGCGGCGAGGCGCCGACATTGGCGTCCTTCAATTCGCGCCGCGCCCATTTGTAACCATCATAGGGAATGACGCCTGTGGTGCCGTCGGCAAAGCCGATCTTGATCGCCTTCTGGTCGTAACCCAGCGCCACCGAAAGCTTCCAGGTGTCGATGCCCGACTGATTGGGCAGCTTGATCAGCGGGGCGCGCCAGTTTACGTCCGCGCCAATATTGACCTTGGCACCGCGCCAGCCATGGCGGCGGTCATATCGCACCAGGCCCGAGCGCAAGGCACTGACGGCATAATTCTGCAGCCTGGTGTCCAGCGACGCGCGCACCTGCAAGCCGCCATCGTAAAGCGCTTTCTCGCCATACTTGCCGTAAAGCTGCCGGCGCACTTCCTCGACATAATAATCCACGTCCGCGGCCTGGCTGCCCAGTGCGCGCATCTGGGCCACCAACGGTTCGGCCTTGGCGGCATTGGCCTGCGCATCAGTGATGTAATTATTTTCCGCCATCTGGCCGATCACCCAATTGCGGCGGTCCACCGCGGCGGCATGATTAAAGCGCGGGTCGTAATTGGCCGGCCCCTTGGGCAGTGCCGCCAGGAAGGCGACTTCGGCGATATCCAGATCGTCCAGCGACTTGCCGAAATAATTCAATGCCGCGGCGCCGACGCCATAGCTGTGTTCGCCCAGATAGATTTCGTTGAGATAAAGCTCGAGGACCTTGTCCTTGGGATAGGTCGCGTCGATGCGGATGGCGAGGATCGCCTCGCGGATCTTGCGGCTGAACTTCACATCCGAATTCAGGAGGAAATTGCGCGCCACCTGCTGGGTGATGGTGGAAGCGCCTTGCGGCCGCCGTCCTTCCAGCACCAGCCCGACATCCTTGACCGCGGCACGGACGATGCCCGATGGATCGATGCCGGGATGACTGTAGAAATTGCGGTCTTCGGCGCTGGTGAAGGCCTGCGCGACCCGTTTGGGAATAAAGGCGGCCGGCACGAAGATGCGCGATTCCCGCGCATATTCTCCCAGCACCGTACCGTTGCCGGCATAGACCCGGGTGGTGACGGGCGGGCTGTAATTCTTCAGCGCCTCGACGCTGGGCAGATCGCGCGTCACGGTATAGATGTAAAATACACCCGCCAGCGCACCCAGAGCCGCAAGCGCGGCAAGGCCAAGACCAGCATAAACAAGAAGACGGCGGACCATTGATCCTCTGGGATCCCTTTGATCAGGGCTCACTTATAGTACCCCTTTTGACTTGAAAAGAGGCGTGCCGCGGGCTGGAATTTTCAATGCGGGTCCCTCATGGGGGAGTTCCCGCGGATCCCGCAGCGAAATGGCGGTCCACGGCATCTGCGATGGCCTGCGCCACCCGGCCACGCCAGGCTTCGGTATCCATCTGGGCGGCATCTGAACGATTGGACAGGTAGCCCAATTCAATCAGCACCGCGGGGACATCGGGCGCCACCAGCACGGCCAGGCTGGCGGCACGGTGGGGGCTGCGCGACAAGATATCGGTGACGCTGTGCAGTTGGCCGAGCGCGGTTTCGGCGAAGCGCGACGAGCGGTTGATGGTATCGCGTTGGGCGAGATCGATCAGGATCGGCGCCACCGGGCTGTTGGCGCTGGACAGATCGACGCCCGCGATGATGTCGGACTGGTTTTCGCGGTTCGCCAATGCCGCCGCCTCCCGGTCCGAGCGGCCATCGTTCAAGGTATAGATCGAAAGACCGTTCACCGAAGAATCCGGATTGGAATCGGCATGCAGCGAGATCATCAGATCGGCCTTGAGTTTGCGCGCGATCGCCACCCGTTCCGGCAAGGGGATGAAGACATCGCTGTCGCGGGTCATGTGTACGGCATAGCCTTCGGCTTTGAGAATCTTGGCCAGCCTGAGGCCTTCCGCCAGCACCAGATCCTTCTCCATCAGGTCGTTGACGCCATTGGTGCCGGAATCCAGGCCGCCATGGCCGGGATCGATCACGATCACCTTGCGGCCTGCAGTGCGCGGCGCCTCTTCCATCAGGGCGGTCAATCGTTCGGCATCGGTTTCGCGCGCCTTGAGATCGGCCGGCCATCCCGCCTCGGTGTTGAATTTGCCGCGCTGGGTGGGGAAAAGATCGATCACCACGCGATAACCGAAGCCGGCCGATGGCGGGATCACCAGTGGATCCGATACCGTCACCGGCCGGTTGAGATCGATCACCATGCGCGAATTGCCTTTGCGGAAAACGCCATAGCGATAGGATTTGACCGAACCCAATCCGGACGGACGCGGCGGCGCGCCCAGCCGCCAGGACACTTCGGGCATGTCCACCACCACGCGATCCGGATTGGTCAACGTGAAAGTGCGCAAATTCACCGGATCGCTGAGTTCGATGACAAAGCGGGTACGGTCGTCATGCTCGCCGATGCGGGCACTGAGCACGATGGGCGGACTGCCTCCGGCATTGCCGCCGGGCGAGGGTCCAGCGCCCCTGGCCGGCGGCGCCTTGGTGGGAGCCACGGGCAGGCTGGTGGCGGGGGGCGGCCCGCCCGGAGCCGTTTGTTCCTGGCGCAGGACGCGGCCAATGGGGTCGTCGGATCCCCCGGCGGGCTGAGCGGCGGCGTCGCAGCCCAACCCAAAGCCTGCCAGCAGGACTGCTATGGTCATGATTCGAAACAAATTTCCGCCTCGCCCCAGGTGATGGCGCTAAATTCACCCTAAAATCTTTACGCTTCGTTAGCCGCATGGCTCCAAGCTGGAACCGTTCAAGCCCTTGCCGGGAGGCGACCTGCCCCCTACAAGTGATTCCAATGCTGCTCCGACCCGGCGATTGCCGGAAGGTGCAGTGGTCCGGATGCCCCGCCGTCTCCCCAAAAATCTTTTTTGAGACGGTGCAGGAAGCCCTCCATTGCAGCTAGCAGCGCCTCCCCGCCCCCGGGCGACCCGAATTTAAGTGTTATTCATGACCGGCAATTTGCGACCCAATCCGATCCCCTCCGCGGCAGTGCCGCCGGGCCTCGGCGGCCGCTTGCCCCCAACAATATGGCCCGCCGCCGCCCCTCCTCTCGCGTTGGAACGCGATCGGGACGCTTGCGCGCGCCACGGAGATATCCATGTCCAAGCGCATGCTCATAGACGCCAACCACCCGGAAGAAACCCGCGTGGTGGTACTCGACGGATCCAAGGTCGAGGAATTTGACTTCGAGGCCGCCAGCAAGCGGCCGCTCAAGGGAAACATCTATCTCGCCAAGGTAACGCGCGTGGAGCCTTCGCTCCAGGCGGCCTTTGTCGAATATGGCGGCAACCGCCAGGGCTTCCTCGCCTTTTCCGAAATCCATCCCGATTATTACCAGATCCCTGTCGCCGACCGGCAGGCGCTTCTGGCGGAACAGGAAGCCGAGGCGCGCCGCCGCCAGGAAGACGATATCGAAAGCTTCGAGATCGGATCCGGCGCCAAATCCGATGGCGAGGACGAAGAGGACGATGAAACCGCCGAAGACGTCCTTGAGGAAGGTGACGATACCGCCCCCGTCCCCCTGGATGCCGCCAGCATCGAGCCGCCCCGCGAATACGAGGCTGATGCCGACGATGTGCCGCGGCCTTCTGCCGAGGAGCCCGTCTCTGGCGAAGATGAAGATCATGACGATGTTTTCGTCAATCACGGCGCCGCCGCCGTCGAGAATGAGCAGGATGAGGAAGAGGAGGAGATCCCTTCCAAGCCCGAGGCCGCTCTGCAGGCCGAGGCCGATTACGGCCACGATCCGCAAATCGTCGAAGCGGAAGCCGCCCAGGAAAACGAAGGCGAGATCGAACCGGTAACGCCGGATGATTCCGCTTCGAATGGCGACACCCCCGCCGAGGCGGCGCAAGAAAATGAAGGCGCCATCGAGGCCGTCGAAGCCGACGCGGGCGAAGCCGCGGTCGGCGGCGGCGAAAGCGGTGAAAAGAATCTGCAAATGCAGCGGCCGCCCCAGAAATGGATGCGCCGCAAGCACTATAAGATTCAGGAAGTCATCAAGCGCCGCCAGATCATTCTGGTGCAGGTGGTCAAGGAAGAACGCGGCAACAAAGGCGCGGCGCTGACCACTTATCTGTCTCTGGCAGGCCGATATTGCGTTTTGATGCCCAACACGCCGCGCGGCGGCGGCATTTCCCGCAAGATCACCAACGCCGCCGACCGCAAGCGCCTCAAATCCGCGGCGCAAGGCCTGGAATTGCCCGAAGGCATGGGGCTGATCATCCGCACCGCGGGCGAGAACCGCACCAAGCTGGAGATCCGCCGCGACTATGAATATCTGATGCGGCTGTGGGACACGATCCGCGAAAAGACGCTCTCGTCCAACGCGCCCGCCTGCGTCTATGAGGAAGGCGACCTGATCAAACGCGTCATCCGCGATCTTTTCACCAAGGATGTGAAGGACGTGGTGGTGGAAGGCGAAGCCGGCTTCCGCAACGCCAAGGATTTCATGCGCATGCTGATGCCGACCCAGGTGCGCAATGTGCATCAGTACAAGGACACGGTGCCGCTGTTTCAGCGCATGCATATCGAGCAGCAACTCGACGCCATGTTCTCCTCGACCGTCACGCTGCGGTCGGGGGGCTATATCGTCATCAACCAGACCGAAGCGCTGGTGTCCATCGACGTCAATTCCGGCCGCGCCACCCGCGAACATTCCATCGAGGAGACCGCGCGCAAGACCAATCTGGAAGCGGCCGACGAAGTGGGCCGCCAGTTGCGGCTGCGCGACCTTGCCGGACTGATCGTGATCGATTTCATCGACATGGAAGAAGGCCGCAATGACCGCGAGGTCGAGAAGCGGCTGCGCGATGCGGTGAAGAACGACCGTGCCCGTGTCCAGATCGGCAAGATCAGCCAGTTCGGTCTGATGGAAATGTCGCGTCAGCGTCTGCGCGCCGGCGTGGTCGCTTCATCCACCGTGATCTGCCCGCATTGCGGCGGCGCGGGCATCGTGCGCTCCGTCGAATCCACCGCGCTGCGCGTATTGCGCGCCCTGGAAGATGAAGGCGAGAAGAACCGCGCCAGCGCGGTGACGGTGCGGGTTGCCAACGATGTGGCGATCTACACATTGAATCAGAAACGCCGCGAACTTGCCCGCATCGAGACCGAATACGGCATGGAGGTTTCCTTCGAGCCCAAGGAAGGCCTGATGGCGGGTCATTTCGAGTTGGACCGCGTCCGCGTCCGCGACCCCGAAGACCGTCCGCGCAATCACGCTGTCTCCATTGAGGCAGGCTTCGTGCCTTCCGACGAGCCAGACGACGATGTGGTCGAAGTCGAAGAAGAAAGCGAAATCGAAGACGTCGAGGACGCGGTGGTCGAACAGTCCGATGGCGAAGCCCGCGAAACACCGCAGCAAGCCCGCGACAATGAAGGCAAGCGCCGGCGCAGGCGCCGTGGCGGACGCGGACGCAACCGCGATCGCGGTCCGCGCCCGGAGGGCGCCGACCTGGACCCGCGCGCCAACGACGACAGGCCGCAAGGCGAAGCTGTGGTCGCCGCCGAAGGTGGCGATGCCGGTCATGACGAGCCCGGCGATCTTCAATCTGGCGATGGCGGGCACACCAATGAACAGAATGGCAGCGCCGCACCTGGCCAGCCTGGTGAAGGTGGACGGCGCCGTCGCCGGCGGCGCGGTCGCCGTGGCGGACGGGAGCGCGCTCCTGAAACTGGCCAAGCGGCACCCGCTTATGCGCCGGAGGCCGATCGCTTTGGCACACCCGATGAGATCGACACCACGCCCACCAACAGGAGCCATGCTCCGGGGGCGCCGTCCGCACCCGTCTGGTCGCTGCAGGACGACATTCCGGACACCACGCCCAAGGACGATGGAAATAAGCCCGCCAAAAAGGGCTGGTGGCAACGCGCTTTTAGTGGCGATAAATAGTCGCCACTAAAAATCACGTCCTTTCGCGCATCTCCATGCCGCCCAGATCCTGGACCCAGGCGAGCGCGGAATGGCACCAGATCTGGCGGACAGGTTTGAGCTGCGCGCGTTCGGCGATGGCGCCGGTGCGCAGATTGAACGCGGCTGGATGATTCACATCCGAGGCATAGATCGGCGTCCCGCATGTGGCGCAGAACGCCTGGGCCCGCGCATTGCCACTCTCCGCGGTCTTCACATAGATTTTCGGCACGCCGCTGATGATGCGGAAATCCGCCGCTTTCGCCGGTACGCTGACGCGATAGGCGGTACCGGTCAGAATCTGGCAATCCGTGCAATGACAGATGCTGACCTGGGCCGGATCCACTTCAGCCTCATAGGTCAGTTCGCCGCAATGGCATCGGCCATGGATCTTCATGGGAAGTTACTCGTCGGTTGCGGCGCCCAGACCATGGCCGCCGGGATCGGAGAGTGCCACGCACACGCCCTGGCAGGAAATCACATTCACCGTCACCATCGGCGCGGCACCGGTTGAGCGCAGATCGCCTGGGCGCCCGAGCTGCTGGCCGGAGGCAAGCTTGAGGAGCGCGTAGGCGATCGCCGCGCTGCCGTTCGGTCCGCCGGCCCCGACACCCGCCAGGGCGACATGGCCATCGCCATCGCGCGCGATTATCGGTGTCAGAAAAGCACTGGCGATGCCCGCCGGTGTCGCGGGCGCATTGGCCAGCAGGACACCGCTATTGCCTGCACTTCGCCCACCGCCAAAGGCGCCGTTCAAGGTCACGGCGCAAGTTGCGGCCTGGCCATTGCGATCCATGGCGGCAAATCCGGTGCCGCCCAGATCGGGCGGCAGCGCGGAGATGCCAAAGCTTGTCAGGCTCTGGCGCACCGCCGCGACAACCGCGCCTTCCGGATCGGTGCTGCGGGCGGCATTGGCGAATAGCGAGGCGGCGAAGGCGCCGGCGCCCGTGCTGGCATTCGGCAGCAAAACGCTGAGAGCGCCCTGAACCATCGGACGCGGCGTGACGATGGCGGTGCGATAATCGGAAAGGTCGCCAAGCGAAATCGCGCCGCCCTGCGACGCGGAATAGCGCACGACTTCATCCGCGACCGCGCCTTTATAAAAGCCGTCCGTGCCGTAGAGCCGAATAGCGCCCAAGCTCTGGGAGAGCGCCGGATCGGTCACCACTGTGCCTTCCGCTTTGGGAGCTCCCGCCTCGTTCAGGAATTCCGCCGCCAAAGCCGCGTCCAACCGCACGACATTCTGTGCATTGGCGAGGCGCGCCGAGAGGGCGTGGCTTATCGGAAAGCCGCTGGCGGCATAGGCCTCGCCGCCGGCCACATCGCGTTGCCAGGGAATCGCGCCGAACGCGGACTGAAGATCATAGAAGCCGCGCACCGCGCCAGGCACCGCATAGGCGCCGCCGCTTTTTGCCGCGCGCGTGAGGAAATCGAATTCCCGCACGCCCTTCACCGGGTCGGCGATCAGGCAGATGCCGCCGCCGCCCAAACCCGCGGCCACCGGATAGGTCGCCGTCATGGCGAAGAACATGGCGGTCACCGCGTCGGCGGCGCTGCCGCCTTGCCCCAGGATCGCGGCGCCAGTCTTGACCGCATAGGGTTCGTCGCCGACTGCCAACCCGCTGCTTTGCGACGAATTCGAATTCGAGCCGCCGCCAAAGCCCAGCGTGGATTCAACTCTCGACCCCAACGAACAGCCGGCTAGGACGGCCGCCAGCGGCAGTGCGAGAAAAGGCTTGGCGCGAAAGCTCGGCATGACGGTCCTGTAATCCACGGATAAAATATGATCCGGTTATGCCGGAACGGCGGGCACGGGGCAACGCGTCCGGGATTTGACCTTGTCCGCCGGCCCTCCTAGGTTCGGCGCGAACGGGGGTTCATGGAGGCTGATGTCTTGCCGCGTTTAGACCCTCTGCCCAGGCGTTCCGGGCGCCGGCTTGCCTTCGCTGCCGGATTTGCATTTTCCGCCGCTCTTGTTGCCACCGGTTTGGGCACCGCGCCCGCCTATGCGCAAGGGATCTCGCTTTTGCGCGATACCGAGACTGAGGACATGCTGAAAAGTTTCGAGGCGCCCCTGTCCCGGGCGGCCGGCCTCGATCCGCAAGCCGTCCATATGTATCTGGTGGGCGATCCGGACGTGAACGCCTTTGCCGCCGAAGGCCAGAACATCTTCGTCATGAGCGGCATTATCCTCTACTGCAAAAACCCCAATGAACTGATCGGCGTGATGGCCCATGAGACCGGCCATATCGCGGCCGGGCATATCTCGCGCACCGGCGTGGGCATGGAGCACGCGATGATCCCCATGCTGCTGTCGATGGTGCTGGGCGCCGCGGCGATGGCGCTGGGCGCTGGCGACGCCGGCATGGTGATCATGAGTGCCGGCTCGGCAATTGCTCAGGCGCAGATGGCGGCCTTCACCCGGGTACAGGAATCCACCGCCGACCAGATCGCCCTCAAATTGCTCAACGCCACGCATCAATCGCCGATGGGGCTGTATTCGACGTTCGAGCGCTTCGCCATCGAACAGGCCCAGAGCGCCTACAAGATCGACAAATATGCCGTGGACCATCCGGTGGGCCAGGATCGTCTCGCCGACATCGAAGTGGGCGTCAATTCCTCGCCCTGGCGTGACGTCAAGGATCCGCCGCAGGTGACCCATACCTATGAGATGGTGCAGGCCAAGCTGGCAGGATTCACGCTTCCGGTACAGCAGGCGCTGGACCGCTATCCCGAAAGCAACAATTCCGAACCGGCACGCTATGCCCGCGCCATGATCTATATGCGCAAGCCCGATCTGGCCAAGGCGCTTTCCACCACCAATAGCCTGATCCAGGACGAGCCCAACAATCCCTTCTTCTACGAGGTGCTGGGCCAGATCTACGTCACCATGGCCAAGCCGTTGCAGGCGATCCCCGTCTATCAGAAAGCGGTGGATCTGAGGCCCAATGCCCCGCAATTGCGGTTGGGACTGGCGGTGGCGCAACTTGCCACCGAGGATGCGCGGCTCGCCAACGCGGCTTTGCAAAATCTTAAAGCCGCATCGCTTATGGAAAATGACGACGTCTTCACCTGGTATGAAACCGCCCAGGCCTACAGCATGTTGAAGAACGAGCCGATGGCGAATCTTTCCACCGCCGAAGCCTATTATAATTCCGGCGCCATGCGGCAGGCCGCCATATTTGCAATTCGCGCCCGGCGCGGGTTGGATCAGGGCACCCCAGACTGGGAACGCGCCAATGACATTGTCGGTGTGGTCGCCACACCGCAACGATAGAAACGGAACAAGAATGCGGGACTGGACGAATATTGTATTGGGTGCGGTGGGCGGCGCGTTCCTGGCCGTGATGATCGTCTTCGCGGCGGCGCGCCAGGGCTGGCTGCCCGGCGCCGGTGGCCCTGGCGGTACAGTCAATATCCGGGCCTATCTTCTCAGCCATCCCGAATTGCTGTCGGAAATGACCGACAAGCTGCAAAAGCAGCAGGAAGCGGCGGACGAAATCAAGGCCGCCATGTCGATGAAGAAGATCGGCATGGCCGCCTTCTTCGATCCCAGGATCGCCTTCATCACCGGCCCGGCCGATGCCAAGAAGAGCGTGGTCGAATTCTACGATTATAACTGCCCCTATTGCCGCCTCTCGCTGCCGGCGGTGGAGAAATTCTACCAGCGGCACAAGAACGATACCCGCTTCTCCTTCATCGAATTTCCCATCAAGGGACCGGACTCCATTGTCGCGGCCCGCGTGGCGCTGGCGGCCCGGCTGCAGCCCGACAAATATCTGGCGCTGCATTTCGCGCTGATGAACGAGACCGATCTGGTCAACGAAGCGATGATCTATGCCGATGCCCAGAAGGCGGACCTGAACATGGCCAAGCTGAAAATCGACATGCAGAGCCCGGAAATCGATGCCGCCATCGCCGCCAGCAAGGCGCTGGCAACGCGCGCTGGCATCGACGGCACGCCGACTTTCATCGTCAACGGCGTGATGCATCCGGGCGCCGTGGATGACGACTCGCTCAAGAGCCTCGCTGCCGACAGCTAAGACTCATCAGGGGGCTTTGCCCTGTTCGACGGACTGATTGACCTTGGCGCGGATCGCGTCCATGTCCGCCTGCGCATTGGCGACATAGGCATTCATGCAGACGGTATAGTCCTGCAACGCCACATTATATTGTGCAACTTGCTTGTTGTAGTCCCTCACGTCGCGCGTGCCGGTGTTGATGCTCATGCCGCCGGCGGAAACGGTTTTCGGGGTTGCATGCGGCATGACCGGCTGTTCTCCCGGCTTTATGCAATTGGGCGCGGGATAATCGGCAAGCGCCGGGAAATTGGTGCCTGCCGCCGCCGCCGCCGATATGCCCGACAACAGAACAATCAGCGCGAAAATCCCCGGCCTCATGCCCTTGTCCTTTCGCACATCAAATCAGGCCGGTCAGCGGACTGGACGGATCGGCATAGGCTTTTTTTGGCATCCGTCCGGCCAGCCAGGCCTGGCGGCCCGCCTCCACCGCCAGCTTCATCGCCAAGGCCATCCGCACCGGATCCTTTGCATGCGCGATGCCGGTGTTGGAGATTACCGCATCGCAGCCCAGCTCCATGGCGATGGCGGCATCCGACGCGGTGCCGATGCCGGCATCCACGATCACCGGCACTTTCGCGTCTTCCACGATCATCCGGATGTTCACGGTGGATTGGATTCCCATGCCCGAACCGATCGGCGAAGCCAGCGGCATGATCGCCACCGCGCCCATATCCTCGAGCCGCTTGGCCATCAAGGGATCATCGCTGCAATAAACCATCACCTGGAAACCATCCTTGGTCAGCATTTCGGTGGCCCGTATCGTCTCCAGCATGTCGGGATAGAGCAGCTTTTTCTCACCCAGCACTTCCAGCTTCACCAAAGTCCAGCCACCCGCCTCGCGGGCCAGACGCAAGGTGCGCACGGCGTCCTCGCCGGTGAAGCAGCCGGCGGTATTCGGCAGATAGGTGTATTTTTTCGGATCGATGAAATCGATCAACCGGGGTTGGTTCGGATCGGTGAGATTGACCCGGCGAACCGCCACCGTGACCATTTCCGCGCCGCTGGCTTCCAAGGCCCGCGCATTGTCCTCATAGGTCTTGAATTTGCCGGTGCCCACGATCAGACGGGATTTGTAGGTCTTGCCCGCGATCACCAACGGCTTGTCCGGGCGCGGCACGTCCACCGGCGCGTTGCCGCCGCCGATGAAATGCACGATCTCGAAACGGTCGCCATCGCCCACCGCAATTTGGTCGTAGGCCGAGCGCGGCACGATCTCAAGATTGCGCTCGACCGCAATCTTGGCGGGATCGAGCCCCAAGGATTGCAGCATCGCCTTCACCGTCAGGCCGGCATCCAGGGCGCGGGCTTCGCCGTTCAGGGTCACATTCAGATTTGCTGCCATAGTGCCGGCCTATAAGGGTTTCCGTTACGAAGCGTAGCGATTATAAGGCTTGAACCCGCTCCGTTGACGGAAACCCATGGCAAAAAACGCAAGCAAATCCAAGCCCTTACCAATATACATCATCAATGGCCCGAATCTCAACCTGCTGGGGACGCGGGAGCCGGAGATTTATGGCCGCGCCACCCTGGGGGAAATCGAAAAGCTCTGTGCCGCGCGCGCCAAGGCCCATGGTCTGCTGACCGTCTTCCTGCAGAGCAACAAGGAAGGCGAGCTGGTTGAATTTTTGCAGGAAGCCCGTGTCGCCGCTTGCGGCGTTCTTCTCAACGCGGCGGGCTACACCCATACCTCGGTGGCGATCCTGGATGCGATGCAGATGCTGAAGCAGCCGGTGATCGAAGTCCATCTTTCCAATCCGGCACGGCGCGAGCATTATCGGCACCTTTCCTATGTCGCCAAGGCCGCCACCGGCAGCATCACCGGTCTGGGCGTGAACAGCTATCTGCTGGCGATTGATGCCGTGGCAGCCCTCCTCTCCGGCTCACCAAAGAACGAAAAAACGAGAAAAAAGAAATGAGCAGCAAGGACGACATCAAATCGCGCCTATCGGGCAACAAGCCGGGCATCGACGCCGAAGCCATCCGGGCGCTGTCCGATCTCTTGGCGGAAACCGGCCTCACTGAAATCGAAGTCGAGCAGAATGGCGCACGCATCCGCGTCGCCCGCGCTGGCGCGATGGCGGCCATCGCGGCCGCGCCTGCCGCAGCTGCGTCCCCATCGGTCACGGCGCCGGCGCCTCTGTCCGGTCCCCATCCTGGCGCGGTAACCTCGCCCATGGTGGGCACGGTCTTTTCCGCGCCAGAGCCGGGCAAGCCGGATTTCGTCAAAGTGGGCCAGCAGATCAAGGAAGGCGACACGCTCTTCATTGTCGAGGCGATGAAGACCATGAATCCCATCCCCGCGCCCCGTGGCGGCACGGTCAAGGAAATCTGCGTCGAAAACGGCAGCCCGGTCGAGTTCGGCCAGACACTGATCATCCTCGGCTAGGGCATGTTTGAGAAAATTCTCATTGCCAATCGCGGCGAAATCGCGCTTCGCGTCATCCGCGCCTGCCAGGAGATGGGCATTGCCACGGTGGCGATCCATTCCACCGCCGATGCCGATGCGATGCATGTGCGGCTGGCCGACGAAAGCGTCTGTGTCGGACCGGCCCCCGCCACGCAATCCTATCTCAACATTCCCGCCATCATCGCGGCATGCGAAATCACCGGTGCCGAGGCGATCCATCCCGGTTACGGATTCCTGTCGGAAAACGCCAAATTCGCCGACATCGTGAAGGAGCATGGCATTACCTTCATCGGTCCGACGCCGGATCATATCCGCATGATGGGTGACAAGATCACCGCCAAGCAGACGGTGAAGGCGCTGGGCATTCCCACCGTGCCCGGATCGGATGGCGAAGTTTCGGATACGGATGCAGCCGCAATCGCCGAAGAGATCGGCTATCCGGTGCTTATCAAGGCCACGGCCGGCGGCGGCGGCCGTGGCATGAAAGTGGCCAAGAGCGCCGGCGAACTTTCCTTCGCGCTTTCCACCGCCAGGGCGGAGGCCAAGGCGGCCTTCGGCAATGATACCGTTTATATGGAGAAATATCTCAGCAAGCCGCGCCATATCGAAGTGCAAATCCTGGCGGACGCCCATGGCAAGGTCGTGCATCTGGGCGAGCGCGATTGCTCGCTCCAGCGCCGGCACCAGAAAGTCTGGGAAGAAGCGGGCAGTCCCGCCCTCAACGCCCAGGAGCGCGACGAGATCGGAAGCGTCGTCACCAAGGCACTCACCAGGCTGGGTTATCTGGGCGCCGGCACGATCGAATTTCTCTATGAGGATGGCGGCTTCTATTTCATCGAAATGAACACGCGGTTGCAGGTCGAACATCCCGTCACCGAAGCGATCACCGGCATCGACATTGTACGCGAACAGATCCGGATCGCGGCGGGCAGTCCGCTGTCGTTCGATCAGAAGGATATCATTTTCGAAGGCCATGCCATCGAGTGCCGCATCAATGCGGAAAACCCCTTCACCTTCCGTCCCTCACCCGGTCAGATCACGCAATTCCATACGCCGGGGGGCCTGGGGGTGCGGTTCGATTCGGCAATTTAC
Source organism: uncultured Alphaproteobacteria bacterium (assembly GCA_903897605.1). GTDB lineage: Bacteria > Pseudomonadota > Alphaproteobacteria > Micropepsales > Micropepsaceae > Rhizomicrobium. The sequence goes on from CAIUCH010000049.1 coordinate 59,131, forward strand.
GCGGGCTATCGCATTCCGCCCTTCTACGACAGTCTTGCGGGAAAGCTGATTGTACACGCCCGCAACCGTAATGAATGTTTGTTGCGGCTGCGTCGTGCCCTGGACGAATTGGTGGTGGGCGGCATCGAAACCACCATCCCTCTGTTCCAGAAACTGGTGCGGGAGCCTGACATTATAAACGGCGATTACTCCATCCATTGGCTGGAGAAATACCTATTCCGTCTCGGTCACTAAGGCTGTGCTCGCGCCATACGCTGGAGCTATGGCGGGCTCGAAAAATACCTATCCAGCCTCGGTCACTAGTTCTTCTTCGCATCGGCACAATTTGCATCGCCGCGCTTTCGCAAAGTTTCGATTTCCCGTTATGCTGGTGATCCACAAACCGGGGGTCACGCATGGGTTTTCTTGATTCTTATGCCGCACAGATAAAAAGCCTTCTGCGCATCGTCGCGGGCCTGCTGTTCTTCAGTGTCGGTCTGGCCAAGATCGCGCATTTTCCCAGCATGCCCATGTTCGCGGACGCAAAACCCTTTGTGGGTATCGAAGGCTGGGCCGGAATGATCGAGCTGGTGGGCGGCGCGCTGATCATATTGGGCTTCTTCAGCCGCATCGCCGCCTTCATCTGTTCCGGAGAAATGGCGATAGCCTATTTTCTTGGTCATTGGGCCATCGTTACGGGCAGTCCACACAGCTTCTTTCCCGTGATCAATGGCGGCGCCACCGCGATCCTTTACAGCTTCGTATTTCTCTATTTCGCGGCCTCCGGCCCCGGTCCCTGGGCTTTAAACCAAAAATAGACACTCTCAACCCACATCAGCTTTCTTCCCCCGCATGGCGAAGCCATTAGCGGGGGAGTTCGGTAGCGTCAGTGTACCGAACGTCTGCTAGGCCGCTTGCGGCCGTGGCAGACAGATGGGGGTATTAAAGAAAGGCATCGTTGCGCTATCCTTGCGCAACGATGCACGCGCCGTTACTGACGCCACAGATTCTGTTGCGCGCTTATGCCGAGGGGCTGTTCCCGATGGCTGAGAAGCGCGACGATCCCGCGCTCTATTGGGTGTCGCCCGAACAGCGGGGGATCATTCCACTGGATGACTTTCATGTCTCGCGCCGGCTGGCGCGCACGATACGCAGCGCCCGCTTCGGGATCACCACCGATCAGGCCTTCAGCGACGTGATGCGGGCCTGCGCCGCGCCTACGCAAGGCCGCGAACAAACATGGATCAATGATGAGATATTGCGGCTCTATGCGGCGCTCCATGCCGGCGGCCATGCCCATTCGGTGGAGTGCTGGCAGTCGGGCGAGCTGGTGGGCGGTCTTTATGGCGTTAGCCTGGGCGCGGCCTTTTTCGGCGAGAGCATGTTCACCCGCGTGCGGGACGCGTCCAAGGTGGCACTGGTGCATCTGGTGGAAACGCTGCGAGCGGGCGGGTTCGCTTTGCTCGATACGCAGTTCCTGACCGGGCATCTGGCAGGTTTCGGCGCCCATGAGATATCCCGCGCCGACTATCTGATCCTGTTGAACGAAGCCATCGCGCAACAGGCGATCTGGCCGAAGCGCTAGATCAGCGCCCCGCCTCTTCCGGCAGGGCCTCGATGCCTTCCTTGTCGGACGAGTCCGGCGAAGACACTTTTGCCGGTGCTGCCGATGTCATGGCCGCGACCGGCGTATTGGGCGCACCGTTGGAGCAATTGATCACCCACACGTCATAGAGTGGATGCTCCATGCCATGCAAACCTGGGCTGGACGCATACATCCAGCCGGAAAAAACATGCTTGGCGCCCTGGTCGGGGCGCTGATCGTCGATCTGGATGAAGGCCGAGGTTTCCGGCGTCTCGCTGGCGGGCGTCGAATAGCAATAGCGCGCCGTGATGGTGAGAGTGGCGAAATGTACCGGCTTGCCGATGGCGGCGGCGATATCGGTGGGCCGGCCCGTGATCTTGTCCAGGCCGCGCAGCATCAAGGTGGTGCCAGGCGCATTCGTCAAAAGCGGCGCCGCGGCCATATTGGGCGCTGCGGCCGTGAGCGGAGTTGTCGGCGCGGCTGGCGTTTGCGCCGGCGCCGCGGCCAGCGGAGCGGCCAAAGCCGCACTTACAAGCGATAGCGCAGGCAGGATGCGTTTCATGGGCTGGGCGCCGGCGCCTGTTGCTGCGGCTTGGGCTGCTGGCCGGAATTGGGTGTTCCCATGAAGCGGCCCACCAGGCCCATCAGATCCACCGCGCCCTGACTGTTCTGGATCATGCCGCCGGTCGCCAGCATCTTGTCGCTGCCGCCCGGCGTCAACGAGATATACGAACTGCCCAGCAGACCAGACGACGTCACGATCAGCGATGAATCGTCGGGCACCTTGACGTCATTGCGGATATTCATGTGCACCGTGACCAGATAATTCCTGGGATCGAGTGTAAGATCCGACACCGACCCGATCTTGATGCCGGACAGCCGCACATCGGTGCCAATGCCCAGGCCATCCACCTTCGCCAGCCGGGCCTGGATCTCATAGCCCGAAAGACTGCCGCTGCCGGTGCGCATATAGGCAAAGGCGACGAACAGCAAAGCGACCGCAACCACGACCGCCCCGATGATGGTCTCCGGAATATTGTGTTCCCGCATCCGTCCTATTCCGGCTTCCATGCTTGATAGTCTCCGGTGGCAGGGGGCCGCTGGCCGCTGCGCTGCAACGAACCTTCGGGGCGCAAGGCGCCCTCGGTGCCGGTGAGATTGGGCTGATGCGGAATTTCCCAGACCTGGGTCCTGAGCGGCGCCTTGGTGGGCGGCTCGGCAAAGGTGTGATGCAGCCAACCATGCCAGTCCGGCGGCACGCGGCTGGCCTCGACGGTGCCGTTGTAGAGCACCCAGCGGCGCGAGCCGTCCTTGTTCTGATAATAGCGGTTGCCGAAATTGTCCTGGCCCACCGCCGACCCCTGCGTCCAGGTGGTGAAAAGCGTGCCCAAAGTGGCCGAATTCCACCAGGAAAAGATCATCTTCAGGAAGGGCATGACAGGTTCCAAGGGGCGCGGGCGAGATTCGCGGGACTATACGGGCGGGGCGTCCTGCCGCCAACAGGCGCCCCACCATGCGGCCCTGGCGGCTCGCTTATCCACAAAGCGTCCCAAGCCGAACGCGACGCTGTGATGAAAATTCACAAAAAATATTTTTGCGGCCAATTTCGCCCCCCGCTTGACTCGCGGTTTTTCGGGCCTTCCCGAGACCACAAGATCTGGTAGGTAAGGTTTCGTTTACCACTTACCGCTTGCGGCCCTGGCGCCCCCGTGTCCATACTTTGGGCCAGTCACCTCTTGTGACCACCAAATCTGGCGGGATCAAAACACCCAGCCGCGCGGACCACAAAATCCAGCGGATGGGAAACTGTCCTCCAAAGGTGTCGCAAAAAGGGGCTGGGGCCGGTCATTCCATCGCTTCTTGAGGTGTTCCATGCGCATCCGCCGCCATTTCACGGTTGAGGGTCGTTCCTCCTACGAAGGCATCGCCTTCCGTACCGCTGGCAGCGAGATCCGCAATCCCGATGGTTCCATCGTCTTCGCCCAGGACGGCATCGAAGTGCCGGAAAGCTGGAGCCAGGTCGCCTGCGATGTCCTGGCGCAGAAGTATTTCCGCAAGGCGGGGGTGCCCCGAGAATTAAGACCGGTACCCGAAGAGGGCGTGCCCGATTTCCTCCGGCGCAAGCAGGCGCTTGGCAGCGAAACCACCGGCGAACATTCCGCCCGGCAGGTTTTCGACCGTCTCGCCGGCACCTGGACCTATTGGGGTTGGAAGGGCGGCTATTTCGATGGCGAGGCCGATGCGCGGGCTTTTTACGACGAGCTCTGCCACATGCTGGCGGCGCAGAAATGCGCTCCCAATTCCCCGCAATGGTTCAACACCGGCATTCATTGGGCCTATGGCATCGATGGTCCCAGCCAGGGTCATTATTATGTCGATCACAAGACCGGGCGGCTGACCAAATCCAACACCGCCTATGAGCATCCGCAGCCGCATGCCTGCTTCATCCAAAGCGTCAAGGACGATCTGGTCAATGAAGGCGGCATCATGGACCTCTGGACCCGCGAAGCGCGGCTGTTCAAATACGGCTCCGGCACCGGCACCAATTTCTCCACCCTGCGCGGCTCCGCTGAGAAACTGTCCGGTGGCGGCAAGTCTTCCGGCCTGATGAGCTTTCTCAAGATCGGCGACCGCGCCGCCGGCGCCATCAAATCGGGCGGCACGACGCGCCGCGCCGCCAAGATGGTGATCGTGGATATCGATCATCCCGACATTGAGGATTTCATCGACTGGAAAGTGATCGAGGAGCAGAAGGTGGCGTCGCTGGTCACCGGCTCCAAGCTCGCCGCCAAGCATCTGAAGGCCGTGATGAAGGCCTGCGTCAATTGCGAAGGCTCGGGTGGCGATTGCTTCGATCCACAGAAGAACCCGGCACTGCGCCGCGAGATCCGCGCCGCCCGAGGCGCGATGATCCCCGACAACTACATCGAGCGCGTGGTGAGTTTCGCGCGCCAAGGTTACAAGGACATTGAATTTCCCAGCTACGACACCGACTGGGATTCCGACGCCTATACCTCCGTGTCGGGGCAAAATTCCAACAACACCGTCCGGGTGACCGACGAATTCCTGAACGCGGTGCTGGAAAATGCCGACTGGAACCTGACCTATCGCGGCAGCGACCGCATCGCCAAGACCGTGCCGGCGCGCGAATTGTGGGAAAAGATTTCCTATGCCGCCTGGGCCTGCGCCGATCCCGGCATCCAGTTTCACACCTCGATCAACGACTGGCACACCTGCCCGGCAGGCGGCGAAATCCGCGCCTCCAATCCGTGCAGCGAATACATGTTCCTGGACGACACCGCCTGCAATCTGGCGTCGCTGAATTTGATGCAGTTCCGCAAGGGCGCCGAAGGCACAATCAAGACATTCGACGTGGCGGCGTTCGAGCATGGCGTCCGGCTCTGGACCATCGTGCTCGAAATTTCGGTGATGATGGCCCAGTTCCCATCCAAGGAAATCGCACAGCTTTCGTATGACTATCGCACCCTGGGCCTGGGCTTCGCCAATATCGGCGGCCTCTTGATGTCGGCGGGCATTCCTTATGACAGCCGCGAGGGCCGCGCCATCGCGGGCGCGATCTCGGCGGTGATGACAGGCGTCTCCTACGCCACCAGCGCGGAGCTGGCAGGCGAATTGGGCCCGTTCCCCGAATTTGCGGCAAACCGGGATGCGATGCTGCGGGTGGTGCGCAACCATGCCCGTGCCGCGCGCGGCGAAAGTTCGGGCTATGAGCGGCTGGCGATTGCGCCGGTGGCGCTGGATATCGAAGCCATCAAGCAAGAAGACTTGACGGGCGCGGCGGCGCGCGCCTGGGACGATGCCTTGGCGATGGGCAAGGAATTCGGTTTCCGCAACGCCCAGGCCACCGTGATCGCGCCCACCGGCACCATCGGCTTGGTGATGGATTGCGATACCACCGGCGTCGAACCGGACTTCGCGCTGGTGAAATTCAAGACCTTGGCAGGCGGCGGATATTTCAAGATCATCAACCGCTGCGTGCCCGAGGCACTGGCCAGCCTGGGCTATAGCGATGCCGAGGCCGACGCCATCGTCGCCTATGCCGTGGGTTACGGCTCGTTGGAAAGCTTTACCGGCCGTCTCAACCTGGAGTCCCTGAGGGCCAAGGGTTTTGGCGACGAGCAGATCGGGGAAATCGAGGCGGCGCTGGAATCCGCCTTCGACATCCGCTTCGTCTTCAACAAATGGACCCTAGGCGAGCAATTTTGCCGCGATGCGCTTGGGCTCGACGCGGCGCAGATGGATGCCCCCGATTTCGAGATGCTCAAGGCCCTGGGCTACAGCAAGACCGATATCGAGGCCGCCAATCTCTATGTCTGCGGCGCCATGACCTTGGAAGGCGCGCCGCACCTGAAAGCCGAGCATCTGCCGGTGTTCGATTGCGCCAATCCCTGCGGCAGGGTCGGCAAGCGCGCCCTGAGCGTGGAGGCGCACATCCGCATGATGGCGGCGGTGCAGCCCTTCGTCTCGGGCGCGATCTCAAAGACCATCAACATGCCCAATGCGGCATCCGTCAAGGAATGCGGAGAGGCCTATATGCTGTCCTGGAAACTGGGGCTGAAGGCCAACGCGCTTTACCGCGATGGTTCCAAACTGTCGCAACCCCTTGCCACCACAGCCTTCAACTTCGAGGACGATATGGACGACCAAGCCGCGGACATGCCGCACGCCCCCCAGACCACAGTGCAGACCATCGTGACCGAGCGCATCGTGGAACGCGTGATCGAGAAGGTCCGCTCCCGCGACCGCGAAAAACTTCCCCATCGCCGCAAGAGCTATACCCAGAAGGCAATCGTGGGCGGCCACAAGGTCTATCTGCATACCGGCGAATATGAGGATGGAAGGCTGGGCGAGATCTTCATCGACATGCACAAGGAAGGCGCCGCTTTCCGCAGCTTGATGAACAATTTCGCCATCGCCATTTCGGTGGGCCTGCAATATGGCGTTCCGCTGGAGGAATTCGTCGAAGCCTTCACCTTTACCCGCTTCGAGCCGGCAGGCCTGGTGATCGGCAATGACTCGATCAAGAACGCCACCAGCGTGCTCGACTATATCTTCCGCGAGCTGGGCGTCTCCTATCTGGGCCGGACCGATCTGGCCCATGTCGTGCCCGCGGTCGACGAGGATCTCGGAACCGGTTCGGGCGGCGGCGGCGGCGCTTCGGAAATGGCGATCGCCAAGGTGGCGTCCACGGGTTATCTGCGCGGGCATCTCAAGCAGATGGCGGTAGTCAAGGGCGGTGCCGCCCCGCGCATGCTGGTGCAGGAAGAACAAGAGCATTTCCAAGTCCTGGACGGCCATTTCGAAGACGAAGAGGCCTTGGTCGATCTTTCGGAAATTCGCGCCAGCGTCGAAGCCCAGATCGTGTCCAACCCGGTCGGGGCGCAAGTCACCTCGCTGGAAGCGGCCCTTTCCAATAAACAAGCAGTGCGCGAAGCCCATGCCCGACGGATCACGGAAGCACGGATGAAAGGTTTTGAAGGCGACAGTTGCGGCGCCTGCGGCAACTTCACCCTGGTGCGCAACGGCACCTGCATGAAGTGCAATACCTGCGGCTCGACCAGCGGCTGTTCCTAGAGGGAGAACTTGGCGGTCCGGACGTCTTCGCCCGGCAGGATGAAAAATATTGTCCGCGCCGACGGAAAAGTCATGGTCTATGAAAATGTGCCGCGGGAAATCGATGATTCCCTGATTTTCGCGGAGTCCATCAGCGGCTTCTTCTAGGATCATATCGAGGGCGCCTATCGGACCCGGGAAGCGGGCCGGAAACCTGGCGGAAGAAGGCGTTGATCGTCCAGCCTGGCCGCTTCGCGCTCCAGATCACGGGCGACCTCGAGCAAACGCACACGATACGCCTGGAATCCAGTTCCGTCCGCAGCGTGGCGAAAATTGGCCGCCATAGCGTAGATCTGCGCGGACCGTTTTGGATCGGAAACAACCATGGGTTGGTAATGCCTGGACTGGCGGTGCGTTCCTTGGACGCAAAGCGCGCTGGCATGCTGCTTGCGGCACTCCAGGCGGATGTTCCTGGTTGAGACAGAAATGAAGCGCCTCCTGTTCCTTTTCGGCCTGTTTGTGGCCTTTTCGGCCTTGATGCCGGCCCAGGCCGACACAGGCCTGAAGGCCGATCCACGCGCCGTGGCCCGGATCGAAGGGGGCATCGTCGATTGCCCCGGCTGCCAGCTGGCGGGCGCCGATCTGATCAACACCTGCGTCAAGGCCAAGGATCTCCACGGCGCCAATTTCGACGGCGCCAACGCCACCTTGATGTGCATGTCCTTCGCCAATTTTCGCGGCGCCAGTTTCCGCGGCACCAATCTCAGTGCCGCCAATCTTGCGAGCGCCAAGCTGGAAGGCGCCGACCTGACCGGCGCCGAAACCAACATCACCTCGTTCCTGGGCACCGATCTCACCCATGTGAAGGGTCTCACCCAGGCGCAATTGGATAAAGCCTGCGGCGACGCCAAGACCAAGGTCCCGCCCGGCTTCAAGGTTCATTTCTGCAGCTGATTTTCCGATATCTCCCCTGGTAACTTGACCCCGCCGCGCGATCGGCGGGGTTTTTATTTGGCGAAAGGCCCAGGATTGATTTCCCCGGCCCGAGGACCGACCTTGAACGGCCATGGGAATCGGGTACGCGCCACCGATGAGGATATTGTCCGTCATTCTGTTTGCTGCCCTGCTGACCGCCGGCGGCGCGAGCGCCTTCACCCAGACCAAGTTCGCCAGCGAAGCGATGGCGCATCAGCATTGCGCGACCGACATGGTGGTGTGGCTGACCCTGCCCGGCAACGTCTTCGTTCTAAAAGGCGATCCGCGCTACGGAACGACCCAGCGCGGCGCCTATATGTGCGAGCATGATGCCATCGCCGCCGGCAACCGCCTGGCGCACTGATCGCTCAGCACATCATTCCGCCGCCTGGGGCAGCGGATCAGGCTTCCAGCGCAGCACGGGCTTTCTGGCCGCGGCGGTTTCATCCAGCCGGCGGCGCGGCGCATAGCGAGGCGCCCCGTCAAAGCGTTTGCGCTTGCCGGCTTTTGCTTCCTCGGCCAGGCCGCGCAGCACGGCGATAAAGCGGTCGAGCGATTCCTTGGATTCCGATTCCGTCGGCTCGATCAGCATGGCGCCATGCACCACCAGGGGGAAATACATGGTCATAGGGTGATAGCCCTCGTCGATCATCGCCTTGGCGAAATCCAGGGTGGTGATGCCGCTGCCTTCCAGGAAGGTGTCGTCGAACAGGGCTTCATGCATGCAAGGGCCATCGCCGAACGGCGCGCTCATGACATCCTTGAGCGAGGCCAGGATGTAGTTGGCCGACAGCACCGCATCCTCACTGGCCTGGCGCACGCCATCGCGGCCATGGCTGAGCATATAGCTCAACGCCCGCACGAACATGCCCATCTGACCATGGAAGGCGCACATGCGCCCGAACGGCTTGGCGCCTTTGGGCAATTCGTCGCGATCTTCGATCAGCCGGAATCCATTTGCATCCGACACCAGCAAAGGAAGCGGCGCATATGCCGCCAGGCGATCGGACAACACCACCGGTCCGGCCCCAGGCCCGCCGCCACCATGGGGCGTGGAGAATGTCTTGTGCAGATTGATGTGCATCGCATCGATGCCCAGATCGCCAGGCCGCACCCGTCCCGCGATGGCGTTGAAATTGGCGCCGTCGCAATAAAAATATGCCCCCGCCGCATGCACCGCCTTGGCGATGCCGATCACTTCGCCTTCGAACAGGCCGCAGGTGTTGGGATTGGTGAGCATGATCGCCGCCACATCCGGACCGAGCTTGGCTTTCAAGGCTGCCGCATCCACCCGGCCGTCGGGCTTGGCGGGAACTTCATCCACCGTGAAGCCCGCGAAAGCGGCCGTGGCGGGATTGGTGCCATGCGCCGATTCCGGAACCAGGATACGGTCGCGCTTTTCTCCCCGTGCCGCGACCGCGGCGCGGATCGCCAGAAGGCCGCACAATTCGCCATGGGCGCCGGCCTTGGGCGACATCGCCACCGCCGGCATGCCGGTCAAGGTGGTGAGCCATGTCATCAATTCCGAAATCAATGTCAGCGCGCCCTGGGTGGCCGCGCGCGGCGCCAGCGGATGCAGATCGCCGAAACCCGGCAACCGCGCCATTTTCTCATTGAGGCGCGGATTGTGCTTCATGGTGCAGGAGCCCAGCGGATAAAGGCCCGCGTCGATGGCATAATTCTGCCGCGACAAACGCACATAATGGCGAATCACTTCCGGCTCGCTGAGCCCCGGAAGGCCGATGGCATCCTTGCGGCGCAGACCGCCCAGCCGTGCCTCGGCGACCTTCACATCGGGAAGATCCACGCCGGTGACACCGCCGCGCCCGATCTCGAAGATCAGCCGCGCTTCCAGATCCAGGCCGCGATCGCCGGAGATGGTGGGTAACTCATTGTCCTGGGCCGAACCCGGTTGCGAGGGGCGGCCTTGGTTGTTCATGCTCATGTCAGCACCTCTGCCAGCGCCGTCTCGAACGCCGCGAAATCTTCATCCGTGTTGGTTTCCGTCGCGGCCACGATCAGAAGGTTTTTTGCGACGGCCTCATGCGGCATCAGGCGCGAGGCCGGGACGCCGCCCAACACGCCGCGTACCGCCAACGCATCCACCACCGGCGCGGCGGGCTTGGAAAGCTTCAAGGTGAATTCATTGAAGAAGGCAGGCGTCATAAGCTCCACGCCGGGCACACGCGCCAAGCGGTCCGCCAAGGCGCTGGCACGGGCGTGATTGAGACGCGCCAGACGCGTCAGGCCTTCTTCGCCCAAAAGCGAAAGATGGATAGCGAAAGCCAAGGCGCAGAGGCCGGAATTGGTGCAGACATTGCTGGTCGCCTTTTCGCGGCGGATATGCTGCTCGCGGGTGGACAAGGTCAGCACGAAGCCACGCTTGCCGGCCGCATCCACGGTCTCGCCGCAGAGCCGGCCCGGCATCTGGCGCAGGAATTTTTCGCGGGCGGCGAACAGACCGACATAGGGGCCGCCGAAATTCAGCCCATTGCCGATCGATTGGCCCTCGCAGGCGACAATGTCGGCGCCCTGGGCGCCTGGCGATTCCAAAAGGCCCAAGGATACGGCCTCAGTCACCACCGCGATCAGAAGCGCGCCCTTGGCATGGGCGGCTTCGGCGATGGGACGAAGATTGCGAATCAGGCCGAACACATCCGGGCTCTGCACCACCACACAGGCGGTGTCGCCATCAATCAAAGCGGCAATGTCCTCGGCACTGCCCGGCATTACCGCCGCGCGCGCAACCTCACCCGAGAGACTGGCCACGGTTTCCACCGTCTCGGCATAATGAGGATGCAGGCCACCCGACAGAATTGCCTTGCCGCGTCGCGTCAGGCGCTGCGCCATCAGCACCGCTTCGGCGGTAGCGGTCGAGCCGTCATAGAGCGAAGCATTCGCCGATTCCATTCCCGTCAGCAGCGCCACTTGGGTCTGGAACTCGAACAATACCTGAAGGGTGCCTTGGGCAATTTCAGGTTGGTAGGGCGTGTAGGCGGTGAGAAATTCGGAACGCTGGATCAGATGATCCACCGCGCTCGGCACATGATGTTTGTAGGCACCCGCGCCGCAGAAGGAGGGAACGGAACCCGCCGCAATATTGCGGGCCGCCAGTTTCGACAGCGCGCGGTCCACTTCCAGCTCGCCCTGGGTTTCTGGCAGGTCGAATGCCGACAACGGCACCACCGCTTCAGGCGGCACGTCCCGGAACAATGCGTCAATGTCGGGCGCGCCGATCCGCGCCAGCATGGCGCGGCGGTCGTCCGGGGTCAGCGGCAGGTAACGCATCTTTCAAAGTCCCTTCACAAATTCCCTGTAGGCCGCTTCGTCCATCAGTTTGGCGAATTCAGCCTTGTCGCTGAGTTTCAGTTTGAAGAACCATCCCGCGCCTTCCGGATCCTCGTTCACTTTGGCGGGTTCGGTTTCCAAGGCGCTGTTGGACGCGGTGACCTCGCCGCCCACCGGGGCATAGACCTCGCTCGCGGCCTTGACGCTTTCCACCACCGCCGCCTCGCCGCCCGCGCCGACCTTGCGGCCGGCCTGGGGCAATTCCACGAATACCACATCGCCCAGCTGCTCGGCGGCATGGCGGGTGATGCCGATCGTGGCCTCGTCGCCTTCGAGCCGTACCCATTCATGCTGATCGGTGAAACGCACTTCACTCATCATCCAACTCCTTCTTATTTCTTGGCCCGCTTGTAGCGGTTCGGCACAAACGGCATCGGTACTACTTCGGCGCCCAGCGCCTTGCCCCGCACCAGCAGATCAAGCTTGGTGCCGTTGGCGGCAAATTCGCGTTCGACATAGCCCATCGCCAAGGGCGCATTCAGGCTAGGGCCGAAGCCGCCGGACGTAACATGGCCCACCACCTTGCCCGCCTTGTCGGTGATCGCGGTGCCTTCGCGGGCGGGGGCGCGGCCCTCTGGTCGCAGGCCTACGCGTTTCTTTCCCGCGCCATTCAAAAGATGCAGGCAAATGCGTTCGGCGCCCGGGAAATCGCGCGCTTCCTTGCGCCGCTTGCCGAGCGACCAGGTGAGATTGGCCTCCACCGGATCGACGCTTTCGTCCATGTCATGGCCATAGAGACAAAGGCCCGCTTCCAGCCTGAGACTGTCGCGCGCGCCCAATCCGATCGGCAGAACTTCGGCTTCCGCCAAAAGAGCACGGGCGATGCGCTCGGCATCCTTGCCGTCGATCGAAATCTCGAAGCCGTCTTCGCCGGTATAACCGGTGCGGCTGACGATGGCAGGCGCGTCGGCGACCTTCGCCCGTTTCGCCTGCATGAAGGAGAGCTGCGAAATGCCTGGCGAATAACGCTCCAACACGTCGGCCGCCAACGGGCCTTGCAGCGCCAGCAGCGCGCGCGTAGGCGCCGGCGCCAGCGTCGCCTGATCTTTGAGTCTTGCGCCGATATAGGCGAAGTCCGCGTCCTTCATCGCGGCATTGACCACCAGATAGAGCGCCGCCTCGCCGGCCAGGCGCGTGGTCATGAAATCGTCTTTGATCCCGCCTTGGTCGTTCAGCAGCAGGCCATAGCGCTGCATGCCGTCGGCAATGCCCTGGATGTCGGCGGGCGTCACGCTTTCCAACGCGCGCGCGGGGTCCGCTCCGCTAAGGAATGCCTGGCCCATATGCGAGACGTCGAACAGTCCGGCTTTTTCGCGGGTGTGCAGATGTTCCTTCAGGACACCGGCCGGATACTGGACCGCCATGGCATAGCCCGCGAACGGCACCATCTTGCCGCCCAGCTCCAGATGAAGCGCATGCAGCGGCGTCTGTTTCAGAATTTCCGTCGTATCTGCCATCAGGTCCCGAAGAATGGAGTCACGCGTCCGCCAAAACGGCGTCACGGACCCCTCTGTCATGGGACCTGAGAGATTTCCCCCGTGCCACGGATGCTTCCGGCAGCGGGGTTACCCCTTCGGTGGGCGCAACCCGAACACGGGGCACGCCGCTTTCCAGAAGTTCATCTCCTGCGCGGTCCTTCTGCCTGAGAGTTTCCGGGGTGGTTGCTCCTTCGGCGCCTCAGCAAAGAGGTCTCTCCCGCGCGGGATCATATGTTGGCCAAGAATGCGGCGCCTCACGGCGGACATTCCTGTCGCCGGCATCATAATGGGGGGGCCTATCGAGTCAAACCAAAGCACCAAACCCCCGGAGTTACTCACATTCTTTCGGGGACCGCGATCCCCAGCAGGTTCAGGGTGCCGGTCATCACCTCCAGGACCCGGGCGCAAAGGCCCAGGCGCTGCCCGCGCAAGGCCAGGTCTGATTCGGATAGAATGTGATGGGCGGCATAAAAGCGGCTGAAATTCTGCGCCAAGGTGAAGGCATAGTCGCAAAGGATATTGGGGGCACGCTTTTGTTCCGCCGCCAGCATGGTGTCGCCCAGCGACAAAAGCTGTAGCACAAGGTTGCGCTCCTCCGGCGAATGGACCGCCGGCGCACCCAGTTCATGGCCCTCATCGCGGGCCTTGCGCAGGATGGATTTGATGCGCACCGCCGCATATTGCAGATAGGGTCCGGTCTTGCCCTCGAACTTCGAGAACCGCTCCAGGTCGAAAATATAATCCGTGGTGCGGTGGTTGGAGAGATCGGCGAATTTGATGGTGGCAATGGCGACCTGCTGGGCGATCGCTTCGCGCTCTTCGGCGGAGTAGTCGCTGCCCAGCCCTTGCTCGGCCAGACGGGATTTCGCTTCCACCCCCGCCATGGCGATCAGGTCGTAAAGCTTCATCACCCCGCCGGCCCGGGTCTTGAACGGCTTGCCATCGGGCCCGTTCATGGTGCCGTAACCGATATGCTCCAACTGCGCCTTGCCCGCGATCCCGGTTTTCTCCGCGGCGCGAAAGACTTGTTCGAAATGTCCATGCTGGCGATGATCCACCACATAAAGAACCAGATCGGGGTCCTGCTCGCGCGCGCGGTCGATCACCGTCGCCATGTCGGTGGTGCCATAAAGAACCCCGCCATCCGATTTGACCAGCAGCAGCGGCGGCATCGGCTTCTTGTCGTCCTCGCGCGCCACGGCAATGATCAAGGCACCTTCATGCGTCTCGGTCAGGCCGCGCGCCTTCAGATCGTCCAGCATCGGTGCGATCAGGTCGTGGACGCTGGATTCGCCTTTCCACAGATCGAATTTGATTCCCAGGGAGGAAAATTCCCGTTCCAGCCCCACTTCGGAAACTTCCACGAAATGGCGCCACAAGGCGCGATAGCCGGGCCGGCCATCCTGCAGCTCCACGGTGGCGCGGCGGGCCGCTTCCAGCCTGGCGGGATCGGCCTTGCAAGCCGCGGACGCCGCCGGATAAAGCTCTTCCAGGTCCTCCATCGTCACCGGCGATTGCTCCAAGTACGGACCTTTATACGCGGCGTCGAAATACAGCGGCGCGATGTTTTTGACCTCGATTTCCGAAATCAACTGGCCCATCTGGAGGCCCCAATCGCCTAGATGGATGTCGCTCACCACCTTCCAACCATTGGCGCGGAACAGCCGCTGCAGGCAGTCGCCGATCACCGAGGACCGCAGATGTCCCACATGCATGGGCTTGGCGACATTGGTGCCGCCGAAATCGATCAGCACCGTCTTGCCGTTGGGCGCGGTGGGCTTTTCGGGCGCGGCGATGCGTTCGCCAAGCACCGCGTCAGTCAAATCGAGATTGATGAAACCCGGCCCCGCGATTTCCACTTTGGCGAAGCGCGCATCGGCTTTGAGCCGCGCCACGATTTTTTCGGCGATGGCACGCGGATTGGCCTTGGCGGGTTTGGCCGCCGCCAGTGCGCCATTGCATTGGAATTGTGCAAGATCGGGGCGGTCGGAGGCCTGCACCAAGCCAAATGCCTTGTCCAAACCCTCGGCGGCGAAGGCTTGCCCCACCGCGCCCGACAGATCCGCAGCCAGCGACGTCATGGCGCGTAACGGCCCGTCTTCTTGTTGTATTCCACCAGCGCGGGCGTCATCTGAAATCCGGCAAGCAACTGATATTCGTAAGGTTGATGACCGGTTTCGAGCAGGATGTCGAAATCGTCGGGCGATTTGCTGAATGTCGCCGCCGAAGCGCCGGGCGCGAAATCGAAGCTGACATTCAAAATGCGCTTTTCGACCAACAGATCGCCCCGCGTCACCGCAACGAAATAGGGCACGGTATAATGGGCGCTGTCCGCCGAAGGCGCGCGGGTGGCGCGGAAGTTCAGGGTCAGGCTCGAATTGGTTTCGCCGGTCTTCCGGTTGATGTCACAGCTGGTGCCGGCGCCGATCAGGGCCACCCGATAAGCCTCGCCCGACGGATCCTGCGGCGCGCCCTGGCGGAATATGGTGGTCTGCGCCGCATCGGCCAGAATCACCGAGACCGGGCAATTGTTGACCTTGGCGGTGTTGCATCCCGCAAGCAGCAAAAGGCCGGCGGCAAGGACGGGGAATCGCGAAAACGTCATGGGCGTTAAGGTCCGGACCAGGCTTGACTTTTTGAAGGCTCCGGCCGACTTCTCGGCCCGATTTCCCTTTGGGCGGCGGACTTTAACCACCTAAGCCTGTTATGGGAAGCAGCCGGACACACGGCACGATCGAGGCATCATGGCGGTCTATACCGACGTCGGATTTGAAGAGCTGGAGGGCTTGCTCGCCGCTTACGACATCGGTGTGCCTCTGACGTTCAAGGGCATCGCGGAAGGGGTGGAAAATTCCAATTTCTATCTGCAGACCGATCGCGCCGCCTTCATCGTCACGCTGTACGAAAAACGCGTCAGGACCACGGACCTGCCCTTTTTCCTGAGCTTGATGGAGCATCTGGCTGGCCACGGTCTTTCCTGTCCGCAGCCCCTGCGCAGCCGCGCTGGCGCCCAGTCCTTCACGCTCAAGGAACGTTCGGGCGCGATCTTCACCTTCCTGACAGGGGTCTCGCTGCGCAAACCCGACACCGTTCATTGCGCCGCCGCCGGCCGCGCCCTGGCGCAGTTGCATGAAGCGGGTCGGGATTTCAACTTGACCCGGACCAATGCACTAAGTCTGGCGGGCTGGCGCGAATTGGCGGACGCCACGCGCGCCCGCGCCGACGCCGTGGAACGCAATCTCGGCGAGCTGATCGGCGAAGCGCTTGGCGGCCTGGAACGGGGCTGGCCTCGGAGCCTGCCGGCCGGCGTCATTCATGCCGACCTGTTTCCCGACAATGTCCTCTTCATGCAGGAAAAAGTCTCCGGCCTGATCGATTTCTACTTCGCCTGCAACGATATGTACGCCTACGATCTGGCGGTGATGTTGAACAGTTGGTGTTTTGAGATCGACGGTGCCTACAACGTCACCAAAAGCAAAGCGTTGATCGCGGCCTATCAAACCACCCGGCCGCTGACCCCGGAAGAACAGATGGCGCTGCCGGTGCTGATGCGGGGCGCGGCGCTGCGATTTCTTTTGACCCGGCTATTCGATTGGCTCAATCCCGATCCCAATGCCCTGGTCCGTCCCAAGGACCCCCGCGAATATGCCAAACGGCTGCGCTTTCACATGAAGGTAAAACAGGCCAGCGAGTATGGATTGTGAATAAGCCGATCGAACTCTTCACGGATGGCGCTTGTTCCGGAAATCCCGGACCGGGTGGCTGGGCGGTCATTCTGCGCAGCGGACCGCATGAAAGCGAATTGTCGGGCGGCAAAACGCACACCACCAACAATCGCATGGAATTGATGGCGGTGATCGAAGGCCTGCGCGCGATCAAGAAGCCGGCGCAGATAACGATCCATACCGATTCCAAATATGTGATGGATGGCGCCCGGACCTGGATCATTGGCTGGAAGAAACGCGGCTGGAAAACCGCCGACAAGAAGCCGGTCAAGAACGAGGATTTGTGGCGGGCGCTGGACGAGCAGCAGGCCCGCCACCTGTCCGTGGCATGGATTTGGGTCGCGGGTCATTCCGGGCATGTCGAGAATGAGCGGGCGGACCAATTGGCGCGGGATGCGATCCCGCGCCAACTTTAATTTTCCGATCGAAAGTCCAAATCAGCCTAAAGCTGCGACAGCATGTGCTCGGCACTGGAAACTTCAAAGGCGCCCGGCGCTTCCACGTTCAACTGCTTGACCACGCCGTCCTCGACCACCATGGAATAGCGCTGGCTGCGCTTGCCCATGCCGAACTTGGTTCCGTCCATTTCCAGCCCCACGGCGCGGGTGAAATCGCCATTGCCGTCCGCCAGCATCATTACCGCGCCGCCGGCGCCTTGCGCCTCGCCCCAGGCTCCCATCACAAAGGCGTCGTTCACCGAAAGACAGGCAATGGTGTCGATGCCTTTGGCCTTCAACGCAGCCGCCTGCTGGATGAAGCCGGGCAGATGCTTGGCCGAACAGGTTGGCGTGAAGGCGCCGGGAAGCGCGAAAAGCGCGACTTTCCCGCCCTTGAACAATTCATCGGTCGAAACCGGTTTTGGCCCGCCGTCCTTCATCCGCATCAGCGTCGCGGAAGGCACCTTGTCGCCTACTTTGATGGTCATTTGAAAATCTCCGGTTGGATTGTGAATATCAACGGTTTCGTCACGAAGGCGTTGCCGCCGTGGCATCGTGATGCCGGGCGATAAAGGCTAGCGTATCGGCGGGACTGAGCGGCGGGGAGAAATAAAATCCCTGGCCGAAAGCGCAGCCCAGCGATTCCAGCCGGGCCGCATCCTCGGCGCCTTCGACGCCTTCCACCACGACGGTGCGCTTGAGGTCATGGGCCAGGGCGATGATGGATTGCAGCACCAACTCGGCGTCACGGTCGCTCGCACCGTCGGCGGCGCGGGTGAGAAAACTCTTGTCGATCTTGACGGTGTCGAATGGCAGGTCGCGGAACTGGCTGAGGCTGGAGGCGCCGGTGCCGAAGTCATCCATCGCCAGGCCGGCGCCCAATCCCCTCAGCCGCGTCAAGGTTGCCGCCAAATTGGGATCGTCCACCACGGCGCTTTCCGTCACTTCCAATGTGAGCGTTCCTTGCGTCAGGGCATTTTTGTGCACGGTCTCGGTCAGCAATTCCTCAAAACCCGGATCGCGCAATTGCCGGCGCGAGAGATTGACGCTGACAAAGAGCGGCGGCGACAGCGGAAAATAGCGCTGCCAATGCGACAAATCGTTCGCCGCCCGTTCCAAGGCGAAGCGCCCCAGATTCACGATCAGGCCGGTTTCCTCGGAATGGGCAATGAAATCCGCCGGCGCGACCAGGCCTTTGGTGGGATGGCGCCAACGCAATAGCGCTTCGAAACCCGCCACGGCGCGATCCGAAAACCGGACGATGGGCTGATAATAAATTTCGATCTGGCCGCACTCCATCGCCAGCCGCAGATCCGATTCCAGCGCCACGGCATCGGTGCGCGCCTGGGCCTCCAGGCTGGGCGCGTAAACCAGAGCGCAGGCGCCCCCGCGGGCCTTGGCGGCGGAAAGCGCCAGTTCGGCATTGCGCAGCAGCCGGGACGCATCGCTCTCGCCAACGGCCACGCCTGCGCTTGCCGGCGCGAAGATGCTGCGACCATCGTAAGGATGCGGCGGATTGCACAATTCGATCAGGGCATCGCCGATCGATTGAGGCGTGGCCGAAGCGGCGGGAAACAGAAGCGCAAAGCCATCGCCGCCAATGCGATAAATCTGCGCCTCGCGACCGAACGCTTCATTCAGCCGCCGCGCGGTCTGCAGAAGAATGGCATCGCCGCCGGCATCGCCGATACTGGCATGAATGGCCTTGAAGCGATCAAGATCGAGCAATGCCAGTTGCGCGCTTGCCAGCCCGGCGCCCAAATCCGCCATCGCCTCCATCAACGCCGCCCGCCCCCCCAGACCTGTCAGCGGATCGCCCGCAATGGCCGGTGCTTCCTTCCGGTTGGTGATGTCACTGAGCAGGCCCAGACAATCGGACGGCACATCCTGCTCTGTCACGATGCTGGCGCGAAGCTCCAGCCAGCGCCATCCGCCTCCCGGTCCCTGGGCGCGGAATTCCAGCCGGAAGGCCTGACCGGGCTGATCGCGAAACAACTCCAACGCATCGTGATAGGTGTCGCGGTCCTCGGGATGCAGGCGCGCCATCCAATCGGAATGCGACAGGGTCGCTTTGTGGGACGGCAGTCCCGCCATCAGCGCCGCGTCGGGAGAAAGGGTCAAAAGCTGTGCCCGAAAATCCAGGTCGAACACGCCCTGATGCGCCGCGCCGATCGCCGCCAGGGCCAGACTGGCAAAGGGCGCCACCGGATCAAGCCCCTCGTCGGATCCACTATGCGCCTCCAGCAGCCGCGCGGCCTTGGAACCGTGCAGGAATGGCAGCACCGCGATCTCTTCGCTGGTGATCACCGCCAGCGCCAGAAGCACCGCGCCTGCCGCCGCGAAACCGCCGGTGGTGGCAGGGGCCGTGAGCGTCTCGCCCAGACCGCCCAGGCTGGTGATGGCGGCCGCCAATGCGACCAACGCGAAAGCAGCGGCGCTGGGCGCAATGACTTGCGCCGCCCGCATGCCGCGGCGTCCGCATATGAAAAGATACCCCGCGACCGCGGCGCTTCCCGGCACGATCAGCGTATCGGTCACCAGCGTGGCGCCCGGCACGCCGAGATAAGAGGCAATGCCCAGGCCGCAGAGAAAATAGAGCGCATAGCGGAACTGCTTCACCCGGCTGGGCAGGACTTCGCGCAATGGTATGATCGCATCGGCCAGGCGCGCGCCCGCCGCCAGCGCCAGCGCCGTCAGCAACGCGGTCAGTCCATACGGACCTCCGATATGCGTGGCGAGGCTGGCATCGAACATCCCGGTGCCCGCCAGCCAGCTCCACAGCAGCATGAACAATGTGATCGCCACCCAGCGCGGCGCGGCATGGCCGATCAATATCGCCAGGCCGGCGGTGATCAGCGCCGCTGCGGCGATCAGCGCGCCCACGGCGGTGATGAAGACGGCGAGTTGGCGGTTATGGGACGCTAGCGCAGGTTCGGTCCAGGCCTGGAGCGATGGCGGCGATCCGGCATAACCGACCCGAACCGCCAAACCCACCTGGGTCACGGGTGGAATGATGACGCGCCAGGCACGCGCGCCATAGGCCTTGGCGGGCTCGACAACAACGCCGGAATCCGAACTCGCCACCGCCAGGATGGCGGGCCGTGACGCGCGCGGCAGCAGCTGCAATGCCATGCGCGGCGGCTGACCGGCCAGGAGCACACGAATGGCGGGCCGCACGCTGTTGTTGGTCACCGCCAGCATATACCAGACCGAGCCATCCGCTTCCGGACCGCTGGGGGCGTGATAGGGCGTCAATTCATGTCTGAGATTGACGACATTGGCATCACCGCCGAAATCCACCGCATGCGGCGGGTCCGCGGCCATTGCCGCGCCCGCCAGCAGCGGGCCGATCAACGCCAAGCCGATCAACACCAAGTTGACCAACGCCGAGCTGAGCAACGCAAGGAAAAGCGGTTTTCGCATCCGACTCTTTTTTGACAACCGGCCTAAAATGGTGGGCTAACCTAGCCGCGCGCCGCTTTTCAAGGAAGCTTCATCTTGCAAAAGGGCGAACTGGATGTGATCGCGCCATTCGCCATTGATCAGCAGATATTTTCGTGCCAGGCCCTCTTCGCGGAACCCCGCCTTGGCGAGCAGGTTCCGCGATGCCTGATTTTCCGGCAGGCAGGCCGCTTCGATGCGGTGCAGACCCAAAGTGGAGAAGACGAAGGGAATCAGCGCGCGCGCGGCATCGGACATGTAACCCTGGCGGGCGAAACGGGCCCCGATCCAATAGCCCAGGGCACAGCATTGGGTGACGCCGCGCCGGACATTGGAAAGCGTGCAGCCGCCGATCAGCGCATCATCGCTGGCGCGGAAGACAAAAAAGACATAGGCGGAATCCAGCCGCGTCTCCTTGTGATAGCGCTTGATGCGGCGGCGAAAGGCGCCCCGTGTCAATTCGTCATCGGCCCAAACCGGCTCCCATTTGCTGAGGAATTCCCGGCTCTCGCCGCGCAGCCGCGCCCAGCTGATGTAATCACCGATGCGCGGATAGCGCAGATAGACGTCCTGGCCGCGAATGACCGGCTGCTGGCCGCCTGGAAAGGTCAGTCCCCGCATGAACGCCATCGGGCGCGAATGCATCATCGCGCTCATCTTGCCGGGCGGCGGCGGTTTCATCATTCCGCCGCTTCGCGCTTATGCGCGAAGCGCGCGGCAAAGACGTCATGGCGTTCGAGTTTCTTGATCGGCCCGACCGCGGCCATCGAGGGCTGAGTCATGATGCCCGTGCCATAGCGCTTCAGGGCGGCACCATCCACGGCATCGATCTGGGCAACAATTTCGGCCACGCTTTGCACCCGGTCAAAGGTGAAGATCTGGCCGGCGATCTGTTCGGCACGGGTGCCGGGCCGCTCCAGCCCCATCAGCAATCCCGATTTGAGCTGTGCCTTGGCCCGCGCCAATTCAGCCTCGCTGACGGCGCCGGTCATGGCTTCCATCTCGCCCGCGATCACCGCGGAAATCTCGGCCGTCTCGGTCTCGCCGGTGCCGGCATAGATGCCGGTGAAACCGGTGTCCTGGAAATTGTTGGTGAAGGCATAGATCGAATAGCAGAGACCGCGCCTTTCGCGCACCTCCTGGAACAGACGGGACGACATTCCCCCGCCCAGCACCATGGCGTGGATCTGCGCGACGTAGAAATCCGCATCGCCCGAAGCCACGCCCGGAAACGCATAAACCACATGCGCCTGTTCGAGATCGTCCTCAACCCGGATATCACCTCCGACATAATGCGCAGGTGGTGTGCGCCCGGCGCTGCCGGTGGCAAGGCGCGCGAATTTCTCTTCCGTCATCGCCACGATGTGACGATGCGAAACCGCGCCGGACGACACCAAGATCATGGTATCGGCGCGATATTGCCGTCCGCTATAGTCGCGCAGGGCGCGCGGCGTGAACGCGGCCACCGTCGCTTCCTCGCCGAGGATCGACCAACCCAGCGGCTGGCCGCGATAGATCACATTCTGCAGATGATCGAAGATGATGTCGTCGGGCGTGTCGCGGGCCTGACCCAATTCCTGCAGCACAACCTGACGTTCGCGCTCCAACTCCGCCGCCGCGAAGGTCGGATTGACCAGTATGTCGGCGACGATATCCAGCGCCAGCGGCACGTCATTCTTGAGGACGCGGGCATGAAAGGCGGTCTGCTCGCGGCTGGTATAGGCGTTGAGATAGCCACCCACCGCTTCGATTTCCTCGGCGATCTGCCGCGCGTTGCGGCTGGTGGTGCCTTTGAACGCCATATGCTCGAGCATGTGGGAGAGGCCCATTTCCGGCGGCAATTCGTTGCGGCTGCCGGTGGAGACCCAAACCCCCAGAGCGGCGCTTTCCAGCTTGGCCATGGGGTCCGTAACAACGGTCAAGCCATTGGAAAGTTTTGATATTTCTATGTTCATCCCGCCAGTCTAGAAGAGATGAACTGTCGAATCAAAGAAAGCTTGTTGGGCATTATTTCCAGCTTTTCCGGCAGATCGAGCACCCGCCTCAACCCCTCCGGCATGGGCGGCGGCGTGCCAATGGCACGCGTCACCGCATCGGCGAATTTGGCGGGGTGGGCGGTGGACAAGACCACCATCGGCTCTTCCCGAAAGCCCAGCTTGCGCAGGGCATTCACCGCCACGGCGGTATGCGGATCGATGATGCGGCCCGAGGTACCGGCGATCGCATTGATGGTGGTCAATGTATCGACATCGTCGGTGGAACGGGCGTCATAGCGGGCGCGCAATTGCGCCAGCACCGGCTCGGGAATATCCAACCGCCTGTCGCGGGCAAAATTTTCCATCGCCAGGCGGGTCCAGCCGGCATCGCGGCCGGAGGCCTCGAACAGGGCCCGCTCGAAATTCGACGCCATTTGGATATCCATCGAAGGACTGATGGTGTGATGCGTTTCGCCGGCGGCATAGATGCCTTCATTCAAGGCGCGCGCCATGATGTCGTTGGAATTGGTGGCGATCACCAGCCGCTTTGCGACCAGACCCATGCGCTCGGCTGCCTCGCCCGCGAAGATGTCGCCAAAATTGCCCGTCGGAACAATGAAGGTCGCGGGCCGCTCCAGCGCCGCGGAGGCGGTGAAGTAATAAACGCTCTGGGCGGCGATGCGGACAAAGTTGATCGAATTGACGGCGGTGAGGCCGACCTCGCGCGCGAAATCCTTTTGCGCGAACAGGTCCTTCACGATGCTCTGGGCATCGTCGAAGCTGCCTTCCAGGGCGATATTATGGACATTGGCGTGACCGCTAGTGGTCATCTGACGGCGCTGCACCTCGCTAACCCGGCCCTTGGGGTGCAGCACGAACACTTCGATATTGGGCAAACCTCCCAGCGCGGCGATCGCCGCCGAGCCGGTATCACCGGATGTCGCCGCCACGATGGTGGCCTTGCCGCCACGCTGCCTGAGCGCGCGGGCGAACAGGCGCCCCAATATCTGGAGCGCGATATCCTTGAAAGCGAAAGTCGGGCCATGAAACAGTTCCAGCAGATAGCGGTTACCGCTCATCGGTGACAGGGGCGCGATCTCCGGCCGCTCGAAACCGGCATAAGCGGCCTCGATGTCTTCGCGCAGCTCGGCCGGGGTGAAGCTGTCGCCGACGAAACGGGACAGAATTTCAAAAGCCACATCCTGATAGCGCTTGCCCTTGAAGCCGGCGATTTCGGCGGCGCTGAAATGCGGCCAAGCCGCGGGCATGTAAAGCCCGCCATCCGGCGCCAATCCCGCCAACAACACATCGGCGAAGCTGGCTTGCGGCGCTTCTCCCCGCGTCGAAATGAACTGGCTGGATTGTGACACGTCAGCTTCCCGTTTCTATGCTCTACCGCTTTGCCATTCGAGGGCGGTCAAGCCCAGCGCAGCCGGCCTTTGGATATATGATAGGCGAGATAGACGCCGAAAAGCCCCGCCGCAAGCCCGAACCAGGTCACGGCATAGGACAGGTGCTCATTGCGGAAGCTTATGACGGTCTGTCCGCCTTTGGGCCAGCCGCCGGGATTGGGCGTTGCGTCGGCTTCGATCACCACCGGCGCGGTGAGCCGGATGCGATCGGCGGCGGCGATGCCCTGAAGATCGCGCGCATACCAGATATGGCGCGCCACATCCGGGTTCGCGGTGAAGGCGCCGGGGGCGTCAGGCACCCGCCACACGCCGACCAATCCGGTCTCGCCGCTGACCGGTGTGCGCGTCCCGGGCGAAAGCTTGTCCTTGGGCACATAACCGCGATCCACCATCAGGGTGCGGCCATCGCCGGTCAGGAACGGGGTCAGCACATGATAGACCGGCGCGCCTCCTTCGGCGGTGGTGAAAACATACGCCTCTTTGGCGTTGTCGAAATGGCCGGTCAGGGCGACGCGGCGATATTGAACCTGGTCGGCCTTCATCGCGAGCGCCGCATCGAGCGAGATCGGCGCCGCCGCGATATGGCCGTTCACATCCGCGATCAATCCCAGCTTCCATTGCAGGCGCTGAAGCTGCCAGGCACCCAACCCGATCAGAATAGCAATCAGGATCGCCGCCGCGACGGTGAAGCCGGGATAGGGACGAAAGCGCAAGCCCATCAGCGCCGCCGTCCTTCACCCGCCTTATGCTTGTATTGCAGCACCAGCAGGGTCGATTTGGAAAGCCGCAGGAATCCCAGACTGAGGATCACGATCAAGGGGACCCACAACACGGCATGGACCCAATAGGGCGGCGAGAAGGTGAACTCGACCCACAGCGCCAGCCCCGCCACGATGGCGCCGACAATCAGGATGCCGAACACCGCCGGTCCATCGCCGGCATCGAACATGGCGTAATCGAGATTACAGGTGGGGCAAGACGGTTTGAGTTTGATATAGCCGTCGAATAACGGCCCCCGCCCGCATTGCGGACAGAGGCCGATGAAAGCGCAGCGCGCCGTATTAGGCAGCGGATACCGGACCTTGGCCCCAGACATAGATGCAGGCGAACAGGAACAGCCAGACCACGTCGACAAAATGCCAGTACCAGGCAGCAGCCTCGAAGCCGAAATGGCGGGTCGGGGTGAACTGGCCAGCGATGGCGCGGCCCAAACAGACTGTCAGGAAGATGGTGCCGATCAGAACATGGAAGCCGTGAAAGCCGGTCGCCATGAAGAAGGTCGAACCATAGATGGCATCGAAATTGCCGGCGCCCGCCGCCAGCGAGGCGTGCGCCGCATCCGTAAAGGGCTGCAGTGCCAAATGATTGAAGCCAAAGGTGAAGGGGGCGTGGGAGTATTCGTACGCCTGCACGCCAGTGAAGCTTGCACCCAGGAGCACGGTGATGAGCAGGCCCTGGATCGCGCCCTTGCGGTCGCCGCTCTGCAGCGCATGGTGCGCCCAGGTCACCGTGGTGCCCGAAGTGAGCAGGATCAGCGTATTGAGCAGCGGGAAATGCCAGGGATCCAAAGTGACGATGCCCGCGGGCGGCCAGGAGCCGATGCCGACATCGTTGAAGAAGATCGCCGAATTGAAATAGGCCCAGAACCAGGCGACGAAGAACATCACTTCCG
This sequence comes from uncultured Alphaproteobacteria bacterium, assembly GCA_903897605.1. Taxonomy (GTDB): domain Bacteria; phylum Pseudomonadota; class Alphaproteobacteria; order Micropepsales; family Micropepsaceae; genus Rhizomicrobium. Next base: position 84,733 of record CAIUCH010000049.1, read on the forward strand.
AAGCGATGAACAGCAGCATGCCGTAGCGCAGATGCAGCTTCACCACCGGGGTGTGATGGCCCTGCACCACCGATTCCCGGATCACATCCCGCCACCAGCCCGCCATGGTGTAGAGCACCAGGGCCAGGCCGATGATGAAGATCCAGGGCTGGCCGTTCACCGGCAGGCCGAAGAAGCCGGTGTAATCCTTGTTCATCCAGAACACGGCGCCGGTCAGCATGGTGAAGGCGCCCAAGGAACCCACAATCGGCCAAGGGCTGGGATCGACCAGATGATAATCGTGCTTTACATCGCCGCTCATGAAACTAGCCTCTCTATTGGCTCGTATTGCCGTGCCATTGCACGATTGACATCAGATAAAACAAAATCACCAGGCCGCCCAGCGCCAGCGCCAGCGCAATGTTCCGCTTGCGGCGCTCGCGCCCTGCCTTGCCGTTCTTGTCGAACGAATTGTCATCCATCGCCTCACATCCAAAGCGAAGGAAGATGGAGCAGATGCTCGACGATCAGGGCCGTGAACGGCACGAATATATAAAGCAGTGAAACGCCAAACAGGCGCTTGGCGGCCGGCTCGCGTTCCTCGTCGCGCTCGCGCAACGTGGCGAACGCTTCCAGCAGCATCCAAAAACCCATGGTCGCCGACAAAACCAGGTACAGCAGGCCGCCCAGGCCAATGAAGGCCGGCAACACGCCCAAGGGCGCCAGCAACAGCGCATAGACGAAAATATGGCGGCGGGTGGTGGGCTTGCCTTTCACCACCGGCAGCATCGGCACCCCGGCGCGGGCATAATCCTCGCAGCGCCAAAGCGACAGCGCCCAGAAATGCGGCGGCGTCCACATGAAGATGATCGCCACCAGCACCAGCGGCGGAAGACTGAGGCTGCCTGTTACCGCGGCCCAGCCGATCGCGGGCGGCAAGGCCCCCGCCAGCCCGCCGATCACGATGTTCTGCGGCGTGCGGCGTTTCAGACCCAGCGTATAGACCACGACATAGAAGAAGACGGTGAAGGCCAGAAGTCCCGCCGCCAGCGCATTGACGAACAGCCACATGATGGCGACCGACATCGCCGAGATCGTCCAGCCGAATGCCAGCGCATCGCCGCGTGCGATGTGGCCCAGCGGGATGGGCCGCGTTGCGGTGCGCGACATCACGCCGTCAATGTCGGCGTCATAGGCCATGTTAAGCGCCCCGCTGGCGCCCGCCGCCAGCGCGATGCAAAGCAGCGCCGTGAAGGCGGTAAGCGGATGGACGTGGCCGGGCGCCACGACGATCCCCGCCAGGCCCGTGAACACGACCAGGGACATCACGCGCGGCTTCAACAGCGCGAAGAAATCCCCCACGGTCGTGACGCGGGCGTAGCTGAGAGTGTCATCGATGACGGCCATGCGCTTTAGCGATCCTTAGTGGATATGCGGCAGTTCGTTGAACTGATGGAATGGCGGCGGCGACGGCAGGGTCCATTCCAGGGTGGTCGCACCGACGCCCCAGGGATTGTCGCCCGCCTTGCGCTTGGCCATGAACGCTTCGGCCAGCATCGCCAGGAATATCAGGACGCCAAAACCGGCGATGAAGGCGCCGATCGATGCCACGAAATTCCAACCCGCGAAGGCATCCGGATAATCCGCATAACGGCGCGGCATGCCGGCCAGACCCAGGAAATGCATCGGGAAAAAGGCAAGATTGACGCCGACGAAGGTGATCCAGAAATGCAGCTTGCCCAAGGTTTCGTTGTACATATAGCCGGTGAATTTCGGGAACCAGAAATAGAAACCCGAAAAGATCGCGAACACGGCGCCCAGGCTCAGCACGTAATGGAAGTGGGCCACGACATAATATGTGTCCTGCAGCACGACATCGACGCCGGCATTGGCCAGCACCACGCCGGTGACGCCGCCGACGGTGAACAGGAAGACGAAGCCGATCGCCCACAGCATCGGCGTCTTGAACTCGATGGAACCGCCCCACATGGTCGCGATCCAGCTGAAGATCTTGATGCCCGTGGGCACCGCGATGATCATGGTCGCTGCCACGAAGTAGGCCTGCAGGTTCACGTTCATGCCGACGGTGAACATGTGGTGCGCCCACACGACGAAGCCGACGAAGCCGATCGCCACCATGGCGTAGGCCATGGCCAGGTAACCGAACACCGGCTTGCGCGAGAAGGTGGACACGATGTGGCTGATGATGCCGAAGCCGGGCAGGATCAGGATGTACACTTCCGGGTGGCCGAAGAACCAGAACAGG
>CAIUCH010000050.1 GCA_903897605.1 uncultured Alphaproteobacteria bacterium
CACACTCATCGCTGGGATATCGGCCACCAGCGCCAGAAGCAATCTGCTGGCCGCCCGATCCGCCGGTCAGCAACAAGGTGGCGCAAACGCCGCCACTGAACTAACATCGCAACTGGACCACTCAGTGGGGGCCGGTCAATTTGCGCACACCGCTCGCATCGGTGCTGGGTGCTGCCACAAGTCTCATTTCCAATCGGAATCTGTACAGTCCTCATCAAACCGACGAGTTATTGGCCACGATCCGGGAAGAAGCCGAACGCCTCGACCGGTTTGTCGGAAATCTGCTGGATATGTCACGCCTTGAAGCCGGCGTTGTGGGCGCCAAGCCCGAGACGACGGATGTTGGCGAACTCGTCCAAATCTCACTAAAACGGCTGGCGCGGCGGCTTTCCAAGCACAAGATCATTATTGATTTGCCGTCAAATCTTCCCTTGGTATCCACTGATCCATTGCTCATGGAGCAGGCATTGGTAAATCTTCTCGACAATGCAGCAAAATATTCTCCAGTGGATTCACAAATTCGCATCGCCGCCCATCCGTTCGCGCAGATTGTTTTGGTAACCGTTGAAGACGAAGGTCTTGGTATTGCACCGGATGAGATGTCTCACATATTCGATAAGTTTTACCGCGCCAAAGCGGCGGATCAACGGATCGCCGGTACAGGGCTCGGTTTGGCGGTTGCGCGTGGCTTTGTCGAAGCCTTTGGCGGCAAGCTTGATGCCTCGAACAGAACGGACAGAAGTGGGGCAATTCTGACCATTGCGCTTCCCATTGCCGCGGAAGGGACCGTCCCCCTTGGCACATAGTCTGGCCAAAATACTAATTGTCGATGACGAGCCGTAGATTTTGCGTTTTCTGCGCGCCAGTCTTCCGCCGCACGGATACAAATGCATTGAAGCTGTGACTGGGGCTGCGGCGTTGAAGGCCTTTGCAGAGCAGAAGCCGGACGCTGTTATATTGGATCTCGGATTGCCAGATCAGGACGGCTTTGCGGTGATAGAGCAAATTCGCAAAGCAGGCTTGACGCCCATCATCATATTGTCTGCCCGCAGCGACGTTGAAGGAAAGGTGAGAGCTCTCGAACTTGGCGCCGACGATTATGTCACCAAGCCTTTCGATATGACGGAATTGTTGGCGCGGCTCAAGGCGGCATTGCGGCACGGGTTGCAGGTGGCAGGTGAGACCCCCGTATTTCGTAGCGGCTCACTGAGTGTCGATTTGGTCCACCGCCGAGTGCATCTGGGCGAGAACGAAATTCATCTATCTCCAAAAGAATACAATTTGCTCAAATATCTTGTAAGTCACGCTGGCAAGGTCGTAACGCACCAGCAGTTGTTACGCGATGTGTGGGGCCCCGCGCATGTCGAGGACGTGCAATATTTGCGTGTGCTAATGCGAACGCTTCGACAAAAGCTTGAGCCCGACGCCAGTACTCCGCGATTATTGATCACCGAAGCTGGGGTCGGTTACCGCTTGTTGGCGCAATAATATCGTGCCGATGCCAACCGTACTGCTTATCTGGGCTTAACTGACCTTTGGCCTCGGTTTCTTCCAGTTCCTTTATCGCTCTGGCGATACGAACCCAAGCGTTGTAGCCCTCGGTGTCACTGGTCTTCAGCAACGGCCGTCCTTTTGCCCCGCCTCTTAGCTGGCATCGCCATCGAGCGGCTCGACATACTGGATACTCACCACTAACCTACCATGCGGTCCTGGCAAGGTTGGCCAAATAGAAGCTGGGTTCTTGGCTGCCATCTGCAGTGGGGCAATCTTTTTTGTGCATCTGGGGCGCGTGGGATTTTTCGTCCCGTTGATTGAGGAGAGCAATGATGCGTAAATTTGCGAACATGGCGTTTGTGCCTTTTTTGTTGCTGGCGAGCGCCGGTGGAGGCAAAGCCGACGACGCCGGCGACCGGCAGACGTTCCATGACTTTCTGGCCCAGGCAAAAAACCTCCCCGGCACCGACAAGGAAAAGAGTTCGGCCTTCTACAAAACCAGTGAGGTTTATTGGCACGCGCACTGGCTGGATTATTCGACCCATCCGGAAAATTACACGGATGTGATGGCGTTGTATCGGGAAGGCCAGGCCGCCTATCAGCGCCCCTATGTGTCACCCGACCCGGAGCGGTACAGGAAAGACATCGAGCTTTTCAAGGAATTTGACGCCAAAAACGCGCTTCCGAAAAATCCGGCCCTGTTTGTCGGCAGTTCGACCATCATGAAGTGGAAGACCGCGGAAGCCTTTCCTGGCTTCAGCGTGATCAACCGGGGATTTGGCGGCAGCGTCATCGGGGATGTGCAGTATTTCTACAAGGACGTGATCGGGAAATATCATCCCTCCGCCGTGCTGTTCTATTGCGACAATGACGTCGTGGGCGGCCAAAGCGGTGATGAGGCGTTCGAAAAAGCCATGAAAGTCTATCACCAGGTTCGTGCCGACTTTCCCAAGGTGCCGTTTGTTTTCCTCAGTATGAAACATGCGCCCAACTCCGCCTTCGCGAATCCGGCGGAGCCTTCCGCCATTGACCGGTTCAATGACCTTGCCAAAGCAGAAACCAAAAAGGATTCCGGCTTCAAGTATTTCGATATGGATGCGCCGGTCCTCAATGCCAATGGCAAAGTGCAGCCTGATCTGTTCTTGGATGGAGAGCATTTCAATGACAAAGGCTACGCCTTAATAAACCCGATGGTGCAGAAGCTTCTGATTTCGTTGCACGTGCCACATTCGAACTGAACCTCGTACGGTCGCGTGGTGTTGACCGGCTAGGTGCCGTGCGCGCCGTCCAGGCGGGACAACCGATCTGTAAACCTGGGGCAACCGAAGTTTCATCGGCCGCATTTCAGCCTGCGGACACGCCGGTGAACCTCGTTCCCTCAAGTCGCCAATTCTGTCCCAACGGCGCTGACGGCGGATAGCCCCAGGGTCTATCGGGAAGGGGCGCCCAGCAACTCGACCTCCTGTAACGTCCACCAATAGCCGCTGCCGGGCGGGTCGGACTTATAACTGGTACCCAGATAGCCATTGGTGAAGTTTGCGGAGTATGAGAGCCACGCCCGTCTGCCGTCGGCACTGATGAATTTGGATGGGAAGTTGGCGAAGTATCCCTGCTCGCCGAAGTCCTTCATGTAAGTGACGAGTTTGAACGGACCAGTGATTTGGCTGCTTTCAAGGATATAGGTATTGAATTTGGCGATCGTCGTTCCGCCGTCGGTTACGACCATCAGATACTTCTTCAGCGGCGCGTCGTAAGTCATGGTCACGCTGCCCATTTTGTTGTTCCATGTGAGCAGCGGCTTTATCCTGGCAAAGTCATGAGACCAAACTGGTGATCCTTTGCGGTCGTTGCCGGCATAGAACTCGTATGCGGATGGAGTGTCCATGTTGCGGATCGACGGCTTGACGCGGGCCAGGTAGATCTCGTCGCCGGTAATCCAACTCAGGTTTGCCTCTCTGGGCGCTGGGTTTTCACCGGAAGCTCCCTGCGACACCAGATAGGCTTTGCCGTCGGGCGAGTTTTCCATGTCGCGGCCAAAATCGACGACATGCGGAACGCCCATCTTCACTCTTCCGGCAAAGTGGTCCGGCTCCGGGAAAAGGGGTTGCGCGGGCGTGTGTTTGGTGTCGTGCCAGGTGCGGCCATAGTCGGTTGAATAGCGGAAGCCGACAAAGGGGCCCAGCACATCCCAGTTGAGGTGTTTCCCCGGCGTTTCATACAGGCTGTAGGTCCCGTAGTACCAGACCCCGCGGTAGACCAGGCTTCCTGCAGGGTAGCGGCCTCCATAGGGCGCCGGGTCCCCGGGATAGGTGCTGACATCGGTGATTGTCAGTTGTTGAGGGTCATCGCCCAGGATGGTGGCGTAGCCGGTTGTGGCTTTCGATCCGGCTGAGGAAGCTTCCACGCCGCTGACTTTTCCGTCTGTCCAGGGCGAATAAAGTTTGCCGTTGGCGGCCCATGAAGGATACCAGGTGTCAGCTCCGCCGTATTGTGCATGGCGGCCGGTAAAAGCCAGTCCTGTAATCTCGCTTGATGGCGGGAAGGAATTATCAGGGGGCGGATCAGACGGCCAGACACGGTAGCCGGAATCGCCGGGCGAATTCTGGGACAGGCTGGGGTGCGCGGCCAACACCAAAAAGCAGAAGGTCAGCAGAGGTCTCAAGGCGGCAGAGGATCCGAATGTCCAGAACCTAATTCCAAAAGGCACCCCGCATCCTGGAGCGGGCGTACGCAACAGCGTCTGTTTTATGTTCAGCATGGTCATGGGATTTTCCTCTTTCCGCGATGCGGATGCCGTCATCAAGCTTGCGTCAACCTCGCGTCAATTCGAATTTGGCTGCGCGCCAATCAGTCCACGTCCCAATCCGCCGCACCAGCTATGCCGTTGTCAGGACCAGTACGCTCGCAATCGGATCCGGCGCCTGCCGCGGCAATTCGACGTCCAGGCCGTCGCCCCGCTTCGTCACCTTCAGTCGAGACCGCGCTTTGTCAGCCAATAAATACGCGCCCGTTACATCGCGGGATACCTTGGCCACATGAAATATGGTGGCCGGCCATTCGAACAAATGAACGTAGATCTTGTCGTGTCCGGTTGTCGATCGCCACTTCCAACTCGGCACAAATTTCGGATTGCCATTGTCGTCCTTTTCGGTGGTCGAGAACGCGCCTGCCTCGGTGCCGAACAGTGTCGGCTGCGTCGCATAAATCGACTCGCCGTTCACCGCCAGCCATTTACCCATTTCCCGTAACCGCTCTATCTCCGGGGCGGGTACCTCGCCTGTTGGCATCGGCCCGATGTTCAGCAGATAATTTCCTCCCTTGCTCGCGATATCGATTAAATTTCGCAGCAATATTTCCGCGCTCTTGAAGTTCGTATCATCCCGCTTGTATCCCCAGGTGTCGTTCATTGTCATGCAGGATTCCCAATCGCGCCCCGGAAAACCCTGTGCGGGGACGTACTGCTCGGGCGTCTCCGTGTCTCCCATGTAACTTCCGCCCAGGCGGTTATTCCAGATGAGCTTCGGATGCTCATTCAAGATCGCAACGATTTCACCCGCCAACGCCGGCGTCATGTCCTTGGTCGGTGTATCGAACCAAACGATTGCAGGATAATCGCCATAGTTCGTGAGCAGCTCCCGAAGCTGCGGAATCGCCTTTCTATGGAGATAATCCGAATAGCTGCCGTCTTGGGCCCGATCCCAGTGATAGGTTGGCGGCATATGCTCTCTGCTTTTGAGAGCGCCGCCATATGGAAGGGCCGCTCCGCCCGGTGCCGTCCAGTCCTGGTCTTGCGAATAATAGAAGCCGAGTTTTATGCCCTGTTTCTGGCATTCTGCCGCCAATTCCCTCAGCGGGTCACGCTTGAACGGCGTCGCTTGCACAATGTTGAAGGGGTCGGCCTTCGAATCAAACAGAGCAAACCCATCGTGATGCTTGGATGTGATCACGATGTATTTCATCCCTGCCGACTTTGCCAAGCCCACGATCTTCGCAGCGCTGAATTGCGTCGGATTGAATTTCGGCGCCAACGCCTTGTATTCCGCCACCGGAATCGAAGCGGTATTCATGATCCACTCGCCGATACCTGGCACTTTTTCACCATCCCAGCGCCCCGCCGGAATTGCGTAAAGTCCCCAATGGATGAACATGCCGAAACGCGCCTCCCGGAACCATGCCATCCGTTCACGCTTTTGGGCAGGCGTCTCGGTGTCTTGGATGGAACGCACCGGGTGCGTAGCGCTTGCCTGATAATGTTCGTCTTGCATCTGTGCCCAGGCCCGAATCGGGTCACTGATCACAGCCCCCGATGCAGCTAGAACGCAGGCTTGAACCGCTCCCCGCCTAGATATCTTCATGCGCGCGCTCCCTTTTGGAAGTTTCTTGGAAAATAAATGACCAACGGTGCATAGTAACTCTCCCTGGGCTAACGGATATTTTGTACCGGCGGGATAGAGAGTTTATTGCATCGGCGCCCTTTGATCTAGGGATAGTGGGAGCGAGCTGGACGTTTGCGGAGCGGGTGGTCTGTAGCCCAGTGATGAGTGCGGCCTGATCGTGTTGTAGTGCTAGCGCCATTGCTCGATGACGATTTTTGCTTCCTTGAGGCTATAGAAGATTTCGCCGTTAAGTCCCTCGTTGCGCATGTTTCTTGTCTCGGAGGCCTCGGACATGATTACCGGTCAGAATATCAATGTCGACGGCGGCGGGTGACGGGCGATGCCGCGGCGGGAGATCCTGACGATATCCGACGGCATCGCCGAGGCCGCAATCGTCCCGGAACTTGGCGCGGCGCTGGCTTGGTACGATTTGATGATCGCAGGCAGGCGCGAGCCTGTCTTCCGCGCGTGCCGCAATCCTTCCCAAGCGCATCCGTTCGATCTCGCGCTAAATCTTCTGGTGCCTTGGTCCAATCGGATTTCGGACGGCGGATTTGCGTTCGAAGGGGAGTTCCGCCGACTGGAGCCCAACCTGCCTGGAGAAGCCTTTCCGATACACGGTAATGGATTTTCAAGTGCGTGGACGGTCGTGGCCGCGCAACCCTCAAGCGCCGTACTTACGCTGGCGTCCCCCGGCCCCGGCCCTTTTCGCTATGAATCCAGGGTGACGTACGCGCTTGAAGGCGGGGCGCTCACGGTGCGATTGTCGGCGAGAAACACGGGCCGCAAAGCCCTGCCTTATGGTCTCGGCCTCCATCCCTGGCTGCCGAGAACGACGCAGACGCAGCTTCAGGCGAAGTCGGAGCGCGTCGTGCTTGAAGATAGTGGGCACTTGCCGGCGGGCGAAGTCGACATCCGTTCCCGGCAGAACTGGAATTTCGAGACGCCGCGACGACTGCCAAACACCTGGATCAACAATGCGTTTCTCGGATGGGACGGACATGGCGCCATCCTTTGGCCGGATCGCGCCCTCTCTCTCGAAATCTCAACGGCCCCGGTCCTTTCAACCTACATCGTGTATTCGCCTGGCTCCGACGCGCACTTTTTTTGTTTCGAGCCGGTAACGCACCAAGTCGATGCTCACAATCTACCGGGTGGAATGGAAGCAAACGGCCTCGTCGTGCTTAAACCTGGACAGGAATGCGCGATGTCGTGTCGTTTTGCGCCAAGGTCATACGCCTTTGGCGCAGACGAGGCGCACCGAACGGCATGAATCGCGGATGGCCTTGAGGCCTTGATAAACGGGGCCGAGGTAGAAATCCTCCCCAGCCGCAATGGTTGGAAATTGCGGATTGACGCGGTTTCCAGCGTCGGCTTCTGCTGGCACTCCGCAAATTTGAGAGTTAGGCTCGTTCCACAAATGAGACCCAAGGGGAAACTCCGATGCGCCGAATTCTGACCACGCTGACCGGCCTTTCCTTCCTGTTGACCCCGAGCCTGACCCTGGCGCAACCGGCGCCCCAATCGCAGCTGTCCGAGCTCAATGGCGCGGAGGTTATCGGGAAATATCCCCCGCCCGTTGAAGCCGAACACAGTATGGCAGTCAGCTCCCAAATCGACGCCACCAAGGCGGGTGCCGATATTTTGGCGGCAGGTGGCAACGCCATCGATGCTGCGGTGGCGATCGGCTATGCGCTGGCGGTGACCCATCCCTGTTGCGGCAATGTCGGCGGCGGCGGTTTCGCCACCATCCATCTGGCGAACGGCCACGACACCTTCATCAACTTCCGCGAAAAGGCGCCGGAAGCTGCAACCGCCACCATGTACCAGGATGCTAAGGGCAACGTGATCCCCGGCCTTTCGCTGTTCGGCTACAAGGCGGTGGGCGTGCCCGGCAGCGTCATGGGCTTTGAAAGGATGTTGAAAGAATATGGCAAGTTGAACCGCGCCCAGGTGATGGCCGCTGCCATCAAGCTAGCGGATCAGGGCTATGTCCTGCAGGAGGGCGATGTGCGCATCCTGGCCGAAGGCAATGCCGATTTCGACAAGCAGGCCAATGTCGCGCCAGTGTTTCTCAATCATGGCAAGCCGTGGAAAGCTGGCGAGCGGCTGGTGCAAAGAGATCTTGCCGCCACCTTAAAGGAAATTTCCGCAAAAGGACCCGATGTTTTCTACAAGGGCGACATCGCGAGCCGGGTGGTGGCCGCGTCCAAGGCCAATGGCGGCCTTTTGACAATGAAGGATTTCGCCGATTACAACGTGACGGAAGGCGACCCGCTGCGCTGTTCCTATCGCGGCTATCAGATCATCTCTTCGCCGCCGCCATCCTCGGGCGGCGCCTCGATGTGCGAGATCATGAACATTTTGTCGGGCTATCCGATGGGCAAGATGCCGGCCCATTCCGCCAAAAGCATTCATCTGATGGTGGAAGCGATGCGGCACGCCTTTGTCGACCGAAACTTCTCGCTGGGCGATCCCGCCTTTGTGAAAAATCCACTCGACAAACTGTTGTCGACCAAGCACGCCACCGACACCCGTTCCAAGATCGATCCGGTTAAGGCGACGCCATCGACTGAAGTAAAGATCGGTGTGGCGCCGCATGAAAATCAGCAGACCACGCATTATTCCGTGATCGATAAGGACGGAAACGCCGTTGCGGTGACCTACACGATCAATGGTGGATTTGGCGCACGGGTGATCGCGGGCAATACCGGCTTCTTTCTCAACAATGAGATGGACGATTTCACCTCCAAGGTGGGCGCGCCCAACATGGACGATTTGGTTCAGGGCGACAACAATTCAGTCCAGCCGGGCAAGCGTCCACTTTCTTCGATGAGCCCCACCATCATCACAAGAAACGGAAAAATCTTCATGGTGACGGGCAGTCCCGGTGGCTCGCGGATCATCACCATCACTCTGGAATCCATACTCAACGTGATCGACCATCACATGGACATCCAGTCCGCGATCGACACGCCGCGCATTCATCACCAATGGATGCCCGACACCGTTTATCTCGAGGCCAATGCGATAACGCCGCAGGTGCGCAAGGAACTGGAAGCCGACGGCTATCATTTCACCGACAGCCGCCCCTGGGGTGCCGACGAGGGCATCATCATCGGCGCCAAGAACGGCAAGCGCGTTCTCTATGGCGCCAATGACGGCCGCAGTCCCGCGGGCGCCGCCATCGGTAACTAGGCTCCGACCTTCGCGCCATTCTGTCGTTGTGTAATGCAGGGGGCGCGTGCTCGAGTCACGCAGGCGGCACCAATTTCCAAAACCGGTTCCGCCGCGGTTTGTATTCTGGGTTTGCAGGCTTAGATTCAGTCCGCCCAATCCGCCACCGGCCGGTCCCAGCGATGCTTGCGAAGCTCTGCCATCAGGCCGGGCTCGATCGGTCGGTCACTGGCAGCGAGATTTGCCTTGACGTGTGCGAGTGATCGCATGCCGACAATGACGGTCGAGATCGCCGGATTCTGGAGGACAAATCGCAGCGCCAAGTCCGGCATGGAGGCGTTCGGCGGTAGAGCCTGCCTAAGCTTCTCGACTCGCTGGATAGTCGGGGGCAGATTTTCGGGCCCGAAGTATTTCGCGCGCCAATCGTCGGACGCGAATCGTGTCTCCAGCGTCAGGTTCCCACCGAGACTGCCCTCGTCGAGAGGCACACGGGCAATGACGCCGATATTTCGTTCGGCGCAAATCGGCAGAAGCTCGTCCTCGGGGGATTGGTCGAAAATGTTGTAGATGACTTGCACCGCATCAACCAGGCCGGTCTTGATCGCCTTCAGACCATTGGCGGGCTGCCATCGGTTGAGGCTGAGACCAAAAGCAACGCACAGCTTGCGCTTCTTGAGTTCCAAAACAATCTTTTCGAACCCAGGATCGGTCGTCCAAGTGTCATCCCACACATGCAATTGCATGAGAGCCAACGTATCGACGCCGGCCTTAAGGCAGGAATCCTCGGCCGACTTGATCACATAATCGATCGGGTAGACGTCGGAAAATTTATCGGCGGACGAGCCGGGCCATTTCCAATTCTTCGGCGGCACCTTGCTGGCCAGAACAGGGGGGTGATCGCCGCCGCCTGCGATGTGACGGAGCAGTGCGTCGCTACGTCCCCGGCCATAAGCCCATGCGGAATCGTAGAAATTACAGCCGCCAGCCTGGGACGCCTTCAGCGCCGCGATCGAGGCGGTTTCGGCAGACCCCGACCAGTCGCCCATGCCCCACAGGCCATGACCAATCTCACTAACAGAAAATCCGGTGCGTCCGAGGGTCCGAAATCGCATGTCGCCACTGTCTCCGCCAGATTTGTTGTGTGATAGCATATTTAGAATTTGAAAGTGTCTGATTGAGGGGAAGCATCATGGACAGGCGGGACCTTATACGGTCGATGATGGCCGGCAGCGTGGCGTTGTTGGCAAGCAAGACGGCCAGGGCGCAGAATATCATGGCCGCTGCCGGGCGTGGCATGGCCTCGCCGAAAATCAGGGACATCACGGTGATCAACACCGCGCCGGAAGGCTCGCGCCTCTGTGTGGTGAAGATCGTGACCGATCAGGCCGGTCTTTACGGCTATGGCTGCGCCACCTTCACTCAACGTGCCGATCTGATTGCGCCTGCGGTGGAAGCCTATCTAAAGCCGCTACTGGTGGGCCGGCCGGTGGACCGCATCGAGGATATTTGGCAACTCGCTTATGACAGCTCGTATTGGAAGAACGGGCCGGTGGAGAACAATGCCATTGGCGGTGTGGACATGGCTTTGTGGGACATCAAGGGCCGCATGGCCAAGATGCCGGTCTATGAACTTTTGGGTGGCAAGGTGCGCGAAGCCGCCGATCTTTATGGACACGCCGATGGGACCGAAATCGAACAGACCATCGAAAGCGCCAAGCAATACATCGCCCAGGGCTTTCGCCATGTGCGCGTACAAGTGGGCGTGCCAGGCATGGCCGGTTACGGATCGCCCCGCGACAATACCCGCATGCCGGCGCTCCATGATGCCCCGGTGTTCGAGCGTGAAGCCGCCAAACGCCGGGCCATGGCTCTGTTCGAGGCGGCGCGCAAGGAATTGGGCGCGGAAATCGAACTCATCCATGATGCCCATGAACGCTACACCCCCACCGAAGCGGTGCAGTTCGCCAAGGATGTCGAGAAGTTCCGGCTGTTCTTTCTGGAAGACCCGCTATCGCCGGAAGACCTGCAATGGTTCCGCAACATTCGCGCCCAGTGCACCACGCCAATCGCCATGGGCGAGCTTTTCAACAGCCCGCATGAATGGACGCCACTGATCACCGAACGGCTGATCGACTATATGCGGATGCACATTTCACAGATGGGCGGGCTGACCCCGGCACGGAAGGTGGCGGCCATGGGCGAGATCTTCAATGTCCGCACCGCTTGGCATGGGCCCGGCGATGTCTCGCCCATTGGCCATATGTGCATGGTGCATCTGGACCTCACCTGCACCAATTTCGGCATCCAGGAATACACACCCTTCAACGCCGCCACCCAGGAGGTCTTTCACGGGGTACCGCAGATGCGGGGCGGTTATCTTTATGCCAACGAGCGACCGGGCTGGGGCATCGAGATCGATGAGGCGGTCGCGGCCAAACACCCCTTCGACCGCAGCAATTCGCTGAACGGTGGCTGGGGTGAGCTTCGCTTGCCGGATGGTCAGATCATCAAGCAGTAGGGACGGCGATTGGCCGCCACTGATTGATAGAGCCGGCCGGTACGGGTCAGGATTGCTTGGGCCTGGGCTTTGTCGCGCTCCGCAAAAGTGGCTAGGCTCCCCCCAAGAAATCGTTCGGGTGTTCGCAAAGGAGCCGTCCATGTCGAAGCACATGCGCCCTCGCGGTGCCGGCCTGCTGCTGCTGGCAGGCCTTCTGGGGTCCGTGGCCGCCGGCTATGATTATGTCACCCCCGCGACCGGCATCGATCATACCGGTGGCGTGATCCTGGTATTGGTGTCTTGCATGCTGCTGCTGCTGGCGGCGCTGGGCATCCTTGCGATGGGGCAAGGTCTGTTGGCGGGCATTCTGACGGTTCTGATTTTTCTCGACATTGTGGGCACCGGCACCGCCGCCTGGTTTCTGGAAAGCGAATTGGTGATGGCGGCAATGATGATCGCAACGGTCGGTTTTTTTTACTGGATTACAAGCCGCAGGATGGCGCAATGAAAAAACGGCCCTTTATATTCGCAGCGACGGCGTTGATTGGTGCCGCATTACTGTTGCCGGTTCGAGGGATTGCCGGTGACGAAGACTGGTCCGACTTCAATGGCAATGCCAAAGCGCAAAAATATTCCACCGCTGCCCAGATTACGCCCGACAATGTGAAGACCCTTGCGGTCGCGTGGAGCGTCCATACCGGCGATCTGTCCGAGGGCGGCACAGGCATTGGTCCCAAGACAGCGTGGCAATCGACGCCGTTATTCGTCAACAATATGGTCTATTTCTCGACGCCCTTTTATCGCATTTTTGCCGTTGCACCCGATACGGGGAAGGTCAAGTGGGTATATGCCGCCAAGACCATCTCCAACGATCCGAAGTCGAAATTCCACGGTCGAAATCGTGGCATCGCCTATTGGGCGGCTGCCAATCCCATTGCCGGTCAGCCCTGCCAGAAGATCCTTTATATCGGCACGGTCGAGGGGCATCTGCATGCGATTGACGCCGACACCGGTCAGCTTTGCCAGAGTTTCGGTGATCACGGCATCCTCAATGTCGATCAGTGGAACACGATAAATCACAAATTTCCGTTCGAACTGAATCAGTCGGTTTCGATCTACAAAGACACGATCATTATCGGTTGGGCCGGGGTTGACTGGACCTGGGAAGATTCTCCCCCCGGCTCAGTCTTCGGTGTCGATGCCCGCACCGGCCAAAAGAAGTGGGAATTCCAGACCGAGCCGGAAAATATGCGCAGCAAGATCGGCACCACCAACGTTTGGGCGGCGATGTCGGTGGATGTGCAAAACGGCCTGGTTTATCTGCCGGTCAGTTCGCCGGAGAATAATTTCTGGGGCGGCAACCGCAAGCAGGAGATGCCCTATGCAACTTCGGTGACAGCCCTGCATGCTGAAACCGGGGAAGTGGCCTGGGCGCGTCAGCTCGTTCATCACGATATCTGGGATATCGACACCAATGCGGCACCGACCTTGGTGGATATCCAGAAAGACGGCAAACAAATCCCGGCCCTGGTGCAAACCACCAAGCAGGGCTTTGTCTTTGTATTGAACCGCCTGACCGGCGAGCCGATCTATCCCCTTGAGGAGCGGCCGGTGCCCAAATCCGATGTGCCAGGCGAGCTGGCCGCACTCACACAGCCGGTACCGACGGTGATGCAACCGACCACGCCATGGAATTTCCCCGGCCTCTCGACCATTGCCGACATCGCCAGCGGCGGCCAATGCAGCAGGGACTATGCGAGCTATCGCGACGAGGGAAAATTCACACCGCCATCGCTTAAGGGCACCGTCACGGAGACGCCTACCACCGGCGGCATGGAGTGGGGCGGCGGCGCGGTTGATCCCACCACACAGACCTATGTCGTCAATAGTTCCAATGTCATTCAAATCTACAAATTGATCCCGCGCCATGAATTCGAGGCGCTCTACGCCAAGGTTGGCGCCGCCGCTGGCGCGACCGAATATGAATCGCCCTACGCCGCGCAAATTTCCAGTTTTCTCAACCTTTGGGGCATGCCGTGTTGGAAGCCACCTTATGGCACCTTGTCATCCTATGACCTGAAGACCGGAAAATTGCTGTGGCGTCATCCTTTCGGCCAAGTGCAGCAATGGGGCTTCTACATGCCTGAAAGCTGGGGTTCGGTGACGATCGGTGGACCGGCGATCACCAAGACGGGATTGATCTTCATTGGCGCTTCCATGGATAGTCGCGTGCGCGCCATCGATCTGAAATCTGGTGACGTTTTGTGGAAGCACCAAGTCGATGCGCCGGCGGTTTCGACGCCGGCGGTTTATACCTATAGGGGCAAGGAATATGTCGTATTCGCCGCGGGCGGCAACGGCATCCTGTCGCCGCGGATAGGCGATCAGTTGGTCGCTTTCGCATTACCGAATTGAAGAGCAGCCAGAGACAATGTTCGCATGAAGGCCGATTGCAGATCACAAAACGGCAATTTCAGCATGGCGCCAGCCTATCCTCGGACACTTCACAGGCAAGTTTCCCCGCTTCCGTTTCGACGCTGTGCACCTCCTCGTGACGACCCTGGGCAGGCTGATCGAATATGAAGTGAGCAAGCACACAAAAGGGAAAATATCGATGCCTCGCACAGCTTCTTGCCGTCTCAGCCTTTTGGCGGCCTTTATATTGCTTTCGATCATGCCAACCAGTTTGGCGTTTGCGGCAACCGAGCGCGCCTATATCGGCACTTACACCGCCAAGCCGGGATCGACCCGGTCACAAAATCACGGCGAAGGCATTTACCTGGTGCAGTTCGATACCGCCACAGGGGCGCTTTCCAACCCCAGACTGGTGGCGAAAACCGCGTCGCCGTCCTGGATCGCGCTGTCGCCCAACGGCAAGATTTTATACGCCGGCAACGAGGTATCCAATTTCAACGGTATCGAGAATGGGTCGGTGACCGCCTTCGCGGTCAACAAGGACGACGGCGATCTGACCTTGCTCAACGCGGTTGGCTCTGGCGGCGCCGGTCCGGCCTACATCGCCGTGGATCCGTCTGGCAAATACGTGCTGTCGGCGAATTATGCCGGCGGCAGTCTGGCCGTGCTGCCAATCAAGCCTGACGGCAGCTTGAGTGAGGCCAGCGATGTAATCCATCCGTCAGGCCCGCTGAATCCTTCCCAAGCGGTCGACGATCCACCGGGCAATTTTTCGCCCAGCAATCATCAAGGCTCTCATGTCCATATGGTGGGTTTCGATCCTCAAGGGCGCTTCGTGATCGCCGACGATGCGGGGCTGGATCAGATCCTGGTGTGGAAACTCGACCTTGCGAATGGCAAGCTCGCGCCGATTTCCGTTACCACGGCGCTACCAGGTTCGGCGCCGCGCCATTTCGTGTTCGATCCGAAGGGGCAAATCTTTTACCAGCTCCAAGAACAGGACTCGATGCTGACGGTGTATGATTTCGATCCCGTGAGCGGGCGCTTCAACCAGCGGCAGAGCCTTTCGGCACTTCCCCCCGGTTTTGCTGGCAGCAGTCTTGCCTCTGAACTTCTGCTCTCCCGGGATGGGCGGCATCTCTATTTTGGCAACCGGGTGCACGATTCCATCGCTGTATTC
This sequence comes from uncultured Alphaproteobacteria bacterium, assembly GCA_903897605.1. GTDB lineage: Bacteria > Pseudomonadota > Alphaproteobacteria > Micropepsales > Micropepsaceae > Rhizomicrobium. The sequence continues at coordinate 15,140 of CAIUCH010000050.1, forward strand.
TCTGCCGATCGCGGAGGGCATGTGACGCGGCTGGCCAATGTTCCGACCGAGGGCGATCAACCGCGTAGCCTGGCACTCGACCCCACCGGTCATTATCTGTTGTCGTTGAATCAGGGGGGTGACTCGGTAACCAGCTTCCACATCGATCCAAAGACCGGGTTGTTGCGTTTTACCGGCCATTTCCTGGCATTGGGCAGTCCGGCGTCGATGGTATTTCTACCCTAGTTCGCTGCTGAGAAATGTATGATTGTAATCCTCCCGAGCCTTGGCTGGGAGGCGTCGCTGACATATTCGAGGAAGCAGAGGTGTCCATGCTGATGAAAATGAACCGCCGCAAAATGCTTGCGGGTCTCGCCGGAACGGTCGGCGTCAGCGCACTGTGGACGCCGCCCGATGCCTTCGCACTGGGCCTGCCCAAGGATAGGATCAAGCGCATCCGCTATTATATTACGCCCACCGACGCGGCCGGGCGTGCCAATCTCCACCAACCGACATTCAATCAGTCCACCAACATCGTGATCATCGAGACGGCGGGCGGGCTTACCGGCATCGGCGAGGGCGGCGACCCGGATACGATGGAGCAATGCGCCGGAATGCTGATCGGGGAAGATCCGTTTCGCATCGAGCATCTGTGGCAGGAAATGTTTCGCGGCTATTTCTATCCGGCGGGGCGCGAGAAAATTCATTCCCTGGGCGCACTCGATCTCGCGCTATGGGACCTCAAAGGCAAGGCGCTGGGCGTGCCGGTGTGGCAATTGTTGGGTGGCAAGAGCCGCGACTTTGTCGAATGCTACGCCACGGGCTATCCCACCCCGCCGGGCGGCACGCTGGAGGACGCGGCGCGCGCTTGCATCGCCGAAGGCTTCCGCGCCTACCGCCATGCCATCGACCGGGGCGCCGAGATGGACCGGTTCGCCTCGGTGGAGGGGGTCTATGAAGATTGCGTGCTGCTGCGCAAGGGCGCGGGCAAGGATGGCGGTTTCGCCCTCGATTTTCACGCCCAACTCGACATGCCCGACGCGATTACGCTCTGTACGCTGCTCGAACCACTGCACCCTTATTTCTGCGAGGACCTGATCCGCAGCGAAAATCCGGATGTCTACAAGACCCTCCGGCCCCGCGTGAAAGTTCCGATCGCGGTGGGCGAACAGTTTGGCTCCAAGTGGGACGTCAACGGCCTGATCGAGAACCAGTTGATCGACTATGCCCGGGTCACTGTTCCCAATGTCGGTGGAATTACCGAATATATGAAGATCCAGGCGCTGGCCGAGACACATTACGTCGGCATGATTCCGCATTTCACCGGCCCGATTGGCGAGACGGCGCTGGTCCATTGTCTCACCGCGTCCTCCGTGGTGGCCGTGATGGAGATGACAGGCGCGGGCCAGCGCGCCTGGCCCTATCTGCCTCAGGCCTATGATTTTCATAACGGCAAGCTGTGGCCTAACGAGCGGCCTGGCCTGGGCGTCACGCTCGATACCAGCAAACTGAAGCTGGTGGGCGACTATACCGAACATTACACGCCTATCCCGCTCAACCACCGCCCGGACGGCACCTACACCAACTGGTAGTCGATTGCGGAATTGATCGGCTTGCTGGGATCGAAATGGCCTCGTAGCTTGCTCGGGTAGAAATATATTGCAGCCGGTTCCCCGAAAATTCTGCTACTTTCCCGGCTGCGGTTCAACCGCGCCGGCACGGCTGTGCTGAATTCCAAAAAGATCGGGAGACGCGCATGAACATCCAGACGACTGATAGTTCGACGCTTGAACGGGTACCGGCCGCATTACGGGAATGGTTGGCCAAGCCGCGTCCCATGCTGATCAACGGCAAGTGGGTGCAAGCAAAATCCGGCAAGGTGTTTGACGTCAACGATCCCGCTACCGAAATGCGCCTAACGACGGTGGCGGAAGGCGATGCCGCCGATATCGATGCTGCCGTGCGCGCGGCGCGCGCCGCGCTAGATGGCCCCTGGGGCCGCATGTCGCCATCGGTTCGCGGTCGTATCATCCACCGTATCGGCGATCTCATCCTGGAGCATCTGGACGAACTGGCGCAGCTGGAGAGCCTGGACAACGGCAAGCCGTTCAGCGTGGCGCGCGTTGCCGACGTGCCGCTGTCGGCGGATATGTTCCACTATATGTCGGGCTGGGCGACTAAGATCGAAGGCAAGTATATTCCGATCTCCAATCTTGCCGCGCCGGGGCAATATTTGTCCTTTACCCGGCCTGAGCCGATCGGCGTTGTCGGCCAAATCATTCCATGGAATTTTCCTCTGCTGATGGCTGCCTGGAAGTTGGCGCCAGCTTTGGCGACCGGCTGTACCGTGGTGCTGAAAGTCGCGGAAGAAACGCCGCTTTCGGCGCTGCGGCTTGGCGAGTTGTTGATGGAGGCGGGCCTTCCCGACGGCGTGGTCAATATCGTTCCGGGCTTCGGCGATACCGCCGGCGCGGCACTGGCGGCCCACCCAGGCGTGGACAAGGTGGCCTTCACCGGCTCCACGGAAGTGGGACGGCTTATCGTTCAGGCAGCTTCGCGCGATCTGAAGAAAGTCAGCCTCGAACTGGGCGGCAAGTCGCCCAATATCGTGCTGGAAGACGCCGACATTGACGCCACCATCGCTGGCGCCTCAGCCGGAATTTTCTTCAACCATGGCCAGTGCTGCAATGCGGGGTCACGGCTATTCATTCAGGAAAAGATATTCGACAAGGTGGCCGCGGGCATCGCTGCCAACGCGGAAAAAATCAAGCTTGGCGTTGGCATGGATCCGCTCACCGAAATGGGGCCGCTGGTGTCCGAGGTCCAATATGGCCGTGTCACCGGCTACCTCAAATCAGGGATGGAAGAAGGCGCTCGCGCCCTGACCGGCGGCGCGGCGGCGGGCAATCGCGGCTATTTCGTCAAGCCCACGGTGCTGGTCGATACCAAGCCGGCCATGAAGGTGGTGCGGGAGGAAATTTTCGGGCCGGTGCTGGTGGCAATCCCCTTCAAGGAAGCCGACGACAGTCTGATTGCCGCCGCCAACGACACGATCTACGGCCTTGCCGCCGGAGTTTGGACTCGCGACGGCGCCAAAGCGCAGCAGATCGCCAACCGGCTGAAGGCCGGAACAGTCTGGATCAACTGCTACCATGTGTTCGACTCGGCGCTGCCGTTTGGCGGCTACAAGCAATCGGGCTGGGGTCGGGAAATGGGCCAGGCGGTGCTGTCGAACTATCTGGAAACCAAGGCGATCACATCCCGAATTCACTAGTCGCGCCAGTTGTTCAGTGCGGGCGAAGGCGAATTCCCAGTCGCGCGTCAGGATTCCAGCACGGCATCGTCTAAATGGCTGGGCGCGGCTGGCACCACCCCCTTGCGAGCCGGGTCGAGGCTGGGCGGGTTCCCATGTCAATCGACGACCGGCGAGGAGACCTAGTCTCCGTTCGCGTTCCGGCAACGGATCCGGGATCTCCGAATAAGTCATTGAAGGTCATACGAAATATCCGCATGGGGGCAATTTCGGGCGGATACGGCATGTTAAATTTTCGCCTGTAAATTGGGCAATATGAGCGTTCGGACAAATTGGGTCGGCAACGCGCGATCCGGGAAGAAAACCGCCTTTGCGGGTAGTTCGGCGGTATTGGCTCTGACCATACCGGTTGTCGCAATTCTCGGCGCCTGCTTTTTCGTTTGCTATTCGATACTTCGATCATCGGCGTATCACGCTGATGCTGCTGCGCTCGAGGCCGAACAGCGCATCGCTAGAGCCGCTGTTCTTTTCACCACTGCCCCCGTCGTTAAGAGTGATGGTGATTATGCCTACTGGGATGAATTATTCTTGCGGGCGAAAAATCCTCTAGATCCCAAATGGGCCGACGCTCATCTCGGCCCATATCAAGAGAATTTAAATGGCATTACCGGTTCAGCCGTCGTCACGCAAACCGGTGCACTTCAATATCTTTATCTTTCGCAGCGATCGGGCCCGCGCAACCTGACGCCGAAAGAGTTGCGCTTATTCACTTCGCTCACCCAGAGCGCGGTGGCTCACAATGGCCGAGTTGGTCAAAGCTCACAGAGTGGATTTATCTTATTCCGCAACAAGCCGATTTTTCTCGCAGTTGCTCCCGTAAGAGCATCGGGCCTCGAAGGCGGTCCCAAGGGGGAAAAACCTTTTGCAGCACTAATTTTCTTTATCGATTTTGACTCGGAGCTTCTCTCCAGCCTCACGAAAAACTTTAATCTCGGCGACGCCCACGTCGTTTCTGCTCGATCTGGCAGCATCACATTACCGAATTTCCCCGGGGTGCCCGTCGATCTGGGGCTGCAATGGAACAAGAGGATTGCCTCGCAGGACATCATCGGCGAGAGCCTCCCCATGCTGAAGGCATTGGCCGTCGTTTCCTTGCTCTTGATCGCAGCAGTTGCCGGCGCCTGGTCATGGATTCTGATGCGGGTTCGGAAAATTGAAGCGGCAGCCCTGACCGAAAGAACCATGATTGCCGAACAGACTGCTCAGGCGAAGTCATTATTCATCGCCAATATGAGCCATGAGCTTCGAACGCCTCTAAATGCAATCATTGGATTCTCCGAAATGCTTACCCACCGGCTATTCGGGCCTCTTGGACATCGCAAATACGCGGAATATGCAGAAGATATATTGGCCAGTGGGCGGCATTTACTCGCCATCGTCAATGATATCTTGCTCATGTCGAAGCTCGACGCAAAAAAACACGAGTTCGAAATTGGGGCGGTGGCGATTGACCCTGTGATTCAGGAAGCAATAACGCTTGTATCCGGCAATGCCATGAAAAAAAGCATTGTAATTGATTTCAGGAATCTGAATGGGAGCTTCATCATCTATGCTGATCGTCAGGCCTTGAAGCAGATTCTCATTAACTTGCTTAGCAATGCCGTCAAATTCTCGATCGCTGAGGGTCACGTCAGTGTAACGACGAGAGAAGTAGCCGATCAGGGCGTTGTCGAATTGCGCGTTTCAGATCGCGGCTGCGGAATGCCCAAAGATCTCCTACAAAAACTGGGGCAGCCATTCACCCAGGCTACCCATGCCTATATCAGAGACAATCAAGGTACCGGCTTGGGACTTTCCATATCTTTTGCGCTTGCTGCCGGATTTGGGGGCACCTTGGAGTTCGAGAGTGCCGAGGGCGCGGGAACAATTGCAATATTGCGTCTCAGATCCGTGCAGCAGAATGTCTTCTCTGGTCGACTGGAAGATCACGCGGCCTGAATACCGGAACCTCCGGCTTGCAAACGAAAGTGGATCCATTTTCCACGTGGCGAATATCGCCGGCGTGGGCACCGATCCGGGCGGTTTGTGCGATGCTTTGGCCGTATTCGCCTTGAAATGACGCGCAGGGACTAGCCGGCATCCTTGAAACCCGCACAGGAGAGTTATAACCTTGTGCCAAAGAAAAGCCTGCCTCGATGCGCGACATGATTCGCCCATCCTGGCGTCATTTCCCGTCGCGATGAAACCAGAACAATCATTCAGGGAGAACGCCGAATGACACATTTGATCCGTGAAGACGTGAAGGACGATCTGCTCAGCCGCGGCTATTCGCGCCGCCAGATGCTGCGTACCGCCATGATGTTCAGCGGTGCGGCCGCTGCACTCAGCCTGAACACCGAACTGGCGTTCGCCCAAGAGGATGAGGCGGCCAAGAATATGGTCCGCATCGGCTCCAACGAATGCTGGACCGGCCCGATGGCGCCAGGCCTACAGGCGGGCATGGCGGCATTTGCCAACGCCAACCGTTATTCGCCCAATGGCGAGGTCGCGCAACTGACCAAGACCATCGCCGGAATCGAAAACGTGCCGGAGGATCATATCGCCACCTATCCCGGCTCCGGCGGGATCCTGGCGCGCACCCTGGTCGCTTTCTGCTCGCCCACCAAGGGGCTTGTGCAGGCCGACCCCACCTATGACAATCCCACCAGGGTCGCCAAATTCCTCAAGACGCCGATCTCCAATGTGCCCCTGACTTCCGACTATCGCCATGACGTCAAGGCGATGTTGGCGGCCAATCCCGATGCGGGCGTCTATTATGTGGTCAACCCCAACAACCCGACCGGCACCATGACGCCGATGGCGGAGATCGAATGGCTGGTGGACAACAAGCCTGCCGGTGCGGTGGTGTTGATCGACGAAGCCTATATCCACTGGACCAAGGACTATCCCAACAACACTGCCACCCATCTGGTCAGGGCGGGCAAGGAAGTCATCATCACGCGCACCTTCTCCAAGGTGTTCGGCATGGCCGGCGCGCGAGTGGGCTTCCTGATGGCCTCGCCGGACGTGCTCAAGAAGGTCGGGCTCTATGAAACCGACCGGCCTTCGATCCCGACCACGGCCTGCGCCACCGCCAGCCTGACGGCCACCGGGTTGATCAACGCCCGCCGCAAGGAACTGTGGGAGAACCGGGCCATGACGGTGGAGTATCTCACCAAGCGCGGCCTCAAGGTGATCGGTCCCAGTGAAGGCAACATGATCATGGTGGACTGGAAGACCAAGTCGGCCAAGGATATGGGGATCATCTACAAGGCCCAGGGTGTCCAGATATCTTCACCGCGCTGGCCAAGTTGGCCCACGGTCGGCCGCATCTCCATCGGCAGCAAGACCGATATGGAAGCCTTCTGCAACGCCACGGGCAAAATCCTGACCTGACCCTGATCGCAGCCTGACATCAAGCGCCCCTTCTCAACTGGGGGCGCTTTTTGTTTGCGCTCTGAGGAAAGCTGCGATTGCTGAATATGGCCCAAGCGGCCGGTCAGCTTTTGGCGCGAAGCAGACTTCACATCATACCATAACTCAGGTCTTGGAATCGTAACCAAGCAGCAGCCGGAGTTTTGTCAGGTCAAACCGAGTATCGGCTCCACTGCGGGCGGAACGGACCGGGCTCTTATCTCATGGGTGCCGGATGCGGCCTGCAGGCTTCAAGCTGAGGATAACCGGATCACATGAGAACATGCCCGGTATCTTGGGTCTCCGTTGGAGATAGAACGAGTGGCATGTGTTAATCGGAATGGGCGGCGAAACAATTTGGAGTGTTTGCGAATTATGTTCAGCTGCGGGCGGCATACCGGCGATTGCATGATCACGCGGCCTGAATTCTCAGAGGCGCGGTCTGTTCGGACTGATTTTACGCAAAGGAGTTTTCGATTGGAAAGGGCAGTTTCGTCGATTTGATGACGCCAATTCGGTGATTATTGGCATTTATCAATCTAATTGACGAAACGTGTGCGGCGTTGAAAACAAAGGTCTTCCACGATTTGGCGTGAAGTATCAACTCCCTCAGTCACTTTCTTTACCGTGCCGTCATACATCCGAATCCAAACTGTCTTCTTTGGCTCGCTAGAACCTCCCGGCGCCGACGCAATCCTTCGGCGCATCATTCTCGGGGACCTGGCAATGACCAAATCTGCATTCAAAAAACACCTTCTTTGCACGGCCGGACTCGCGGCATTGGCGGTCGCGGTTCCCGCTTCCGCGCAGACAGTCGGAGGATCGAGCAACATCGAAACGGTAGTCGTCACCGGCGCGCGCGATCAGGCCCAGGAAGTCAAGAAACAGGCGCAAGTCATTCTCGATATCGCGCCGCTCGATCAAATTCGCTCTATGCCCGACTCCAATGCCGCCGAAGCGCTGCAGCGCCTGCCTGGCATCTCCCTGGAAGCCGACACCGGCGAGGGTCGCTTCATCAATATTCGCGGCATGGACGCCGACCTTAACGGCACCACCTTCGACGGCGTGCGCATGACCTCCAGCAATCCCGCATCACCGATGAGCGGAGGGCGTGCGGTGGCGTTCGATTCTTTCCCATCCGGGCTTCTGGGCGGCGTGGAAGTGATCAAGTCGCTGACGCCGGACGTGGACGCCGAAGGGCTTGGCGGCGTGGTCAACATCCAGCCGCGCACGATCCCAATTGGTCAAGATCATATCATCGATGCTTCGATCGCCGGCGGCATCGAGGCTCTGCGCGGTTCGCCCGTCTACAAGGGCGATATCACCCTGGGCCAGCGATTCTTCAACGACAAGCTGTCGGTGATTTTCAGCTATGGCTTCGAGCAGGATCATCGTGGCATCGACGATGTTGAGGCGGACTACATCAACGATCCGACTACCGTTCCACCCGGCACAAACGCTTTTCTGACCAAGAAGGCGTTCGATGATTTGCAGAGACGTTGGTACCAATATCACCGTTCGCGCCAGGGATTTGGCGGCGGCTTTACCTATAACCCGGATTCGGCCACCAGCATCTATCTGCGCGGATTCAATACCGGCTATTCGGAACGCGCCAACAAGCACGAATTCGTCATCACGGGCCTGGCCGACAATATTCAGAGTGTCGACAATACGACCGGGAGTTTTACGTCTTCTGGCGCGCAGTCGCGTTACAGCGACATCAACACCAAAGAGGATGTTGGCAACGAGTTGATCGAGTTCGGCGGAAACACACTCATTGCCGACACGGTGACCATGGATGCGCGCCTCTCCTGGACCCAGGGCCATGACCGGTTTCCTTATTCGGTCAACGCCCGATTCAGCAATCCCACGCCATTTGACATCGTCTATAACAACACCGACGCGTCGCATCCCACGACGCAGGCCCTTGGCGGCATCAATCTCGTCAATCCAGCCCTCTATGCTGTCGCTTCGGGCAGCAACAGTCCGACGAAGCAAACCGATAACGAATATGGCGCCGTGGTGAATTTTTCCGTGCCCGTCGACCTAATTGGCGAGGGCGGCGTGTTCAAGTTCGGCGGAAGCCTGCGCGAGCGCGCCCGCCGGGCGCAGCGATTCGCGGCTGATTTGAACCCGGTCGACCAGAACCTCACCGACTATGTCGCCGGACCCGACATCACCTATTATAACGGCCGCTACGATATCGGTCCGCAGCCCATCTTTTCCAAGCTGCTGGCTATTCCACAATCGGCGATAACGGCGGATCCCTCGACGACCGAGCATGACAATGAAAATATCTATGCGGGTTATGCGCAATATGCCACGACTTTCGGCGATATTGACGTGCTGGCAGGCATCCGCTTCGAATCCACCAAGGGCACCTACCGAGCCAACACCCTCACCACCGACGCCTTTGGAAACACGACCATCACTCCGAACGTGGTCGGACACACTTATAATAACTTCTTCCCCGATGTGAGCCTGAAATACCAGGCAACCGACGATCTGCAGGTCCGCGCCGCGTTCTCCACCGCCATCGCCCGCCCGGGTTTCAACCAGATCACGGCGGCCCGAACAGTTAATCTGCAAAATGCCATCCCCGCCGTCACACAGGGCAATCCCGATTTGAAGCCGACGCTGGGTCGGAATTTCGATCTGACGGCGAGTTATTTCCTGCCGCAAGGCGGCATTGCCTCCATCGGCCTGTTCTACAAGGCGTTCAGCAATTACATCGTCTCGACCGAACAGACCAATGCCACCAATGTCAGCGGCTTTGGAGGCCAGAGAGTCGATTTGATCAGCTTTTCCAATGTTGAGGCGGCCCATGCCGAGGGCGCCGAATTGCAATATAATCAAAAGCTGGAATTTCTTCCCGATCCGCTCAGCGATTTCGGCTTCGAGGGCAACATGACCGCCATCGATTCCAAGGGACAGATACGCCCGGGGGAAAAGCACACGCTGCCGCAAACCTCGCCCTTCAATTACAACGGCGCCGTCTATTACCAGAACGGGCCGGTTTACCTGAAGATGGGTGCGTCCTATGTTTCGAGCAATTTGTGGGCCGTGGGTGGTAGCAGTGCGACCGATCTGTATTCGCAGCCGCGTTTTCGGCTCGACTTCGGTGGGTCCTATGACATCACCAGCGAAGTGCAGCTCTATGTCGACATCAAGAACATCACCAACACGAAGCTGGAATTCACTCAGACCAAGGACAACAACTTTCCGGTACAGCGCGAATTCTACGATGCCGATTATCTTGTCGGCGTGCGCGTGAAAATGTGAGGACGACATCCGGCATGGGACTGCAAAAGACCGCACAATCGATCCTGGTTGGGACCTGCGTGATGGGCGTTTGCGGCGTCTCGGCAGTCGCCACGGCGTTCGCTCCACGCCCTGCCATGCCGCGCTATCAACACATCTTCGTCATTATCGAGGAAAATCAAAGCTTTGATAAAATGATGCAGCATCCGCAATGGACGCCCAATCTGCACCGGCTGGCGGCCGACTATGGGCTGGCCACGCAATTCTATGCCGAGGTTCATTCCAGCGAAGGCAATTATGTCGCCATGGTGGGCGGCGACACGTTTGGCATTCATGACGATGATGCCTTTTTCTGCAAGCAAGGAACGCAAGACAAGTATTGTGAAAATTCCGGCACGGCGCAGTATGCCGATCACGACATAGCCGCTCCCAATCTTGCCGACCAGTTGACTGAAGCGGGTCTCTCCTGGAAGGCCTATCTTGAGGATCTGCCTGCGCCCGGTTCCCTGGTTCCGCGCTGGCCGACCAAAGATTACCCGGTCTCCGGCATGCCTTATGAGATGTACGCCGCTAAGCATAATGGCTTTGTGAGCTTCCGGAGCGTTAATCGGGAGCCCTATCCGGAGCTGGCGGAGCATTTTGTCAATTTCCGGCAGCTAGATGACGATCTGGCGCAAGACCGAATGCCAAACTACGCGCACATCGTTCCCAATCAGTGTAACGACATGCATGGTAGGGGCGCCAAGGACGGGCCCAACATCCCCGCCGATTGCGTGGGAGGCTCTGATCCGTCGGGCCTGATCCAGCGCGGTGACGCGCAGATCGCCCGATTGGTCGAAAAAATCATGGCGTCGAAGCTTTGGCGCGATCCGGGCAATAACGCCATCGTCATCACTTTTGACGAAAATGATGGGTCCGATCGCATGCATGGCGTTCAAGGTTGTTGCGGTTACGAGCCGGGCAGCCGGGCCAATTTTGGCGGCGGGCGCATTCCCACCATCGTCATCACGAACCACGGTCCGCGCCATGCCGAAGATGCTACGCCCTATAATCATTACTCGCTGTTGCGCACGACCGAGGCGGCGTTTGGCATCAAGACCTATCTCGGTCATGCCGCCGACAGCGACAAAGGCGTGGTGGCAATGACGCCCCTGTTCGCGACCGGCGAAAATCAGTAGCCTGCCACTGCATTCGACAGCGGTATGGATCCGCTCCGTTGTCTCGCCCATCCTTCGGGTTAGGCCGTTATGCGGCTGCGGAACGCGGATCGGAACTATGTGTTGACTACCATATTCATAGGCAAAGGCTATTGGCCCGTCGCAGGCCAAAGATGGCATTGAGATCGTCGCCAGCGCTTCGGTGACGGATCTTTCGAAGCTCCCTGTAACCAATTCGCCTGGCGACGCGACTTAAGCATGACCGCGTTCCAGGGATGTTGCCGGAAAATGGACCATTTGCAGGCCGAAACAGCCATTACCGCGGATATCGGCGTGACCGGCGATGTGCCAGCCGTCGCACCGGCTGCCTCCGAGGGTTTCTATCGGCACCGGGCCGTTGTGCGCCTGACGCATTGGATCAATGCATTGGCGATCCTGTTTCTTCTGGGCAGCGGCCTCAACATCTTCAACGCCCAACCAAATCTCTATTGGGGCCGCTATGGCTCCAACGCCAATCCGCCTGACCATGCCTTCTTTTCCATCGGTGCGTTCAATACGCCGGACGGACCGCGCGGAATGACCCAAATCGGTTCCTGGCAGTTCGATACCACCGGCGTTCTGGGCTGGTCGAAAGTGAGCGGCGAATATACCGCGCGCGGCTGGCCCAGCGGGATCACCATTCCCAGCTTTCAGGATCTTGCCGATGTACGGCATTGGCACTTTCTGTTTGCCGCCGTCCTGGCGATCAACGGCCTGATCTATCTGTCCTGGAGCCTTTGGCGCCGTCATCTCCAGCACGACATTTGGCCGACGATGGCGGATCTCAAGGCCATTCCCCGCGCAGTGCTGGATCATCTGAAACTGAAGCATCCCAGGGGCGAGGCGGCAAAGCGTTACAATGTGCTGCAGCGTCTGGCCTATTTGGGCGTGATCGCGCTGATCACCCTGATGGTGTTGACGGGCCTGACCATGTCGCCGGGCTTCGACGCGGTGTTTCCCTGGCTGCTGGACATTTTCGGCGGCCGCCAATCCGCCCGCAGCATTCATTTCATCTGCGCCGCACTGATCGTGCTGTTCGTCATCGTGCATCTCGCCGAAGTGGTTCTTGCCGGACCGATCAACGAAGTGCGCTCCATGCTCACCGGCTATTTCGTCCTTCCCAGGGAGCATCCGTAATGGCATCGGCGAAAATTCTCACCCGGCGTGCTGCCATCCTGGCGGGCTTTGGCGGCGCCGGCGCACTGCTCTGGAACGTCAACAGCCTGACACTGAGCCCCAGCTTCGCGCATGTTTTTCATGCGGTGGAGGATTGGACCAGGATCAGTCAGCGGACGCTGCTGTCGCCGGGGCAGTTGGCGCGCGAGTACAGCCCGGCCGACATTTCGCCCACATTTAAGCCCAACGGCACCATCAATCCGGGCGGCGATGACTATAACGGCCATGTGGCGCAGAATTTCGCCAACTGGCGGTTGAAGATCGACGGCATGGTGTCGCGTCCCTTGTCGCTGTCAGTGGCGGATCTGCGCCGTCTTCCGTCGCGCACCCAGATCACCAAGCATGACTGTGTCGAAGGTTGGACCGCCATTGGCATGTGGCAGGGCGTACAGTTGGGCCTGTTGCTGAAGGCGGCGGGTGTGGCGATGGGCGCACGGTATGCGGTGTTCCATTGCGCCGACAATTTGGACGGTGAGCCACAAAAGGGCGGCATCCAGAGTCCCGGCCAATATTACGAAAGCATCGATCTCAATGACGCGTTCCATCCCCAGACCATCATCGCCTATAATTTCAACGGCAAAACGCTGGATGTGCCGCATGGTGCGCCGCTGCGGCTGAGAGTTGAGCGCCAGCTTGGTTACAAGCACGCCAAATATCTTCAACGCATCGAACTGACCGACAGCTTCGCGCACATTGCGGGCGGGCAGGGCGGCTATTGGGAAGATCGCGGCTATGAATGGTATGCCGGGGCTTAATCGTCGTTTTTCCGGTAACCGATTTCGCCAACCGCCCGAATGACTTTCCGAGACCGCAACGCGGACGGAAGGGTGGACCATGAAAGCCAACAGAATTTCCATTGCGGCGGCCGTTTCGGGCCTGTTTCTTACCGCCCCGGCGCACGCCATCGCGCAGCCCACCGTGGTCGAACTTTTCCAGAGCCAAGGTTGTTCGGATTGCCCGCCGGCCAACGCCAATCTGATGGCGCTGAGCGATCGTGCCGATCTGATCACGCTCAGCTTCGGCGTCACCTATTGGGACCGACTGGGCTGGAAGGACACCTTCGCGTCACCACAATTCACCGACCGGCAATGGGATTATGCCCGCGCCTTTCATCGCCAACAGATGTTCACACCGGAAGTGGTGGTCAATGGCCGCGCCGATGTGGTGGGCGCCAATCGCGCCGAATTGGAAAATCTGATCCGGCGGCAAGCCAATGACCACGGCCCGCAAGTCAAGATCGATAGCGGCATCGTCACGGTTGGCGAGGGTATGGTGCAGAAGGCCGACGTCTGGCTGGTGCGTTACGATCCCAGCATCGTCCAGGTTCCGATCGCGCGCGGCGAGAATGGCGGCATCACCTTGCCGCACAGAAATGTCGTGAAGGCGCTGATCAAGCTGGGCGAATGGTCCGGTGCGGCGCAGACCTACCGCATTCCGGACGACGCGAATAAGAGCTGGCGCGAGGCGGTGCTGGTCCAGGCTGGACCGGGCGGCGCGATTTTGGCCGCCGCGCGCAACTGAGAAAGCAACGAGATTTCACCAATGTGAAGTGCCAAGGCCCAGGCAATGCGGCCATTCCCAAGGAGAGTTTCTAAATGCATTCTTCCATCAAGATCACCACCCTTGCCCTGTTCATCAGCACAGTGGCTGCCGGCGCGGCTCTGGCGCAGGCGCAAAGCGGCGCCATGTCGAACGGTTCCATGTCCAGCGGCGCGATGTCGGACGGTAAGATGTCGGACGGCAAAATGGCGGACGCCAAAATGTCCGACCATGCGATGACCAATCACAAAGGCAAGAAGAAGACTGACGCGATGGCGAGCGGCGCAATGTCCAGCGGCGCGATGTCGAATGGTTCGATGTCGGACGGTCAGAAGCACTGATCGTCGATTTTTCCATAGACTTGGCCGGAGTGTACGCCCTCACCACTCCGGTCATTTTTTGCTACCAACGCAGCAGCCAGCGCCCCAGCACTGCACCCAAAAGACCCGACGCCGCCACACCCAGCGTGTACCAGATCGCCATGAACGGCATGGCGTCCTCATTGCAGTGGAAGGCATAAACCCAAGCACCGACTGCGCCCGCCAGCAATCCTGCGCTGGCACCCGCCAAGGTCAGGCGCGTCGGCGCCAACTGACGCAAGCTCCAGAACAGCCCGGCGAAGATCGGCAAGGACAATACGAAGATATTGCGGGTGCAGACATTGGCGGAACCGCCCATGATCAGCGCATGACGCGGCGCGTCCGATGGCATCAGCTGCAAGATTGCCAATCCCACCATCACCGCCAGGGTGAACAAGCCCAGCAAGGTCGCCGCGCCGATTTTTCCACCGGCGCGGGCCTGGCGGTCCACCATCCAGAATCCGGCAATCGCCAGCACCAAAGTATAAGCGAATTTGACCCAGAACGGCGTGGTCATCATCGCATCGCCCATGTCGGGGCGCAGGCCCAGCCATGGCACCATGATGGCCGCCGACACCGCCATGCCGCCAATCAGGCCCACCGCCAGCACGCGTAGCACATGGCCGGGCGTCACGGGCGCCAGATCCTGAGCCAGAAGGTCGATGAGATTATCGGTTTTCATCGTCGCCCTCCTCGAGATTGTTGCGCAAAGTCTTCAACGCCCTGTGCACGCCAACCTTTACAGCCGATTCCGACATGCCGGTTTGCGCCGCGACTTCCTGGGTGGAAAATCCTTCCAGCTTGGCTTTGCGCACCAGGTCGGCCCGCGCCTTGGGCAGGGTGGCCAGCAGCTTGTTGACATCGCGTTTGGCGCCAGCGGCTTCGGCCTCGTCGCGGGCAAAGAGTTCTGGCGCATCGTCCAGGGGCACGGCGGCGCGGCGTTTGCTGCGGCGATATTCGTCGATCAATTTGTAGCGTGCGATGCCATAGACCCAGGCTGTGAAGGGTTGCGAGGTATCGTAGGTGGCACGGCGCGTATGCATCGCAATCAATGTCTCCTGCACCAGGTCCTCGGCATCGGCTGGCCCGACCCTGCGGCCATAATATGCCCGCAAATGACTTCCCAGGGCCGCCAGCAGCATCCGATAGGCGGCGCCATCGCCCGCCAGCGCTGCGATCATCCAGGCGCGGTATTGGGTCTCTTCCGCGATCAATCCAGGCTCCCATAGTTCGTGGGGGCTGGCGAAATAGTTACGCCCCGGAAGGGCGGCTCCAATACGGACAGGAAGGTCATGAAACCGCTTTTACGCTGCCGCCCACCCGCTCGCAATTGGGCGGTCCGGAAGGGTAACTAAATTCGGTAGCGGCCGAATTTGGGGCATGCGGACGTAACAGGAGACAAATTTGGGCAAATTCATCGCGGCGCTGCTTTTGAGCTTGGGATTGGCATTGCCGGCGGCAGCCAATCCGGAATTCGACCTTGGGCCTCCGACGGGATCCAAGGTGCCTGCGATCGGCATGCCGCTCGACCACACCGGCACCGCCCGTTCGATGAATTCCCTGATGGGAAAGAACGGGATGGTGTTCTTCTTTTTTCGCTCGGCGGCCTGGTGCCCCTACTGCAAGGCCCAATTGATCGACCTCAACAATGGCGCCGCGGAAATTCAAAAACGTGGCTACGCCCTGGTGGGAATTTCCTACGATCAGCCAAAGGTACAAGCCGATTTCATCGCCGAGCGCGCAATCAAATACACGCTCCTCAGCGATCCGAAATCGGAGGTCATCGACCGTTACGGCTTGCGCGATCCGCAATACAAGAAGGGCAGCCTTGCCTATGGCGTCCCGCGGCCGATCATCTTCATTTTGGACCGCGATGGCGTTGTGAAAGCCAAACTTTACGAGGACACCTATACCAAACGGCCGCCCACCAGCGTGGTGATCGAGACTTTGGACAAAGTCGGGCATTGACCCCTGCAACGACGCCGGCCGGCTTTGGTACCCGATCTCCAGATGCCAAAACTGGCCGCGATTGCTGCAGGGTTGCATTTTTTGGACTTGAGGGCACCCCTCTGGCCATGGATCGGGCCGCATCCATGCAATAGTCTCTCCATGCCGCCGGCAGAAAATATCAATCGGGCCGGCTCAGTCTGGGAGGGACACCATGAACAATACTGCATTGAAAACTCTGGTTATTGCGTCAGTTTTGAGTCCGGTGGCCGCGCTAGCTCAGGCCGGGGCGACACCGCCAACGACCGCCACAGTCATCACCAAGGAAGAAATCGCCAAGATCAGCGCAACCGAACAGTCCCAGCGAACCCGGGATGAGAACGCAAAAGTTGTCGATATCGGCGGCGGTTACAGCATGGAACTCGGGATCGTTCACCGAAGCTCTACCCGGACCCCGGCGCCTCCGCGTGCCGCCGGCGCGGCGCCGGCAGAGGAACGCGGAGCATGCGGGCGCACGATGGCCACTCTTCCTGCGGGCGGGCTGCCGGGCGGCCTGACACATGACGGCCAGACCGAAGGCTATTACATCACTTCCGGCGGCGGAACGGCGTTCATTGACGGCTATATCGTCAATGGACAACACAGCACGGCAAACCCCGATGGTGGACCGAACGGGCCGACCTGCGGTGGCACGAGCTATGGCTCGAACAAAATCGAACTGAAAGTTGGTGACGTGCTGATCGTTCCGCCGGGCGTCGTGCACGGCTGGGCCGACATCCCGGATCATGTGGACTATCTCACCTTCCGGCCGTCGCATGGCGTGATGAAGAACGGCTGGGTGAATCCGACGATTGCGAGTAAATGACGTTGTCACCTGTCCGCCTGTACCACGCGTGTCCATCCTTGCGTGGTACAGGCGCAGTCTGGCTTGCTCATTTCGCACCGGGTGGTTTGAGGGCGCTCAGAGTGCGAGCTTGGGGCCCGAGCGCGCTTTGCTTTTGAACGCGGTTGCAATTGGTTTGCAGCTACGCCATTGCGCATCAATTGACGAATATACCCAGCGTTTCGCAATCATGCGAATTTCTGGCGATGTCGAGACCGCGCGGGAATGGGCGCCCGTGCATCACGCCGAGATACAATCGATGATCCTGGGTTCAAAATTGTGCCTTGACCGCACCTCCAATGACGCAGGCGCAGATGGTCCAAGCCGTGATACGCAAGACACGCGTGCGTAAGAGCTCCGCCATTGCGGCCATTCTGGCATGGGCTGTTGGACTGGCGCTGAGCCTATCTTTCTGGCCTGGCATTATGATCTGGGACAGTGCCCGCCAGTATAGACAGGCGCTGAGCGGTCATTTCGACGACTGGCATCCGCCGTTGATGGAGTGGATCTGGCGGCAGTTCATTGCGCTGGCCCCGGGCCCGGCGCCGATGCTGGTTTTGCAACTTGGCATTTACGGCGCAGCGATGGGGCTGCTGACTTACCGGACTTGGCGAGATGGACGCGGACACCAAGCCGTTTGGCTGGCTGCCACCGGCCTGTTTCCACCGACGCTGCTGTTGATGGCGACGATCACCAAGGACGCATTGACGGCGGCCATGCTTCTTGCCGCCTTTGTCCTTCTTGGCTGTGCCCGCGATAACGGTGACAAGCTGGCGCGTGCGGCCGGTATTGCCTGCATCCTGACCGCCGCATGCCTGCGCTTCAACACGTTCCTGGCCGCTCTCCCATTGCTCCTGCTGGCGATGCCGTCGGGCTGGACTGGCCATCGCGGACGCAAGGCGCTGGCCTTGGCCGGTGCCACCATCGTGTTGCTTCTGGCCATGCCGGTGACGAACCGGTTGCTGCGAGCCGAACGCAGCGGCGTCGAACTATCGCTGGTGATCTTCGATCTGGGTGGCATCACCGCATTTAGCGGCAGCAACGCCTTCCCGCCGATGACGGTCAGCGATCCGATTGCCGTCAACCATCATTGCTACCTTCCGGAGCGATGGGACAGTTACAGTTGGTGGGTCAATCCTCCTTGCCCAATCGAATTCACGGCGGTACGCCGCGCTTTTGCGGAACAGCACATCAACCCGGAATTCTTCTGGTTGAAAGCAATTCTCGTGCATCCATTGGCTTATGCCAGCCATCGACTTGGCCATTGGAACATTGCCAGCCATTTTCTTGTGCGTCAGCCCGTCGAACGCTGGATTATCAGTGCCACCGATCCCAATGAGTGGGGTTTTCGGATCGCGCCAAACGCCGCAAATCGGGCGGTCGCCGCCGCGACTTGGGCGCTTGATCGTACCCCGCTCGGCTGGCCATGCTGGTGGCTGGCGCTGTCATTCGGCCTGGTGATGCTCGGCCGCCGGCTGCTTCAGGCGGAGCAGATGCTGGCACTTGCCGGTTCGGCTTTGCTCTACGATCTCGGCTATGCCGTTTTCAGCGTCGCTGCCGAACTTCGCTATTACTGTTGGCCAATCATGGCGACATTGATCGCGACAGTGATGTTTGTCGGACAATGGAGACGAACACCCGCAGCGCATCGACCTGGCAGGACACATCAGGCACTGGCCGCCGCGCCATTGCTGCTGGTGACTTTGTTTGGGCTGGGTTGGCGCTGGCTTGGCTAAGGCAAATGCCCGTGCCCTGGCACACATGACGCGGCGAATATTTTGTACCGGCGGAACCTGGCGTTAATGCATTGAGCGCTGCCTGATCTTGAGGCGCGGCGGCATTCTAATGGCTATCTTAGGCTGGGAGCGATTGCAGCAGAGATGTTCCGGGGAGGTGGGTGGGCAACACCCGGCGCGCGGAATAGATAGACCCGCAAAAATTCGCCGTTTTTCGCCGTTGTTCAGTTTCGCGCAATAGATTCCGTCCATAAAATGGAAAATTGTGGCATGGCGATAATTTCTCCCGTATTTGTGGTCCATCGAGGCGGCTGCGCAGGAACTCAAGGATGTCTGGTTTTATCCGGAACGTGACCATGGCGGCCGCCGCAAGCGTGCTGTGCCTTTCCGGCTGCAGCCGCGGCGAAACCCAGCAGGCGAAGCCGGTTCCTCCCGATGTGGCCTTTATCGTCATCCGCACGGCCTCGGCAGCGCAGATCGAGGACCTGCCGGGCAAGACGGAAGCCTATGCCGTCTCGGACATCCGCCCTCAAGTCAGCGGGAAATTGGAGGCGCGGCTGTTCACCGAGGGAAGCACGGTCGATGCGGGCCAGCCGCTGTATCAAATCGACCGGGCGCCCTATCAAGCCGCCTTTGACGGCGCAGCCGCGATTCTTCAGAACGCGCAGGACAATCTGGCCCTGGCGGAGGGCAAGGCCAAGCGCTACGCCGAGCTTCTCAACCAATTCGCCATCAGCAAGCAGGATTATGACAGCGTTCAGGCGGCCTATAAGCAGGCGGCGACCATCGTGGCGCAGCAGAAGGCCAGCCTCGACAACGCGCAGTTCAATCTCGACAACACGATCATTCGTTCGCCGATTGCCGGCTATATCGGCCGTTCTTTCATGACGCCGGGCACGCTGGTGACCGCGTATCAGACCAATGCACTCGCCACGGTCGAATCCCTCAATCCGATCTATGTCGATATCGCCGTGTCGAGCAATCGGCTTACCGCCCTCAAGCAGAAGCTCGCCACCAATCAGAGGCTGGGGAATGGTTCCGCCGCCGCGCATGTGCAGCTGCAGCTCGATGATGGAACGACTTATCCCCTCGAAGGCAAGCTGCCCTTTACCAACATCACCTTCGACAGGGACGCCGGAAAGGTGCTGCTGCGCGCGCTGTTTCCCAATCCGAAACTTCTTCTGTCACCCGGCATGAATGTGCGCGTGACCTATTCGGACGGAACCAACAATGACACGATTTTCGCGCCGAAATCCGCCATCGCCCACGATGCGAAGGGGGAGGCGTCGGCGCTCATCATCGACCGCAAAGGGATCGTCCGCCGGCGCATTCTCAAGATCGATAATGCGCTCGGCGATTTGTGCCTGGTCATGGATGGTCTGACGCCGGGAGACAGACTGGTTGTGAATGCGCCGCGCAGCCTGGCGCCGGACATGCCCGTCCATCCCGTGCCGGCGGCACGTCCCTACTCATGAGCGCATATGATCGCGGCCGTGTAAGATCGGTGGATCATCCTTGCTTATTGCCTGCGGGTTGACCGCGCCGTCGGCTGGCAAAGGCGGCCAAGCGCGTCTGTTCGAAATACACACTTCGGCACTTCGGGTAGATTCAGGAATGTCAGGCCGTTCGTCAAATCCGCAAAGCCGGGCCGCTTCCTCGCACATGCTCGCTCCAAAGCTCCCCAGCTAGAAGCCCGGCCGTCCCGCCGACAAACGCACCGCCAACCACATCGCCAAGGAAATGCCAGCCGCCTATGACCAGCACGGCCCCGGTGACGAAGAGAACCATCGCGAATGGGACGATCATACGCGGATAAAGTCTCATCAGGACCCCAACGAACGCCGACGCCACGACCATATGGCTCGATGGAAAGCTTGAGCTCTGACCGCCATGAAAAAAGTGAAAGACACCCGTCATTGGGGTCAAAAAGTATTCGGAAGGATTTTGACGGCCAAACAGCAATTTGAGCACGAATTCATTCGCGGAATATGCGGAAAGCGAGGCGCAGCACGCCAAAAGCACTGCCTTGGCCAAATCCGGCAAGCTGCCGCGGATGACGCGGGCAATTGCCAGCGACAAAATAATGATCATCTGGGTAGCAACCACGACCGGACCGCTAAGGGCCCGCCCGATGTCCTCAACGCGGCCAACATTACCCAAGAAGAAGGATGCAACTGGGTAATCGAAGAAACGAATGCAGACGAAGACCAAAATGACCGCCGCAAGGAGGCCGGCGCCCCATAGTAAAAATATTTTCCACAGACCCATTGAAAACCATTTGATCGCAAAAAGACGAAAGGAGCGATCGCGCCGCCCGCTTACCGTACCCATATCGTCAAATATACCTCCTGCTTTCGAAGTCAACGCTGCCACTGCGCCTTTGCAAGGGCACACGGCTCCGGTCAGATACCAAAATCGTGGCGAAAGCCGTGCTTCTAAACTAACATCGGGTTCGGGCCACTCACTGGGGGCAGCCCGGATTCAAATGGAAGCCTAAAGGAGCACGAATGATTTCCAGGCGCTCATTTCTTGGACAAACCGTGGCGACCGGCATGTCGGCCGCCACGGTACCGGCTTCCGGTGCCATGGCCGAGGTGAAGAACCGTCCGCGGCGCGATTCCAGCTTCGTTGAGATACTCCGGATGCCCGACTCGGTGACCGCATTCTCCGGATTGGATACACACCTGCCGCTCCAAATGGATGGACGCAGCTTTGCCGCCCGCGATATTATGGTCCACGTGGATGTGCAATCCGCGGAATTGAACCTCCGCCTGACGGCGCCCGCCACAGAGCTGACGCATATCCATGTGCGCTGGCTGGCCGCCATACATCCGAAAATCATTTGCCTTGGCGATCATTGGGAGCGCAGTTACGGCGATCTTGCCTGGCGCGGCATGGTGCCGGACAGAGCGATGCCGTGGTACTTCGCCACTCATGACGGCAGCGCGGCGCATGCCTATGGCGTGAAGACGGGCGCAGGCGCCATGTGCTTCTGGCAGATCGATCCCGAGGGGATTTCGGTCTGGCTCGACGTCCGCAATGGCGGGGACGGCGTGCTTTTGGGCAGTCGCGAACTGCATGCCGCCACCGTGGTGACGCGCCGTGGCGCGGCGAACGAATCGCCGATGGTTGCGCTACGCTCCTTTTGTGGGCGGATGTCGCCCGCGCCGCGGCTGCTCAAGACGGCGGTCTATGGGGTCAACGACTGGTATTACGCCTATGGCAAAAACAACCAGAATATGTTGCTGCGTATGGCCGACTTGGTGGCGGAGCTCGCGCCCCCGGCCGGTCCCAGGCCCTATGCGGTTGTCGACGAGGGATGGAAGGATGGCTCCGCCACCTTCCCCAGCATGGCCAGCTACGCCGCGCAGGTGAAACAGAGAGGCGTGCATCCCGGTATATGGATCCGTCCGCTCAGGGCCATGCCCGGCGCCGATCCCAAGCTGTTGCTGCCGAATAAGCGCTTTGGCGAACGCGCCAGCCGCTACCAGGAGCTGGCTTTTGATCCCACCATTGCCGAGGCGCTGGCGCTCGTCACCCGCCAGGCAAAAGACACAGCCGATTGGGGCTTCGAGCTGGTGAAGCACGACTATTCCACCTACGACTTGCTCGGCCAGTGGGGCTTCGAAATGGGCGCTACGCCGACCTTGCCTGGCTGGCACTTCAATGACCGCACCCGCACCAATGCCGAGATCATTCTCGACCTTTACAACGCGCTGCGCACCGCCGTCGGCGATCGGACGGCGATTTTGGGTTGCAACACCGTGGGTCACCTCGGTGCGGGTGTTTTTGAAATGCAGCGCACCGGCGACGATGTCGGCGGGATGTGGGATCGCACCCGGCGCATGGGCGTGAACACCCTGGCTTACCGGCTGCCGCAGCACGGCACCTTCTTCCATCTGGACGCCGATTGCGTGGCGATCACCAAAGCGGCGCCGTGGGAGATGACCCGCCAGTGGCTGGATGTGGTGGCGCGCAGCAGGACGACTTTGTTCATTTCTCCGGAGGAAGGCGAAGTAGGGGCCGAACAGCGCGCCGCCCTGCGCCAAGCCTTTGCCGAAGTCACCGCGCCTGGACCTGGCGCCGAGCCGGCCGATTTCGTCCACGACACGACGCCCGAAGACTGGAAGCAGAGCTCCGGCCTGAAGCACTATTCCTGGTCTGGCGCCGCCGGGGCCTCGCCCTTTCCAGTCTGACCGGCGGTGAGGCGATACCACAGCGGCGAACGAATCTGGAATGATGACGGATCCAGCATTCGAGTTTCCGGTGGGGGGCCTGATATCCCGCAAGCCCGCTTCGGACCCACCTGATTCGTATGGTTCGCCGTGTTGAATTCATCGGGTTGCCGGACATTCGACAATCCCACAACTCAGATATATATTTTCACCATATACAGAAATCAGTACCGCTTCCGCCGCGACTGCTACCGCCAAACACCAGCCGCGCCGATGTGCGTCTAGGCACTGTGCGGCAGACGAAGATTCTTGCAGCACATCAGCATTTCCGCATTGGCCCATGACCTCAAATGCCGCCCCTCCAATCGTTGAAAAGCGCTATCTGCTGGCATTTCTTCTCGTCGCCAGCCTCTTCTTCTCATGGGCGCTGGCGGCCGCTTTAAATGATGTCCTTATCCGGCAATTCCAGAAGGCGCTGAACCTCAATCGAGGAGAAGCGAGCTTCATCCAACTCGCCTTCTATATCGGGTATTTCTGTGCCGCCCTGCCCGCTGGGCTCCTCATCCGGCGGATTGGCTACAAATCCGTGATGATAGTCGGATTGATCCTCTATGCTTGCGGAGCATTCCTGTTCTATCCGGCTGCCGAAATTCGCGTCTATGGCGTGTTTCTTGCCGCGCTCTACACAATCGCATTTGGTTTGGCGTTTCTTGAAACGTCCGCGAATCCCTATGTTTCAATTCTGGGCGATCCCAAGACAGGGGCGGCGCGGCTAAACCTTGCGCAATCATTTTATGGAATAGGCGCGATCCTTGGTCCCTTTATCGGGGGCAAATTCATTTTCTCCGGGGTGGAACATTCCAAAGCCCAACTCTCCGCCATGTCGCCTGCCGCCCTCCTGGCGTACCGGGCCGTGGAAGCCAAGGCGGTGCAGATGCCCTATCTGGTCGTGGGGTTGTCGATGTGTGCTCTGGCCATCGTCATTGGGCTTACCCGCTTTCCATCGATTGCGACGCCGCAAAAGACGATCGCATTGCAAGCGGACCGGGTATTTTCAGTTTTGCGCCATGGCCGCTTGAGGCAGGCGATTGTCGCGCAATTCTTCTATGTCGGAGCCCAAGTCGGGATTTGGAGTTTTTTCATCGATTTTACCAAGGACGCCATGCCGTCGCTTTCGGAGCGCACTGCTGCCTACCTGCTCTCGGGCAGTTTGGGCCTTCTGATGATCGGCAGGGCGAGTGGCGCATTTATTCAGAGATATGTAAAACCGGCCAAACTTCTTGCAATTTATGCGGCAATTAATATCGGTCTTTGTCTTGCGGCGTCATTCGCGGCCGGGCCTGCCGCGGTGGGCGCGCTCTGGTTCAGCAGTTTCTTCATGTCGATCATGTTTCCGACCATATTCGTCCTCGGTCTTGATGGCCTGGGAGAGCGGAAGGAACTTGGGTCGTCTTTCCTGATCATGTCGATCATCGGCGGGGCCGTGATCCCGCCCACCATCGGCATCATTGCCGATCGTTTCACGGGTATTCATCTTGCGATGGTCGTGCCCGCGCTATGCTTTGGGATTTGCCTGACATTTGCATTCAAGGTGCTTCGCGACAAGGAGCCATCATGAATTCCCGCAGACTTTGCCTTGCGTTGGATTTGGTCGATGACGCCGAGCTCATTGCGCAATATGAAAAATGGCATGCCCCCGGAGCGGTCTGGCCGGAAATACTGGCGGATATAAGGGCGCGGGGAATACTCAACATGGAAATATGGCGAATTGGCACGCGCATGGCGATGATCATGGATGTTGATGAAGGCTATCCCCGCTTTGAGGCGAATGCTCCGCGTGTCAAGGAATGGGAAGTCTTGATGTCGAAATTTCAGCAACCACTTCCCAACACCAATCCCGCGGAAAAATGGGCGCCCATGACCCGGATTTTCGCGCTCAACGATAGCGCCGAACCATAATGGCTCTTATCCGGGGCGGTCCGCAGGTCGTGGCTTGCCAAAAATTGCTCACCCGGTTCATATCTCGCCCAGTGTTTTTAGTGGAAAGGCGCGCCTTTGGCCCTAACCATCGAGCATATTGAAGCGTTTGACATCCGCTTTCCGACGTCGCGTTGGCTGGACGGATCCGACGCCATGAATCCGGACCCCGATTATTCGGCCGCTTATGTGGTGATTCACACCGGCGATCCCAAGCTGGCGGGCCATGGCTATACTTTCACCATCGGACGGGGGAACGAACTTTGCGTCGCTGCGATCCGGACCATTGCGCCCCTGGTCGAAGGCCGCGCCCTTAGCGACATATGTGCCGACATGGGGATGTTTTGGCGCAGCCTCGCGGGTGACAGCCAGCTTCGCTGGCTAGGCCCCGAAAAAGGGGTGATTCATTTGGCCCTTGCCGCCATCATAAATGCGGTTTGGGACCTTTGGGCCAAACAGCAAAATAAGCCGGTCTGGCAGCTGATCGCCGACCTTCCGGTCGATGATCTGGTCGGGGTGGTCGATTATCGGCACATCACGGACGCGCTGACCCCGTCCGAGGCCAAGGATATCGTGGCAAAAGCCCGTCCGAGCGGAGCTGCCCTCAGGCCGCAACTCGAATCCGCCGGCTATCCAGCCTACACCACGTCCGCCGGGTGGCTAGGATATCCCGACGAAAAGATTCGAGAGCTATGCGCCCGGGCGATCTCTGATGGCTGGAATGCCATCAAAATCAAAGTCGGCCGCGATCCAGAAGACGATTCGCGCCGATGCGCAATCGTTCGCGACGCGATCGGCGAGCGCCTTATGATGATCGATGCCAACCAGGTGTGGGAGATCGAGGACGCCATCAAGAATGTCCGGGACTTGGCGAAGTACAGGCCATATTGGATCGAAGAACCGGTAAGTCCCGATGATATTCTCGGTCACGCCAGGGTCCGGCGCGCGGTATCCCCGGTTCGTGTCGCGACGGGGGAGCACGCCCATAACCGGATCATGTTCAAGCAATTTCTCCAGGCCGAGGCCGTCGACATTGTACAGTTCGACTGCTGCCGCCTGGGCGGCGTCAACGAAGCGATCGCGGTTTTTCTGCTGGCCGCCAAGTTTCAAATTCCCGTTTGCCAGCACGCCGGCGGTGTTGGGCTTTGCGAGGTCGGTCAACACCTTGCCTTTGCCGACGCCCTCACGCTCAGTGGAAGCATCGAAAACCGAATGCTGGAGCATGCCGGCCATCTGCATGAACATTTCCTCGATCCGATCAGGATCAAGGACGGCAGGTACCAAATACCGACAGCGCCCGGGTTCAGCACGCAACTGAACTCCGACAGCCTGCGGGATCATGCATTTCCAGAAGGGGCAGTTTGGAAAACGGTGCATCGCGACCGTTGATGCTTTCAATTGGGTCCGGAAATGCCGCACGCGAAAACCTGGAACGCAATTATCCCCAAGCTAGCTTATGGTGCAGCCCATCTCGGCAATCTCTATACGCCCATCACCGATGCCATCGCGGACGATATTTTGGATGCGGCCACTGATGGAAGTGCCTTTGTCGATACCGCGCCATATTATGGCCATGGCCTGAGCGAATTGCGGATCGGCAATTACCTCAAGACGCACCAAACCCGCCTGCCCATGATCTCCACGAAGGTGGGTCGCCGTCTCGACCATTGCGACCACCCGTCGGATTTTGGCTTTGTAAACCCGGCGCCTTTTGAGCCTGTGTTTGATTATTCCGCGGCCGGAATTTGCGAAACCTTTCAAGGCAGTCTGAATCGCCTCGGCTTGCCTCGCGTCGACTTGCTGTTATTGCACGATATCGGCGCGATGACGCACGGTTCATCTCACCCTGACCAGATGAGGCTCGTCGAACAAGAAGCCTGGCCGGCGATGCAAGAGATCAAAGGCAGCCATCGCGCAGACGCCATCGGGATTGGAGTCAATGAATGCGAGGTCGTCCTGGAATGTCTCGACCGGGGCCTCACGCCTGACGCCATCATGCTGGCTGGCCGGCATACGCTTCTGGATGCGAGCGCGGAAAAATCCGGGGTGATCGCGCGGTGCAAGTCTCTCGGCATTCGCCTGCTTATTGCCGCGCCGTTCAACTCCGGCATTTTGGCGGGTGGAAATCAATTCAACTATGCAGCGGCACCCGAACCGATTCTCGCGGTTGCCAGGAAATTGTCAGAGATCTGCGCGGATTTCCGTGCAGAGCTTCCCGCGGCGGCCCTGCAATTTCCACTGCGCCAGCCGGGTGTGTCCATGGTGGTTGCCGGTGCAAAGAGCCGTGACGAATTATGCCAGCAAAGGATTTGGATGAATTCTTCCATTCCCGAGGACTGCTGGACCGCCATCGATGCGATTCGCAACCGATACCTCTCATGATCATCGATGCGCATCATCATTTCTGGCTTCTCAGTCGTGGCGACTACGAATGGTTGGCGCCTGAAACGGGCAAGCTTTACCGCGACTTTCAGCCGGAAGACCTCAACGACGATCTCTCGAAAAGCGGAATTTCTGGAACCGTCCTGATTCAAGCCGCCCCGACGGAGGCCGAAACGCATTACCTCCTGGAGATAGCGGATCGTTGGCCAAAAGCGTTGGGCGTGGTGGGATGGACCGATTTGACGTCTCAGGCTTCACACCGACGGCTGGAGGGTTTGGCACGGCATCCGATGCTGAAAGGCATTCGTCCCATGCTCCAGGACGAGCGCGATCCTGATTGGATTCTTCAATCGCAGGTTTCCGAATCCTTGAAGATCATACAGACGCTGGGATTGGCATTCGATGCCCTGGTTCGGCCGCGTCATTTGAAATCATTGGCGTTGGCCACGGATCGCCATCCCGGTTTGCGGATTGTCATCGACCATGCCGGAAAGCCCGAGATCGAAAAAGGAGAATTCGATGATTGGGCCATGGACATAAAGGCGTTGAGCGAGCGCCCGAATATATTCTGCAAACTGTCGGGTCTACTCACGGAGGCCGGATCCCGAACCGCCGACAATGATCTGCGCCCTTATATCGATCACCTTCTGAATTGTTTTGGTCCCCGGCGGCTGATGTGGGGAAGCGACTGGCCGGTGCTTTTGGGCAAGAGCGGCTATTCTCAATGGTTCGACCAGGCGGTCCGGCTGACCGCGGAATTGGGCACGCGGGAAAAGCAATGGCTGTTCGGAAGAACCGCGGCGGCGTTCTATAATATTAAGATCGATCACGACCGTTAGGCTTTCGGGGGCAAGGCGCTTTGCAAGTGATGCATATGCTAGCCGTGCTTCGGGGCCGAGCGGGATGGCTGATTGCGGGTTCGGCCGATGGCCGGCAACATCAGCAATGAAACCGCGAATAGAGCGGCCATCGCAAACCATGCCTCGTTGAACGATTGGGTAAGCGCCGCACGCTTGACCATTGGGGCGATCAAGTTTCTGGTGAGCTCGTCCACCGGTCCCATGTCGTGATTGCGAAACAACGCCACGGGAAGGCCCACCAGGCGCGCGGCCTGCGGGTCGCCTGCTTGCAGCCGCGCAGCGAGGGCCGTTATATGATTCGGCGTGCGCTGCTCCAAAATCGTGTCCATCAACGCGATCCCGACTGCCCCGCCAAGATTGCGCATGAGATTGAACAGGCCGCTGGCGTCGGCAATGTCCTCCGGCGGCCAACCGTCCAGCGCCAGCCGGGTCGCCGGAAGCAGGCACAGCATCATCGCAACGCCGCGCAATATTTGCGGCCAGAAGAGGCCATTAAAATCCGTGGTCGATGTCGTGAACCCGTTGGCAAAAACGCCAATACCGAACAGGCCAAAGCCGATGGCCGTCAGAAGGCGCGCATTCACGCGAACTTCCAGTATCGCGGCAATCGGCGCCATCAAGAGTCTGGAGATGCCCGTGACGATCATGATTTCGCCAATCGCCAGTGCGGAATGACCCCGCACCAATCCGAGAAACAGGGACAGCAAATAAATCGACCCATATAAGCCGAAGCCCAGCACAAAGCTGAAGCCGCAGCCGATGGAGAATGAAATCTTGCAGAACCGCCGAATGTCAATAAACGGGCTGGCGTGATTGAGCGCGCGCCAAATGCCAAGCGCGCCGGCCGTGAAACAGACCGCCATCAATATGAATATGTAAGTTCCGCGCCAATCGTGCCGTGGCCCTTCATTCAAGATCAGCTCAAGCGCTGCCAGAAACACCGACGCCAAGATCATGGTCTGATAGTCGATCCTCTTCAGCGAGGCGTAATCCGGCGCGCCGGCGCGGACGAAATAGGCGACCATTGCGGCAACGAGGAGGCCTGGCGGGATATTGATCAGAAAGATCCAGCGCCAGGAATATGTCTCTGTAAGGTAGCCGCCAATAACCGGCCCGATGGCGGGCGCGATCATCGCGAATGCGCCCGCGATCGTGGTTCCCAGAACACGGTGCTGTTCCGGCAGCATGGTAAAAACGCTGGTAAAGACGGGTGGAATCAGCATGCCACCGCAAAATCCCTGGAATACCCGAATGGCGATCATTGTGGTGACATCGGTGCTGAGCGCGCAGCCCAGACTGGCGATCGTGAAGCCAAGCGTGGCCAGAACGAACATCCAACGAAGTGTCAATGCGCGGGTCAGCAGTCCCGTTAGCGGGATGGCGATCACCTCGGCCATCAGGTAGCCCGTTTGAATCCAACTGAGGCGGTAATCCGGTATTGCTAGCGCCGACCCGATATTCGTCAGCGAGCTCGCCACGATTTGAATGTCGAGGATCGCCATGAACATTCCGACGCACATCGCGCCAAACCCCAGCCAGGTCGAAATGGGATTTTTCATCGGGCTATTTTGCAAAGCGCAACACCGTCAGGACTTGAGGCATAAGCGCTCATCGGTGGACGGCCAGAACCGCGTTAAGTCCACCAAATGCGAATGAATTCGACATCGCCATGTTGATTTGCGCGTTCCGCGTCACATTCGGAACATAATCGAGATCGCAATCGGGATCTCTTTCGATAAAATTTGCCGTTGGAGGGGTGAACCCGTCGCGCATCGCCAAAAGCGTCGCGGCCAACTCGATTGCGCCCGCCGCTCCCAGGGCATGGCCGTGCAACGACTTTGTCGCGGAGACGCTAAGGCGATCGGCGTGGCCGCCAAACACGGCGCGGATTGCCCTGGATTCCGTCACGTCGTTCATGGTCGTGCCAGTGCCATGCGCATTGATGTGATCGAACGCTTCGGGCGCCATTCCACAGTCGGCAAGGCAGGCGCGCATGGCGCTTGCCGCGCCGTCCAGGGACGGTAACACGATATCCCCCGCATCCGAACTCATGCCAAAGCCTGCAATCTCGCCGAAAATCTCGGCGCCGCGCGCATTGGCATGCTCAAAATTTTCCAAGACGAACATGCCGGCGCATTCGCCGAGAACCAGACCCATCCGGCCACGGGAGAATGGCCTGCAGGTGTCAAACGCCAATATTCGCATGGCCTCCCAGGCTTTGAGGGTACCCAGGGTAAACACGGATTCCGTGCCGCCGGCCACTGCCACATTCACGGTTCCGGCGCGCACCATCTGATAGGCAATGCCGATGGCGTGATTGGCGGACGCGCAGGCGCTCGCTACGTTGAAGGCCGGTCCCTTGATGCCATTTTCCATCGTGATGTGGCTGACCGCCGCGCTAATCATCATTTTTGGAATGGTGATGGGGTGAAAGCGCTTGGCGCCTTCGGCATAGAGTCGGCGAAAATTATCGTCAAGTGTACTCATTCCGCCCACGCCGGAGCCGACGATGGCAGCACTGCGCGCGCCAAGTTCGCCGTGGAAATTCAACCCACTTGCCAATATCGCTTCGCGCGCGGCAACCAATGCGAATTGGGCGCAGCGATCCAAAAGCGCCAGACGCTTTTGATCGAAATGGGCCAGAGGATCGAAATCAGAAACCTCGGCGCCGATTTTAACAAGGAGCTCGCCGGTCGGGATGACGGTAAGCGGGCCGATTGCGCTTTTGCCGCTTTTCAGGGCAGTCGACATGGCACGCGTATTTTGGCCGAGCGCGGAAATGACGCCGATTCCCGTGATTGCCACACGATTCAATGGATGCCACCCAACGCTTCGGTATTCGCCGGAAATTGATATCTAAGGCTTGCGGCCACCAGGTTGATCCACATGTTTTGCGACGTAATCAATCACTTCGCCCACCGTCTGGAAGCTGCCGCCGCCGGTGGATGAAGCTTCATTGGCATTATAAAGCAATGAGATGTCGAACCTTTCTTCGATCTCGAAAATGATCTCGACGATGTCGAGTGATTCGAGGTTAAGGCTTGATATCTCGGTGGTGCGGTGCAGTGCTGAAGGCTCAACATGCGCCTGCTGCGCGACTATTTCAAATACGACTGCTTCTACATCCGCCATCTATGTCCCCGATCCCCGAGCTAGGCAGCATTATCCATTTAATTCGATCGGGATACAAAAAATGGCCTGTCAAATGGGAAAATCGGCGAATAAACGCGGGCCGTGAGACTGTTAAGCGGACAATATTGGAAAATCGCTAGAGATTGAAAAGGTGCGCTTCTACACCAAACAGAAGTCGATAATGCAGCGCTGGCCCGATAGTATCGACAAAAGCGCCGAATTCCAGATGCCGACTTCGCGCTGATATTCAAGTTGGTTCCTGGAGGGAACGATGCAGACCGAAGAGCTTCGCAAGGGGCCTCTTGAAGGGATCACGGTTCTGGACTTCTCCCGCGTTCTGGCGGGCCCCTATTGCACGATGGTTTTGGCGGATCTCGGAGCCCGTGTCATCAAGATCGAAAAATTTGGTACAGGCGACGACACCCGCGCATTCGGGCCATTCGTGGATGGCGAGTCGGCCTATTTCATGTGCTTCAATCGGGGAAAGGAAAGCATCGTCCTCGATATCAAGTCGCCGCGCGACCGGGAGCTGCTGGAGCGTCTGCTGAATGAAGCGGATGTGGTGGTGGAAAATTTCCGCCCAGGCGTGATGGACCGGCTGGGATACGGCGCGGAACGGTTGGCGAAAACCCATCCCCACATCATCTATGCATCGGTATCGGGCTTCGGCCATAGCGGCCCCTTCAGCGATCTTCCGGGCTACGACATGGTCGTGCAGGCGATGGGCGGCATCATGAGCCTGACCGGCTGGCCGGACGGCCCGCCCTCGCGGGTTGGGACAAGTTTCGGCGATCTTGGTGCGGCGCTTTTCGCCACGGTGGGCATTCTTGCGGCTCTCTACAAAAGAACCCAGAATGCGCAGGGTGCCCGGGTCGATATCGGCATGCTGGATTGCCAGGCTGCCCTGATGGAAACCGCCCTGGCGCGATACGACGCGGAAGGAAAGATTCCGACCCGCACGGGCGACAGCCACCCGTCCCTGGCGCCATTCGAGAGTTTTGCCGCCAAGGATGGCCGCATCGTCATTGCTGCCGGCAACGACACGCTATTCATTTTGATGGCCGACGCCTTGGGTGCCCCGGAACTGGCACTGCATCCCTTGTTTGCGACCAACGATCTGCGCTGCCGGAACAGGCCGGCGATGGCGGCCGCGATAGAAGTGGTAACGAAAACCCAGAATATTCAGCATTGGATCGATAAGCTGAACGAGGCAGGCGTGCCCTGTTCTCCCATCAACACCATCGACAAACTGTTCGATCACCCTCAGCTTCTGGCGCGGAACATGATCATAAAAGTCAGAAGCGGCGAAAATGGCCGCGCGGTCCGCACCGCGGGAAACCCAATCCGCATGAGCGGATACAGGACCAACAATGTGGTGGATCCCATCGAAGCGCCCAAGCTGAACCAGCATCGCGAGCAGATTCTGCATGAATTCATGGCCTCGCGGGACGCCTATGTATCATCGGTCGACGAGGACAGCTAAGAAGCAACGTCTTTATTGAAGGGCGGGGCACGAATACGCCTCCGCTGCGGAAGGAGAATTTCATGGACGACAAAGCGACTGAGAACAAGCCGGAAAATCAGGCCCCGGAAGAGGGCAAAGCCAAGAAGTGGGAAACGATTCTGGTGGAACGGCGGGAGCGCGTCGGCCTCATCACCCTCAATCGTCCGAAATCCTTGAACGCCCTCAATCGGCAGCTGGCGCAGGAAACCCTCAAGGCGCTGCAGGAATTCGACGCCGATGATCGTGTCGGCGCCATCGTGATCGCCGGCAGCCCGCGCGCTTTTGCCGCCGGCGCCGACATTGCCGAGATGGCGGAAAAATCCTTCACCGATTTCTACAGGGACGACTTTCTCGCCCCGTGGGACCAGGTCCGGTTGATCGCAAAGCCCATCATCGCGGCCGTCAGCGGTTTTGCGCTTGGCGGCGGATGCGAGCTTGCCCTTCTTTGCGATTTCATAATCGCCTCCGACGATGCGCAGTTCGGTCAACCCGAAATCAAGCTCGGAATATTGCCGGGAATTGGCGGCTCGCAACGATTGACCCGGGCGGTCGGCAAATCGCTGACGATGGACATGGTTCTCACCGGACGCTCGATCAACGCGGCCGAGGCCAAGGCCGCGGGACTTGTCGCGCGCGTCGTCGCCCCCGCCGATCTGCTGCAGACCGCATTGGAAGCCGCCCACACCATCGCGGCCTATAACGCACCGGCCGTGAAGATGGCGAAACAAGCCGTCAACCAGGCTTTCGAGGGAACGCTGGCCGAGGGCCTGCGCCATGAGCGGCTGCTGTTCCAGGCCGCATTCGCTACCGAAGGCCAGAAGGAGGGGATGAACGCGTTTGTTGCGAAGCGGGCTCCCGTCTTCCGGAACCGGTGAAATAATCGGGGCTTGATGGTGGACCAAGTTCAATTGCTCGACGGCGATTATGATTACATCGTAGCCGGCGCCGGTTCGGCGGGCTGCGTTGTCGCCAACCGCCTTTCGGCCGATCCCAAAAATCGGGTCCTGCTGCTGGAGGCGGGTGGCCGGGATAATTGGATCTGGTTCCATATTCCGGTCGGCTATCTCTTTGCCATCGGCAATCCCAGAAGCGACTGGATGTTCCAGACCGAGCCGGAGCCGGGGCTGAACGGACGCTCGCTGAATTATCCCCGGGGCAAAGTTATCGGTGGTTCATCGGCGATCAATGCCATGATCTCCATGCGCGGTCAGCGCCAGGATTACGATCAATGGCGCCAGATGGGGTTGACCGGCTGGAGCGCCGATGAGGTTTTTTCAACCTTCAAGCGGCTGGACAATCATTTTCTGGGCGAAACCGAACATCACGGCTCCAAAGGCGAATGGCGCGTCGAAGAACCAAGATTGCGCTGGGATATTCTTGACGCGGTCCGCGATGCCGCGGAGCAGATGGGTATTGCGCGCATTCCGGATTTCAACACCGGGGACAATGAAGGCGTTGGCTACTTTCACGTAAACCAGAAGCGAGGGCTGCGCTGGTCCGCCGCGCGCGGCTTCCTGAAACCTGCCTTGCATCGCTCCAATCTTCGCCTTGAAACGCATGCCAGCATCGACAAGCTGGTTTTTGACGGACGCCGCGCAAGCGGCATCCGTTTTAATCGCGGCGCGCAGGTTTACGAGGCCCGAGCAAAGCGCGAAATTATATTGTGCGCCGGTTCGATCGGTTCGATCGAAATTCTACAAAGATCCGGAGTGGGCGATCCAGCCTTCCTCCAGTCCCTTGGCATTCCGGTTGTCCTGGAGCGCCAAGGAGTCGGCAAAAACCTACAAGACCATCTGCAGCAGCGAATGATCTACAAAGTGTCCGGGGTGAAGACGCTGAACGAGACCTACCATTCGCTGGTGGGCAGAGCATTGATGGGGGCGGAATATGCGTTGTTCCAAACCGGCCCCCTCACCATGGCGCCGTCGCAGTTGGGTATTTTTACCCGCTCCGACAATTTGCAGGAGCGCGCCAACATCGAATTTCATGTCCAGCCGCTGTCGCTCGATAAGTTCGGTGACCCCCTGCATCGGTTCCGGGCCATCACCGTCAGTGCCTGTAACTTGAGACCGACATCCCGAGGTGTCATTCACATCCGGTCCACGAATTTTCGAGACAAGCCCGTCATCAAGCCCAACTATTTATCGACCGATGAAGACCGGCGGGTGGCCGCCAATGCGATTCGCGTGACGCGCCGGCTGATGGGCCAGCCGGTGCTCGGCAAATATCGGCCGGAAGAATATGTCCCTGGCACCGTGGTCTCAAACGACACGGCGGATCTGGCAAAGGCCGCAGGGGATATCGGCACAACCATCTTCCACCCGGTCGGTACCGCCAAAATGGGATTGCCCAGCGATCCGCTCGCCGTCGTGGACGAGCGCCTTCGTGTTCATGGGGCCAAAGGGCTGCGCGTCGTCGACGCCTCGGTCATGCCCAACATAACGTCAGGCAACACCAACACACCTACGATCATGATCGCGGAAAAGGGCAGTAATTATATCATCGAGGACAGTCGCGGCCGGGCCTGATTTTTCCCAAATATCCGTTGGCGAGCCGCGAGTTGTTCGGGAATTTCGAGATGCCGCACCCACTAAGATCATGTTGCCGTTAGGATCTTTATTGCTTCGACGTGCGCAGAGTGTGCTCAAATGCTGGGCATCCGTGCGGCAGCATGCCTGCATCATCGCGGCCGGTATTTTCCGGCATGCCTAGAAAGACATCACGACGCCGAGTCGATAGGCAACCCGTCCGCTCACAACGCCACTGGATCGGAGGGAGCCGATGCCATAACCTCTTTGCCATTGCCGGGATCAACACGCCGTCGATCACTCCCAAGTCCAAAGTGATTGCGGCAATCGGGGGATGACCATGACCATCAAACGCAGTCGCAGACAGATTCTCGAGTCGATGGGCTTTGGAACCAGTGTTCTGCTGGGATCATCCTGGCTCGACGCAGCGCGGGCGGCCGAGGAAAATCCCAGGCCCGATCTTATCGTCATCAACGCCAAGGTCACGACCATGGATCGTGCCGCGCCGGCGGCAGAGGCTTTCGCGGTGCGTGCGGGCCGGTTTACGGCAGTGGGCAGCACGGCAGACATGAAGTCGTTGGCGAGCCCCAAAACACAGGTCTATGACGCCAAGGGTATGATGGTGGTGCCCGGCTTCAACGATACCCACAATCACGGCGGTGGCGACCTTCTGCTTTACGAAGTTCTGGTCGGCAATCCCTATGTCGTCGAATTTGTCACCATTCAGAGCATCATCGATAAACTGAAGGCGCGTGCGGCGAAGACGCCGCCGGGTTCCTGGGTGATCGGCTATTATTACGACGACACCAAGGTGAAAGATAATCGCCCGCTCAACAACAAGGATCTGGACAAGGTCTCGACTGTGCATCCCGTCATGGTCATCCATCGCGGCGGCCACACGTCGTTCTACAACAGCAAGGCCATGGAGATGGCGGGCTTGACCAAGAACACGCCGCCTCATTTCGGCGGCACCTTCGACAAGGACGCCAATGGCGAGTTGAACGGCCGCGTCACTGACAATGCCCGCGATATCTTCAAGGGCGTCGGAAAGATCGTCGCCTACAGCCCCGCGGAACAGGAGCGCCGTTCGGTCAGCGGCGTGGAATTCATCTCCAAGAAGTTCGTCGAGTATGGCCTGACCAGTGTATGCCACGACGAAGACGTGCTGGCCGCGATGCAAACGGTGCGCCAACGCGGCAATCTTCTCCACAGAGTCAGCTATGAACCCGACGATGTCCTTGTGGAGGCCATGATCAAGACGGGTATCAAGACGGATTTTGGCGACGAGTGGATCAAGTTCGGCGCCACCTCCGAGCATGTGGTCGACGGTTCCTTCTCCGAGCGTACCGCCGCGATGAGCCGGCCCTATCTGGGCATCTCGCCGTCCTATAAGGGCAATGTGACGGAAAAACAGAAGGATACGAATGTCTGGGCCGAAAGGGTGCATCGAGCCGGCATTCGTCTGAACTGTCATGCCAATGGCGATGTGGCCATCGATCAGGTGATGACGGCGTATGAGCTGGCGTTGAAGGCCTATCCCGTGCCCAACAGCCGGCCCAAGATCACGCACTGCACCTTCATCAACGATGATCTCATCCGGCGGATGAAGGCAGTGGATCTTGTGCCGTCATTGTTCAGCTCTTACGCCTATTACAATTCGGACAAATTCCATTTCTACGGCGAAGACTACATGAAAAACGCCATGGCGTATCGCACCTTCGAGGATGCCGGCCTGCACGCTTCCACCGGTTCGGATTTCGGAACGCCCGGACCCTTTGCGCCTCTGATGTCCATACAGGGCATGGTGACCCGCAAAGGGTTCAATGGCGAAATTTGGGGCGCCAATCAGAAGCTGACGGTGGACCAGGCGATCCGGGCATCAAGTTATAACGGCGCTTACAATACCCGCGAAGAAAACATCAAAGGCTCAATTACCGCGGGTAAGTTGGCGGACTATGTGGTGCTGGCCGATGATCTGCACAAAATCGATCCGGAAAAGATCAAGGATGTGAAGATCGTTCAAACCGTGGTCGGGGGGATTGCCCGATATCAGGCCTAGAGGCCGTGTTCCGCTCCGAACATTATTCCGTTTCAAATCTATAAACGGTCTGGCTCCGGTAATTTTCCCCGGGTTGCAAAGTCGTCGACGGAAAATTCGCGTGATTGGGGGAATCGGGGAAGTGCTGCGTCTCCATGCAGAACCCGGTGCGATACGCCAAAACCGATCCGTTCTTTCCCACCGCCTTTCCATCCAGAAAATTGCCACTGTAGAACTGAATGCCGGGCTCCGTCGTGCGGATCTCCAATACCCGTCCCGTTGCAGGCTCAACCACATGGGCAGCCAGTTTCAGCCCGGCTCCGCTGGCCAGGACCCAATTGTGGTCATAGCCCTTTCCCAGCTTCAGTTGCTCATCGCTATCGGCAATGCGCTTTCCGATCGCGACGGGTTTTCGGAAATCGAATGGCGTGCCTTCGACATTGCGCAGCTCGCCCGTGGGGATCAGGCCATTATCGACCGGCGTGAATTGCGGCGCCTCCAGCCGAACCATATGGCCAAGGATATTCTTTTGCGGGTCCCCGGCGAGGTTGAAATAGGAATGATTGGTCAGATTCACCACGGTGGCCTTGTCGGTATGCGCGAAATATTGCACGCGCAATTCGTTCCGATCGGTCCAGGTGTAGAGGACGCGGACCGAAAGATTGCCGGGATAACCTTCCTCGCCATCCTTGCTGACATAGGTCAGTTCCAGGGCCTGACCTTCCTTTGAAGGCCGTTCATGGGCCGTCCACACGACCTTGTTGAAACCGCGCTTGCCGCCGTGAAGGCTGTTCTGCCCGTCATTCTTCGCCAAGAGATAAGTCTGGCCATCCAGGGCAAATTTCGCGCCGCCGATGCGGTTGCCATAACGCCCGATCAATCCGCCAAAATACGATGTGCCGGTTTCATATCCTTTCAGGGAATCATATCCCAGAACGACATCCGCCAGTTTTCCCTCCCGGTCCGGAACCTCTATGGCGACAATTGTCGCGCCGAAGTCGGTGATGGAAACCTTGGCGCCTTTCGTGTTTTGAAGAACATATAGATGAGCGTCGGACCCTTCGGATGTCTTGCCGAACGATTTGGTCAGGATGGATGGTGCGGACATGGCCGGCTCCCACGACAATGCCGCCATTGCGGTCAAGGCGAGCATGATCGAAAAAATGGATTGGTGAATCTTCATGATGCGCCTCGGGCGGAGATCAATTCGGTTTCCTGTGTCATGACGAAAAATCGCAGTCCTATTGCCATTATTCATTGCCGCCCCCGTTTGATGAAAGCTCGCGCAACAGGGGCAGCAAGTCAAGAAATGGCTCCGGATGGTTGGACGGCTTGCCCGCCGCCTCTCACCAGAATGTGGCGTAGAGCGCGGTCAGGATTGCGATGACCAGCACGCTTGCGACATTGAATGAAAGGGAAGTCGAGTAGTCGATGTTTGAAACATCGATGGTGGAGGTGGACCTCTTGCGCTGCAGCAGCGAAACCACAATCGCCGCGCCCAGGCAGATCAGGAACACATAGCCCACGCGGTTCATGAACGGAATTTCGGGCGCATAGATCTTGTAGCCATAGGACAACACCACCGACCCGATCGCCGCGACAAAGGCGCCCGCTGTTGTCGCGCGCGGCCAGAACAATCCCAGAATGAAGATCACGACGATGCCCGGAGTCACGAATCCGGTATATTCCTGAATATATTGAAAGGCCTGGGGAAGATTTCCAAGCAGCGGCTTTGCCGTCAGCAATGCGGCAACCAGTGCGACGACCGCCGTGATGCGGCCGACGATCACCAGCATGCGCTCGCTCGCATTTTTGTGCAGCGGTTTGTAAAGGTCGATCGTGAAGATGGTGGCGATGGAATTTATCTTGGACCCCATCGACGCGATGATTGCCGCGATCAGCGCGGCAAACACCAGGCCGAGAAGACCCGGCGGCAACAATGTCATGAGATAGGGATAGGCCTGATCGGGCTTGGCCAGATGCGGCGCCAATGTGCCCGCCGCGATCCCCGGCAGCACCACAAGCACGGGCATGAGCAGCTTCAGGAAGGCGGCGAGAACGATGCCGGTTTGTGCTTCGGCAGTATCCTTCGCCGCCAGGGCGCGCTGGATGATGTATTGATTGAATCCCCAATAGGACAAATTCATGATCCACATGCCGCCGACCAGGACCGACAGGCCGGGCAAATCCATATAACTCGGATTGTCCGGCGAAAGGATCATCTGGAACTTGCCCGGCATCTGGGCCCTCAGCGTATTGAACCCGCCGATCACGCCGCCTATGCCGGTGCCGCCAGATATTTTTTCCAGCGCGATCGCGGCAATCACCAAACCGCCCAGCACCAGCAGGCTGACTTGGACGATGTCGGTCAGCGCCACGGCTTTAAGCCCGCCATAAAGCGCATAGGCGCCGGCAAACACGCCCAGCCCAAGCATGGCATATTCGATGTCCAATCCGGTGACGGTATGGACCGCGGTTGCGCCAAGCCAGAGAATGGATGTCAGATTCACGAAGACATAGAGTCCGAGCCAGAATATGGCCATCACCAGCCGCACACTGGTGCCATACCGGCGCTGGAGGAATTCCGGCATCGTGCTGATTTGGTTTTTCAGGAAGATCGGCAGGAAAAATTTGCCCACGATCAGCAAGGTCAGCGCCGCCATCCATTCATAGGATGCAATGCCCAACCCGATGACATAGCCCGACCCGGACATGCCGATGATTTGTTCCGCCGAGATATTTGCCGCGATCAGCGAGGTGCCGATCGCCCACCAGGGCAGGTTCCTACTGGCCAGGAAATAATCCCTGCTGTTTTTGACATGGCCGGGTTTTTCGCGCGAAACCCATTGGGCAAGCGTGAAGATCGATACGGCATATACCAATATGACGGCGATATCGGCGAATGACAGGTTCATGCGAATCCAGCCCCTGATCTATTTTCTCTGTTGTGTCTGCCCGATTGTTTCAACCGCGCGCCGCGCGCGGGCGGCAATATCGGCAATGGCATAGTCCGGCTTGAAAAGCTCCGATCCGAAACCAAATCCCGCCGCGCCGGCGCGAATCCAAGCGCCGATCTGCTCGGACCCCACACCGCCAACGGCATAGACCTTGATGTGATCTGGAAGAACCGCTCGCAGCGCCGTCACATGCGCAGGGCCATAGGTTGCGGCAGGAAACAGCTTCAGTCGTGTCGCGCCGGCCTTTGCCGCAGCGAACGCTTCTGTTGCCGTGGCAAATCCCGGCATCGAGACCATGTCCAACGACAAGGAGCGGGCAATGATGCCTGAATCGGTATTTGGCGAGACGACCAGTTGGCCGCCCGCCTCGCGCGTACGGTCTACGTCGTCCAGCCGCAACACGGTGCCCGCGCCGATGAGGCAGGAATTTCCCAACAATTTTCTCAGCCGGGAAATGCTCTTGAACGGCTCGGGAGAATTTAGCGGCACCTCGATGGCGCGGATACCGGCGGAAAAAAGAGCATCGCCGACAGCCTCGACGCGGTCGGGAACGACCCCGCGCAGAATCGCGACCAGGGGAATCTCGTCAAGCAGCCTTTCATGCGGCACGGCCGGCGCCCCCGTCGAACAACATGTCGTGGAGCATAGCCAACCCGCCAAGGGATGCAATTTCACCATCGATTTGGCGGGTGGCAAAACCATGGACCTCAAGCGCTTGCGCGTAAAGCTGGCTCAACCTGGGCGCGCCGATCACGGTGACCCGCTGCGCATCCGGCAATTCGGCCCGGAACAGGCGTTTTGCTCCGGACACATCCTGGCCGATGATCAGCCCGGACAAATGGGCCGCCGCGTCCTCGCGGTTCAATTCTCCCCGCAACTGACGGCTGCGAACCTCAAACAACAGATGGATGAGTTCGGCATCGGGAAATTTCCTGGTCTGCGCGAGCGCCCGTGCGAATGCGGCGCCCCCGGTGACGTCCGCCATGCCGTCGCCATTCACCAGGATGCTGTGGCTGCGAAGGATTTCGAACAATTCGCCGGCCAGGCCAGTTTGAAACTGTTCGACGACGCCGTCTTTGAGCGACACCCATTTGGTGTGCGTCCCGGGCAGGCAGAGAAATTGACGGCCCGCCACCAATCCTGGGTCGCTGCGGAGCGCACCCAATAGCTGGGTTTCTTCGCCGCGCATCATGTCCGGCGCTTGCAGGCGATTTTGACAGGTGAGACCGGGCGCAATCGCGATCGCCCGCCCGTCGAAGTCAAAGCGGAACGAATTCGCCGCCATCGAATCCAATCCCGCCGGACAAACGATGTAGGGGACTTCGTGCCAACCTATGGTGGAACCGACCATGCCACACAAAATCGCCGGCAGTTTTCCGTGGCTGGCGTCCCAGCCTTCCACCAGGTTGGAAAAAGCACTGCCGATTTTGTCGCGCGCGCCGCCGACGCCTTTGCCGGCTTTGCGTTCCAGCACTTCGCCCTGGCGGTCACAAAGATACAGCCGCAAATGTGTGGTGCCCCAGTCCCCCGCGATGAACGCAGCGTTCGGCACTGATGCGGCTCTCTGCTTGTGTGCTGCCCCAGGGCCGATTTAATTGATAAAGGCGCAGGCTGTAAAGCAAGTCGACATGCTGTCTGGAGGCTTGCCAGCTTAGGGGTCGAACCGATCCACAATCATGCGCGTGCCGACCAGAAAGGCATCGGCCACCAGTTGGAACGGGCGTGCATCGACATCGCTGACGCCTTTCGCCACCAGGTCGGCGAAATGGCGATAAAGCGACGGGTACTCCCCTTCCACTTCTGCCGTCGCAACAGGCTTGCCATCGGCAAAAAGCCGATTCCCCCCTTCGGACAGCCTCAAGCTACCTTCCTCCGTCTCGATATCGATGTCCCAGGTTTGCAAGCCGGTGTGCCGGAAATCAAAATTCGCCGCTATCGGCGTTCCGGCGTCGGTTGACAGATTGAGGTCCGCGGCGATTGGGGCTTGGCAATTTTCCGGAATATAAAGATGGGCCTCATTCACGAAGACGGCGCGCGGCAGGATTTTCGTCAAAATCGATAAGGCG
Organism: uncultured Alphaproteobacteria bacterium; assembly: GCA_903897605.1. Taxonomy (GTDB): domain Bacteria; phylum Pseudomonadota; class Alphaproteobacteria; order Micropepsales; family Micropepsaceae; genus Rhizomicrobium. The sequence goes on from CAIUCH010000050.1 coordinate 57,541, forward strand.
TTGATGCCGGGATCGAAAACGCCGAAGCCGCCCGCCCGCCAAATCCATTCCTGCCCGGGATGCCATTGGCGCACATCCTCTTTCCATGTGATCCGGATTGTGCGCACGGCCCGGCCCTCAAGCATTCTTTGTGTGGCGTATACGGCGGCGGCGTGCCGCGAATGCCAGCTTTGCAGAAGGACGCAATTCGATTGCCGGGCGAGCAGCGCCAGGTGATCCAGCTGGGCGGTGGTGGCGCAAGGCGGTTTTTCCAGAAATACATGCTTGCCGCGCGTCAGCGCCAACCGGGCGGCATCATAATGGACCTGGGGCGGCGTACAGATGGTGACGGCATCAAGGTCGGGACGGGCATCCAGCATGCCCTCGAAGCTGGCAAAATTGTCGATGCCCTCCACATGGGCATTTCTGCTTGCACAGGCTTCCAGTTTGAAGAGCGGATTTTCGCGCAACGCGGGAATATGCTGACTTCTCGCGATCGCTCCGACGCCGACCAGGCCTATCTTGATTGGCTTCACCGAAGGTTCTTCCTCGCCTTGTGCGGACAGCAGTTCTTTAGGCTACGAGGGACCGCCGCGCATGAATAGATGGCAATTTGTCTGACATTAGCGATATTGTAGAGCAACGTGTCTTTTGTATTTTGCAATCAACCGGGGGCAATGGCGATGCGAATTTCAGGAATGATCTGGGCCGTCCTGCTTGTCGCGGTGTCGCTGGGGAGCCCGGCCCAGGCGCAAACCGGGCAAGCCGCCGGACGCTGGAGCGAGAAACAGGCCGATGACTGGTACGCCCGTCAGCCCTGGCTGGTCGGCAGCAACTATATCCCCGCCACGGACATCAATGAACTCGAAATGTGGCAAGCGGAAACTTTTGATCCCAAGCGCATCGATCTCGAACTCGGTTGGGCGCAAGCGACCGGCCTCAACACCATGCGGGTTTTCCTCCATGATCTGCCTTGGCAGCAAGACGCGGCCGGCTTTCAAAAACGCATTGACACCTTCCTCACGATTGCCGACAAGCATCATATCCGAATCCTTTTTGTGCTCTTCGATTCGTGCTGGGATCCGAATCCGCATCTCGGCAAGCAGCCCGACCCGCGTCCGGGTATTCACAATTCCGGCTGGGTGCAAAGCCCCGGCGCGGCGGCGCTGAAGGATCCGGCGCAATACCCTCGCCTCGAAGCCTATGTCAAAGGCGTGGTAGGACGATTCGCCAACGATCCGCGTGTTGTCGGCTGGGACGTTTGGAATGAACCCAGCAACACGAATGAAGGAAGTTACGACAAGCAGGAATTGTCCGGCAAAAAGGAAATCGTCCGCCAATTGCTTCCCAAGGTTTTTGCCTGGGCGCGCCAGGCCGGGGCCTCGCAGCCTCTCACCAGCGGTGTCTGGGAAGGCGACTGGTCATCGCTCGAGAAGGTAGATCCGATTGCCAGAATTCAGCTGGAGCAGTCCGACATCGTATCTTTCCACAATTATGGCAAGCCGGCGGTATTCGCCAAGCTGGTCCGTGAACTTCAGGCCTATCATCGGCCCATCATCTGTACCGAATATATGGCGCGGCCCAATGGCAGCACTTTCCAGAGTATTCTGCCGGTCGCGAAGAAATATCACGTCGCCGCGATTAATTGGGGTTTGGTCGCCGGAAAGGCGCAGACTTATCTTCCTTGGGATTCCTGGAAGCATCCTTATATCGATCACCAGCCGAAAGTCTGGTTCCACGAAGTCTTCCGCACCGATGGCACGCCGTACAGAGTTGAAGAAACCGATTTCATCCGCAAAATCACGGGCGAGAAATAACGCCGCGTCGCACCAAGGCGTCTCGGTCAGGACTTCAACAGCCCGCGCTTGGCGAGATTGTGCATCAGATCCGCGATGCCAAAATCCCATGGCGGCGCCGCGTTGCAATGGGTGACTTTGTTTTTCAGGCTGCCCAGCCGCGGCGTGGACACCTGCACCAGGTCACCCAATTTGTGCGTGAAGCCCAGGCCGGGCTCATCGCGATCCTGGATCGGCGCAAACATGGTGCCCAGGAATAGCGCAAAACCATCGGGATAATGATGCTGGCTGATCGCCTGGCGCACCAGATCCAGTGGATCACGGCTGATTTCCTTCATCGAACTTTTGCCTTCCAGGCGATAGTTGTCCGGTCCGGCAATCGTCAGTTCCACCACGGCGCCGCGCACATCATCCATCGTGTAATGCACATCGAACATGCGGACGAACGGCCCAATGCTGCAGGACGCGTTATTGTCCTTGGCCTTGCCCAGCAACAGGGCGCTGCGGCCCTCGAAATCGCGCAGATTGACGTCATTGCCCAGGCTTGCGCCCACCGTCTCTCCAAGCCGGTTTGTCACCAGCACGATTTCCGGCTCCGGATTGTTCCAGATGGAGTCGGAGCGTATGCCGATCTCCGCGCCCCAGCCGACCGACGAGAGCGGCGGCCCCTTGGTGAAGATCTCGGCGTCCGGCCCAATCGCCACTTCCAGATATTGCGACCACAATCCATCGGCGATGAAGGCTTCCTTCAATCGGGCGGCTTGCGGCGAACCAGGGCGGCAGGCGCGCAGATTCGAGCCGACATGGCTTTCCAGTGTCGCGCGAATGGCCTGCGCCTTGCCCGCGTCTCCGCGGGCGCGCTCCTCGATGACCCGTTCCATGGCCGAGATGGCGAAGGTGACACCGGCGGCCTTGACGCATTGCAAGTCTATGGGCGCAAGTAATCTTGGCCCGTTCTGCTTTTCCCAACTCGGTTGAAAATCGAAGTCCCGCAGATCCCCCAGGGCGCGGCCTGACAATGCGCCGGCGGGTTTTTCCAAAAGCTGCGAGACGGTGGATGCGATCCCAGAAAGATCGAACAAGATGCCAGACCTGACAGCGACCGGGGTGGGACCATCGCCGAAATCGATCCGCCCGATCAGGATCGCCTTCTGCCAATCCTCGGGCAGGAAATCCAGCATGTCTCAACTCCCTTGCGCAGGTCGCATCAGATTGCCGGCTTGCTCCACAAGGCCTGCAATGATTCCAGGCTGTGACGTTTGGTTTCCGGCACAAAGCGCAGCACGAACAATGCCGCCAAAACACTCATGGCGGCATAAAGCCAATAGGCAAAGCCGTGATGAAACATTCCGTTCAGCAACGAAGAACCATCCAGAACCTTGAACGACCAGGAGATGAACAGGTCAGCGATCCATTGCGCCGCCACCGCTATCGCCAGCGCCTTGCCCTTGATCGCGTTGGGGAAGATCTCCGCCAGCAATACCCAGGTCACTGGTCCCCAGCTGAGCGAGAATCCGGCGATGTAAGTGAGCGCCGCCACCAGCGGCCAGAGATTCTGCGCGCCCGCGTCGAACAGGCTGCCGAGCGCGAACATCGACACCGCCATGATAAGGGCTCCGGTAATCAGCAATGGCTTTCGTCCCCAGCGGTCCACCGTCACCAATGCGACCAAGGTGAACAAAACCAGCGCGACGCCGACCACGATCGTCTGCAGCAGCGCGACATTGTTCGAGAAGCCCGCGTTCCGGAACATCTGCGGCCCGTAATACAGCACCGCATTGATGCCAACGAATTGCTGGAGTACCGACAACATGATGCCGACAAAAATCACCATGCCTCCGAAACTCAGCAATGGCCGCGTTTTCTGCACCAGCGTGGCCTCGATTTCCGCCAGGGTGGCCCGGGCCGTGGCCTCGTCGCAGATGCGCCGCAGCACCGCCAATGCCTGCTCCTTGCGGTCCTTGAGCACCAGCCAGCGGGGAGAATCCGGTATCCGCAGCAGCAGAAGCAGGAAGATGGCGGCCGGTATCGCCTCCGAAGCCATCATCCAGCGCCAGCCGGTCGAAAGGCCCCAGGCCTCATCTCCCTGGGAGGCAATCGCCCAGTTCACGAAATAGACCAAGGTGATTCCGATCACGATGGCGATCTGCTGCAAGGTGACGAGGCGGCCGCGTTCCGCCGGCGGTGCAATTTCGGCGATATACATGGGCGCAAGCATCGAAGCCAATCCGACGCCGATGCCGCCAAGGATGCGATAAAAGATGAAGGGCGTCAGCGCCGCCGTGCCCATGCCGCCGATCGGTCCCAGGCCGATTTCCGGGATGGCCGACCCCAGCGAGCCGACCAGAAAAAGGACAGCCGCCACCATCAACCCGGCCTTGCGCCCCAACCGGTTGGCAATCGGGCCACCGACAGCTGCGCCGATCACGCAACCGAGCAAGGCACAAGACACCGCCCAACCGGAAAGGCTGTCACGCGCGGCTTCGGAAAGATTGCGCGGGCTGATGAAATTATGATCAATCGCGGAGACCGCGCCGGAGATTACCGCCGTGTCATAGCCAAACAACAAACCGCCCAGCGAGACGATCAGCGCAAGGCCGATGACAAGTCTTGGATTGTGCTGAGACATGTCCCCTCGGAATTTTATATTTTTGCCCGTAATGGCGGAACGCCATCACGTCCGTGCTTCAGTGATTGTGCCGTGGAATTTTTTGCCCCAAGCCACGATATTTAAGCGCCAATTCCATGACGGCGCCACTGTCAAGCTGCCCGACGCCGGCGCGGTAGATCTCCTGCCAGGGCGTTGCGCTGGCGCGCACCGGCGGCGGGCCGGCCAGCCTGCGCCGGGCGATTTCTTCGGCCGCCACCAGCATATTGCATTCGCCTTTGTTGATATCGACGTGGATCATGTCGCCGGTCTTGAGCCATGCCAACCCGCCACCGGCCGCGCTTTCCGGCGAGGCATTGAGAATGGACGGGCTGTCGGCGGTACCGGACTGACGGCCGTCGCCGATGGTGGGCAGGCTCATAATGCCGCGTTTGAGAAGCACATCCGGCGGCTGCATGTTGACGACTTCCGCCGAACCCGGCCAGCCCAACGGTCCCGAACCCCGGATGACCAGAATGCAATTCTCGTCGATGCCTAGCGACGGATCGTTGATGCGCGCGTGATAGTCATCCGAACCATCGAATACGATCGCCCGCCCCTCGAAGATCCCTTCGCGGCCCGGCGTCGAAAGATAGCGGTTGCGAAACTCTTCGGAAATCACGCTGGTCTTCATGATGGCGAAATCGAAAAGATTGCCCTTCAGCACCAGGAAGCCGGCGCGTTCCAACAGGGGATTGTCATAGGGGCGGATCATTTCGCGGTCCTGCGCCTCACAGCCCTGGATGTTCTGCGCGATGGTCCTGCCGGTCACGCTTTTCTGGTTGCCGTCGATGCGCTTGGCCTTCAGCAGCTCCCACAGGATCGCCGGCACGCCGCCAGCGCGGTGAAACCGTTCGCCCAGATATTTGCCGGCGGGCTGCATGTTGAGCAGCAGCGGAATGTCGTAGGCCGCGCTCCAATCGGCCGGCGTGATCTCGAATCCGGCATGACGCGCCATCGCCACGATATGCGGCTGCGCGTTGGTCGAACCGCCGATCGCAGCCACCAACGCAATGGCGTTCAGGAATGACTGGCGGGACAGGATCTGCGAAGGTTTCAGATCCTCATAGGCCATGGCGACTATGCGTTTGCCGGTTTCATAGGCGATCTGCGAGCGTTCGCTGTAAGGCGCCGGGATGGCGGAACATCCCGGCAGCGAAAGCCCCAATCCTTCCGCCACCGCGTTCATGGTCGAAGCCGTGCCCATGGTGTTGCAATGACCGGCAGAAGGCGCCGACGCCGTGGCCGCGGCAAAAAATTCTTCTTCGGTGATTTCGCCCGCCGCAAGGCGGCGCCGGCTTCTCCAGATCACGGTTCCCGAACCCACCAATTCTCCGTCATGCCAGCCGTCCAGCATCGGGCCGCCGGACAGAACAATGGCGGGAATGTCCACGGCGGATGCCGCCATGATCGCCGCCGGCGTGGTCTTGTCGCAGCCCGTGGTCAGCACCACCGCATCAAGCGGATAGCCATGGAGAATCTCGATCAAGGTCATCGCCGACAGGTTGCGGTCGATGGCGGCGGTGGGGCGGCGGCAGGTTTCAAAGATCGGATGGGTGGGAAATTCAATCGCGATGCCGCCCGCTTCGCGAATGCCTTCGCGGACACGCTTGGCAAGTTCGAGATGATGACGATTGCAGGGATTGAGATCGCTGCCGGACTGGGCGATGCCGATGATGGGCCGGCCGGACCGCAACTCGTCCGGGGTCAGGCCATAATTCATGAACCGCTCGAGATAGAGCGCGGCGAGATCGACGCGTCCTGGCGCATCGAACCATTCTTGGGAGCGGAACCGCCGCTTCTCAGCCATAATCCACCTCATTTTGTGACTGACCAGGCGTTGCGGTCTCGAACCGGAACAGGCCCCCCGCCAGAGGTTGCGCCTCTCGCGCCGCTGTATCCAGGCCTTTCCACGCGGTGGTGGCGTAGACCATGGTGCCATCGAAAGCGAGCTTGGTGACATTGGCGACGGGAAACCGCACCGTGCTCAATAGCGCGCCCTTGGGCGAATAGCGGCGCGCCGCCCAGCCGCCGAACAAACCCGCCCACAAGCAACCATCTCTGTCCACCACCGAGCCATCGGGAAATCCGGCGCCGTCTTCGATGCGAACAAAAATGCGTTTGCCGGAGATCGTTCCATCGTCGCCCATGTCAAAGGCATAGATGGTCTTCGCCAGCGTATCGGTGTGATAAAACACGCGCCCGTCTGGACTGAAAGCGGGACCATTGGTAATGACGTAACCGGAATCCATCGTTTTCAATCCGCCCCGGTCGAAGCAATAGAGCCTGCCGGTCGGATCGCGCTCCGCATCATCCATCGAGCCGAACCAAAGCCTGCCGCGGGCATCCACCGCGCCGTCATTCAACCGGTTACCTTGGCGGTCGGGTTCGACGGCCAGGATTGCGTCAAAGCGGCCGGTGCCCGGCTCGAATAGGTGAATCCCGCTCTTGGTGCCGACGATGAATTTTCCGCCCTTGACGGGCGCAAGAAACCCGGGCGCCGTTGGTGTTTCCCAGCTCTGGCCCGCATCGCGCAGCGGATCAAAGCGATGGATTCGATTCTGTTTGATGTCGGTGAACCACAGCGCCTTGTTCCACCAAAGCGGCCCTTCACCCAGCTCGGCTGCCAGGGGCCAGATGCATTCCGGCATGGTGCTTTGCGACACTGTTGTCACCGCCAGCCCGCATCGATCCAGTAGTTATGACTTGTGCACATGCGTCCATCGTCGGACGCGAGAAACAATGCTAGGGAAGCGACATGCTCCGGCAGGATGCGCGTCTTGAGGGCCTGCTGGGCGACGATTTCCTTTTCGCCTTCGGGCGTGTACCACCGCATTTGGCGTTCGGTCTTCACATTGCCGGGGATTATACAGGTGACGCGGACATTGTCCGGGCCAAGCTCCCGCGCCAGCGACCGCGTCAAGCCTTCAATGCCCGCCTTGGCGATTTCGTAAAGCGTCAGATCGGCCAGGCCCAGATGCCATGAAAGCGAGCCGAAATTGATGATCGCGCCGCCGCCCCTGCCTATCATGCCGGGCGCGGCCGCCTTGGCGGCAAACAGCATGTGACGCAGATTGACCGCGATGCGGTCATCCCAATAGTCGGGCGTGATGTCTTCCAGTGTGTGGCGGTCGTCGCTGGCGGCATTGTTCACCAGGATGTCGATCGGGCCCATCGCCCGGAAAAAATCCTCGACTGCTTTCAGATCGCGCAGATCGAGGTGGTGAAATTTCGGCGCGATGGCGGCATCCGCCAGTCCGGCGATAAGATCCTTGGCCTCCGGATCGAGAATGTCGACGAAAATCGTTTCGGCCCCCTGACGGGCAAACCCCGCGACCAGGGCGGCGCCGATTCCCGATGCGCCGCCGGTCACCACGACGCGCTTGCCGGCAAGGCTGGGATAAATGGCTGACGGCATCGGTTCGTTTTCCCGCAGGGTGAATGGCGCGGTTTTATCAGAATATGCTTATGCGACCAACATCTACGGATTGTCCCAATTGACCTCGCCCTCCGTGGTGCTGCGGCTGCCGACCAGCATGGTTGCGCCGCGCCCAAGCGCTTGGGGATTGGATGATTCAAGCCAGCGCAAGTATCCGAAGCCGGCCAGCATCGCGGCGATGTATAAGTATGGGGCGATATTGTAGGGCCAGCTCGGCACCGGATAGACCGTGACAAACAGGACCGGCGCAAAGGTCAACGTCCCCACCCAGGGGAAAATGACGTGCCGCCAGATGGAGAAACTCTCCGGGTGCACGCGCCGCATATAGGAGGTCAGCGCCAGATTGGCCATGGAATAAAGTACGATGACGGCCAGCGCCGCGATCGTTTCCAGAAAGCCGAAAATAAATTCGGGCCGCAATAACAGTCCCACCAGAAGAACCGCACCGATCCCGAACAGCTGCTGGAACGCGATCGCAAAGGCCGGCGTCTGGTGGACGGGATGAATGGTTCCGAACCGGGCGGGAAGCGTGCCCGCCCGGCCCATCGTATACATCACGCGGGACGCGGAATTGGTGCAGGCCAAGCCGACCGCGATCGAACTGTTGATGAGCGCCAGTAGGACGAACCACCAGCCGGCGCCCCACAGCGCGTGACCCAGATCGTAATAGGGATTGGGATTGTTGGCGAAGGCCGCCATGTTGGCGGTGCCCCAGCCGATGGCGCTCGCATAGGAGGTGAAGATGTAGAACACCCCGATGGCGATCAGCGAGAAGAGGACGGCCTGGCCGACATGCTTGGCGGCGCGCCGGGACTCCTGCGCCAGCGGCACCGGCCCTTCGAATCCGCTGAGCGAAAGGACGGACAATACCATTCCGGCGATGATCCCCTGGAACTGGTGCGGCGCCAACGATGGACGCAGCGGCGCCAGATAAGACGAACCGGGTCCCGGATGGATCAGAAACGTGATCGCCAGCGCCAGCATGATCAGAAGCTCGATGCCGCCTAACAGCGCTGTCGTTTGCATCGACAGCCGGATGCCCTGGCGGGTGAGAAACCAGACGATCGCGAAAATCGCCGAAGCGAGCAGCCACCAGGGTACGCTCAGAGCGAACTGGGTCTTGAGCGTGTCCGAGATCAGATAGCCGAGAAAGCCGAGCGTGCCCGCCGGGCCAAGAAAATCATAGATCAGGTAACTCCAGGTCGCCACGAAGCCCATATGGCTTCCCAATCCGCGCGAGGTGAAGGAGTAATAGCCGCCGCTTGACGGCATGTATCTCGAAAATTGCGCGACGGTGTTGCCGGTAAAAAAGCAGGCGATGGTCGCCAGCAGGAACGAAAGCGGCATGTCCGGTCCCGCCTTCAGGGCGACAATCGGAAACGCGAACAGCATGTTGGACGCCGGCGCGATGTGGGTGATGCCCTGGAGCACGAGTTCTGGAAGCCCGAGCGCATTGCGCCGCAGCTGCGGATCGGTAGGAGAGTTGCTGGCATCGGCCGTCACAGGCGATCTCCTTATTGTCTTTCCGGCATGGTGCAGCGAAAAGAATTTTCTGAAGCGATCCGCTTTCGGCTCACCGAACCGCGAAGATTTGATTCGGGCGCAGGAAGAAGGGGGCGACGATGGCGGGCATGTTGGAGAGCGGCAACACCTCTTGCGGCAGATCGATGCCAAGCACATCGATCATGAATTCCCGGCGTTTCTGACAGCGTGCGAAACAGGCCGGATACAGCGTCTGCAGGCTGCGGCGCAGCGCGGCATCCGCCAGAACCACGCCATCCTCCATCCGCGTCGAGAAGTAAACCGGCGAAGACGGTATGATATCGACCTGGATGGCCATGCCGGATCGAAGCGGAATATCCGACCCCGGATAGATGGGAGAGCTCAACCATTCATCGAGATGAATGAGGTGTCCCGGATTGAGGAAAATGCCGAAGCGATCGAAAGGCAGTTTCTCCGCGATAAGGGCGGCGAGTTTTCCGCCGGGCGTGCCGATCCTGAGAAGCCCGAACCATTCGGCCATTGCCGCGAAATACGGCCCCGCAAACGCTTCGACATAATCGCGCGCCGCCGGCACCAGATCGTCCGCCGATCTGGCTACCCAGCCGGCGCGACAGATGTTGCTGCCCCAATAGGCGATGTTCGTCGCCAATGGCGATCCGAGGTTGATGCGGGCGCCGACTGGACCGGAAAGGCCCAGATTCCGATTGGCCTCGGTCACCAAGGTCATGTGACAGGACAGGGGTTCGCCATTATAGCCGACGCGGCTGCCCAGTTCGGTATCGGTCATGCCGGGGCGAAGTTCGAAAAGCATCCGCTTCATGCCGTCGGACGCCAGAATGTTGGTGTACTCGAAATAGGCGATTTCCGAAGCCGAGCATTGCGCCCGCAATCCGTGGCCGGGATGCATCATCAGGGCCGTGGCGTTCACCACGGTGTCGCGGCCGGCCAGGTCTCGAAGCGTATCCGCCAGATAAGAAGGAAGATCGATGGCGTGGGCGCCATCGGGATGTTCGGAATCGGCAAAATATTTCCAGCCGACGCATCCCACCTTGGCGCCTGCGCCAATTGCTTCGCTGGCAAAGATGTCCCGGATCTTGCGGCTGGCGTCGCGCGGCTGGTTCAGAAGCGAAAAGGGCTGGAACCGTTCGGCCCGAAGTTTTCCCGTTGTGTAAAGCGGACTGACGCCCAGATAGCCTTCGCATTCGTTCCCGACGACAAGCAGTGGGCTTCCCGTGCTTTTCACGATCAGCACGGCTTCTTCAAACCGGGGATCGAAATTGGTGAGGTAGGACATGTTCGCGAAATGCTCGCGATCCGCGTAAACCACGGCGTGTGTCAGCCCTTCCCGGGCCATGCCCGCACGCAGGGCTGCAAGCCGTTCTTCGAGCTCGGAAGCCGCGACCGCTGGCGGGCGTTCGGCCGACCCGAAATCTGGCCATTCGACGTCGATCAGCTGGAATGCCTTGGCCGAACCGCTCATGAAATCTTCCCTGGCCCGACGATTTTTATACGAGCGGAAAACACAGTTTATGGCATCGGTGCGGTCCGATCCAGAGGTCGCGGAGCAGAAACGCTGGATCGCGCGGTCGCGATGCAATAGCCTTTGCGCGCCGCGGATACAGTGCGTCAGGTCAGCCGGGGTTATGGCGGGGGAGACCGGCTTGGAAGACACAACCATCATCACGCGCGAAGTCGGTCTGCACAAGGAGCTGACCAAAGGCCAGATCATCATGATCAGCCTGGGGGGCGCGATCGGCACCAGCCTCTTCCTCGGCAGCGGCATCGCGCTGGGATATGCCGGCCCTTCGGCGCTGGTGAGCTATGCCATCGCCGGTTTCTTCGCCGTCGCCATGGTGCTCAGCCTGTCGGAAATGGCGGTCATGCATCCCACCGCAGGATCGTTCGGCACCTATGCCGAGACCTATCTGAATCGATGGGCCGGATTTGTCGTGCGCTACACCTATTGGTTCGCCCAGGTCATCGCCACCGGGTTCGAAGCGGTCGCGGCCGGCATCTATATGACCTACTGGTTTCCCGGGTCGCCGGTCTGGATGTGGTCGCTCGGCTTCACCGCCATCGTCCTTTATGTGAATTCCCGGTCAGTCGGCAATTTTGGCACGGCGGAATATTGGCTCGCCTTCATCAAGGTGACCGCGATCATCCTGTTCATCATCCTGGGCGTGAGCCGCATCTTCGGGTTGGGCGCCCCGGCAGTGGGCCTGCACAATCTTTATCAGCTCCCCGGCGGTTTCTTCCCGCACGGTCTGCACGGCATGTGGATGGCGGTGATGCTGGGAACATTGTCCTTTGTCGGCATCGAAGTCATCGCGGTGACATCCGGCGAAGTACCCAATCCCGAGAAGGCCATTCCCGCCGCGCTGCGTACCATGGCGATCCGGTTGTTCCTGTTCTATGTCCTGGCGCTGACGGTGGTGGCGGCAATCATTCCCTGGACCGAGACCGGCGCCAGCGTGGCGGTGACCGAAAGCCCCTTCGTCAAGATATTGACCTTGACCGGCATCCCCCACGCCGCCGGGATCATGAATTTCGTGATCGTGAGCGCGGCCCTGTCGGGCATGAACACCAATGTCTATCTGTGCTCACGGATGCTGTTCTCGCTGTCGCGCGGCAATTACGCGCCGGCCATTCTGGGCCGGCTCAGCAAGACCGGTGCCCCGGTGATGGCGACCCTGTTCTCCGGCATCTGCATCATGACGGCGGTGCTGTTGGCGAAATTCACGCCGCGCGCCTACGCCTATCTGCAGGGAGTTGCTCTGTTCAGCATCATCATCGTCTGGATGATGATCCTGGTGAGCCATCTGCGTTTTCGCCGGGTGCATCCTGGCGCCACCTTGCCGGTGCGCATGCCATTCTTTCCCGGTATGCAGATCGCGGGCCTGGTGCTGCTTTCCGCGTTGCTCATCACCATGGCCCTGGATCCCGACTGGCGCCTCTCCTGGATCGTCGGGGTGCCTTGGCTGGGTATTCTTTCGGCCGCCTATTTCATCTGGAAAAAAACGGCATCGCCTTCCGCCGCCGCGGCTTGAAAGAAGATTTGGGCATGCATCTTCCCACTGCCGCCGATGTGAACGCCGCCCGCGCCAATATCGCGGGAATCGCGCGGCGCACGCCGCTTTGGCGGCTCGATGCCGACCTGCCGGGCACAAATATCTATCTGAAGCTGGAGAATCTGCAGCCGCTGGGTTCCTTCAAGATTCGCGCGGCGGTCAATGCCATGAAGAGCAAGGACCCCGATGCATTGCGTGGCGGCCTGATCGGCGCCAGCGCCGGCAATTTCGGCCTGGGCTTGGCGCTGGTGGCGCGGCAGATGGGCATTGCCGTCACCATCGTGGCGCCCGATAGCGCCGCCAAAGCCAAGACTTCGGTACTGGAAACCCTGGGCGCCAAAGTCATTCGCATCCCGTTTGCCGATTGGTGGCAGGTCCTGATGGCCCGCCGCTTCGATGGCGCGGATGGCGTCTTTTTTCACCCAGTGGCCGAGCAGGCGGTGGTGGCCGGCAATGCCACCATTGGCGCGGAAATCCTGGAAGATCTGCCCGATTTCGATGCCGTCATCGTTCCCTTCGGCGGCGGCGGCCTGATCAGCGGCATCGGCTCGGTCATGCGCCGGCAGAAGCCCGATGTCCGGATGCTGGCAGTAGAATCCGAGGCGGCGCAGCCGGCGGCGGCGGCGTTGAAGGCCGGAACGCCGGTGAAGGTCACGCATACACCCAGTTTCGTCGATGGCATCGGCAGCAGCATGGTGCTGGAAGAAATGTGGCCGCTGATCCGCGAAACCGTGGACCAGGCTTTGTGCGTTTCCTTTGCCGAAATCATCGACGCCATCCGATTGCTGGCCGTCAAGCATCATGTCATCGCGGAAGGCGCGGGCGCCGCCGCCGTTGCCGCCGCCATGTCCGGCCGTGCCGGCAAGGGCAATATCGTTTGTGTTGTATCGGGCGGTAATATCGACGCGCCCAAGCTTGCCGCGATTCTCAATGGCGCCGATACGGTTTGAACCGATGATCAGAACCGACGAGCGCAGCAGACTTATATTTGGATGCGGGAATTTTGGCGGCCTAGGTTCGTCGCCCACGCTGCGCGACAAGGGCGATGACCGGGAACAAGCGCTGGTCCTGCTGGATACCGCGCGCGATCTGGGATTGACGCGTTTTGATACCGCCAACACCTATGGCGGCGGCGTCAGCGAGAGCGTGCTCGGAGAATGGTTGAACGGACAAAGCAAGGATTTTCGCGCCAGCCTGCAGATCGCAACCAAAGTCGGCAATCCCCATGGCTGCCCGCCCGGCGACCGGCCACTCAGCCGCGGTCAGGTCGCATATCATCTGGATCAATCGCTGCACCGCCTGGGGCTGGAACAGGTCGGCCTTTATTACATTCATGAATTCGATCCCCTGACGCCCTTGGACGAAACACTGGAAGCTCTGGACCGTGCCCTCACCCAGGGAAAGATCGCGACCTTCGGCGTCTCAAACGCAACCCCCGCCGATTTGAAAGCCGTGCTGTCGCTCACCGGCGGCGCCTTGCGGCGCGCCTTCACCCAGATCCAGAACGAATTCAATTTGCTGGTCCAGCGCGATCTTGAAGGCGTGATCCCAATCGCTTGCGCCGAAGGAATTGATTATGCCGCGTTCAGTCCATTGGCGGGCGGCTTGCTGAGCGGCAAGTATCAGGCAGGGCAAGAGCCGGTATCAGGACGCATGAGCGACGCACGGTCGATGTACGACCATCTGCTCACGCCAGCCACATTCGAGAAAATTGAAACGCTTCGTCAGCGCGCCCTGGATCATGGTTGGACGGTGCCCGGCGCCGCGCTGCGCTTTATCCTGGATACGCCTGGTATCGGTTCCTTGCTCATCGCGCCGCGTTCGGCCGAACAATTTGCCGGCTACGGCATCGCCAGCTGACTAAGCCCCGTAGGCCGCCAGGAAGACATTGACGGCATTGGCGACGGTGGTCTCGATGTCCTTGTCGCTGGGATTGTCAATATTCCAAAGTTTGCGGTGATGCAGTTCGCCGCGGCACAGCGCGATGAAATGGATTGCCATGGCCATCATGTATCCCGGCTTGAGATGGCCGCTTTCCGCCGCACGGCCGAAAAACTCAGCCAGCATTTCCTTGCCCTTTTGTGGGCCCGCCAGATAGAAGGCGCGGCCCAGTTCGGGAAAGCGGCCCGTCTCCGCCGTGATCAGGCGGTAGGTCGCAATACTGTCATCGCGCAGCATCCATTGCACCGCGCGCTCGCCCAAGGTGGTCAAGACCTTGCGGAAATCCTGCGATTCCAGATCGGCGTCGTACAGCATTTCCTGGAAGTCGCGGCAGCGCTCCGCGATCACCGCCGAAAACAGCTCTTCCTTCGACGAGAAATAATTGTAGAGCGTGGCCTTCGATCCCCCGACCTTGGCCGCGATGCTGGACATGGAGGTGGCGGCATAGCCGTCCTCCAGAAAAGCCGCATGTGCGATCTGCAGAATGGTTTCGCGGCGTTCGTCGCGATCGGTCCTGGGGAGGCGGGAGGCTAGGGCGCTCATTATTATGACCGTACCGTACAGTTTCCTGTTGACAGCTTATCCTCCATGACGGTACTCCTGTCAACGATAAATGACCGTACGGTACAGTTTTGATGTCGCTGAAATTACAATCTATCCCGGCGCTTTTTCTGGGGGTCGCCGTTCTGGGTCTCGCGGCTTGCGTGCCCGATCTTGGCTCTTTGCCGGTTGAAAAAGCCCCAGATGCTTATGCGTCGCAGAAAAGTCTCGCCGCGCCCGCGTCCAATTGGCCAGAGGCGGACTGGTGGAAAATCTATGGCGACGATCAACTCAATGGCCTGATCGCCGAAGGCGTCGCCAACGCTCCCGATCTCAAGAAAGCCGAGGCGCGCCTGCGCGAAGCGGATGCGACCGCGCAGCAATCCGGCGCCAGCCTTTTGCCCAAACTCACCGCCAACGGCACGGCCAATGAGACGCGCAGCAGCCTCAATCAAGGCTTTCCCACTCAATTTCAATCTTTCCTGCCGCACGGTTTTCACGATCAAGGCCGGTTGACGGGCGATCTCAGCTATGACCCCGACTTTTTCGGCAAGAACCGCGCCGCCTTCGCCGCCGCGACATCGGAGGCGGATGCGGCCCGCGTCGATCTGGCCTCGTCGCGTCTCAGCCTGTCATCCGCCATCGCAAGCGCTTATGCCAATCTGGTGCAGCTGACGGCGGATCGCGCCGCCGCGCTCGACGCCATCAATGTCCGCGCACAAAGCGCCGAGCTTCTGCATCAGCGGCTTTTGCAGCAGCTGGAAAATACCGGCGCCTATTCCGAAGCCCAATCGCGCACCTCCGCGGCGGAAGCGGACCTCGATCGCATCGACGGACAGATCGCGCTCGCCCGCAACCAGCTGGCCGCCGTGATCGGCAAGGGTCCCGATCGCGGCCTGGATATTCCCCTGCCCGCCACACCGGCTCTCAAGACGTTCGGGGTGCCGGCCGATCTTTCCGCCGATCTGATCGGGCGTCGTCCCGACATCGTCGCGGCGCGGTTGCGCGCCACGGCGGCATCCAAGCGAATTGATGTCGCCCACGCCGATTTCTATCCCAACATCAATCTCACCGGATATGCGGGATTCCAATCGCTGGGGCTGAACACGCTGATAACTTCCAGTTCCCTGATCGGCCAGCTTGGCCCGGCGATTTCGCTGCCGATCTTCGATGGCGGGCGGATTGAAGGCGCCTATCGCGGCGCCCGCGCCCAGTATGACGAAGCGGTCGCGACCTATGATCAGACCTTGACGACGGCGCTGCGCGAAGTCGCCGACGCGCTCGCCAATCAGCGCGAGCTCGGCAACGAATTGGGCCATTCGCGTGCGGCGCTGGCTGCCAGCGAGGATGCCTATCGCGTCACGCAGCAGCGTTATGGCGCGGGGCTTTCGCGCTATCTCGACGTGCTGACTTCGGAGGATACCCTGGTTACGCAGCGCAAGGTGGTCGCCGATCTTCAGGCCCGCGCCTTTGTCCAGGATGTGGCGTTGGTGCGCGCCCTGGGCGGCGGATTTCATTTCAATGATAATGTCGGCGCAAAGAGCGCCGGGGAGTAGACCGTGACAGACCAGACTCTTTCCGCCGGCGCAGTTCCGCAACCGTCCCAGGGCATACGCCGCCGCAGCTTGATCTTCATGATCCTGGGATCCGTCGTCCTGCTGGTGGCGCTGGCTGTCGGGGGCTGGTATCTGCTGGTCGGGCGATATTATGTGAGCACGGACGACGCCTATGTCGCGGCCACCACGGCCCAGATTACGCCGCGCATCGATGGCACCATCATCAGCGTTCCGGTGCGCGATACCGATCATGTCCAACGCGGCGACGTGCTGGCCACCATCGATCCTTCGGACATGCAGCTTGCGGTCCAGCAGGCAGAGGCCAATCTGCGCCTCGCCCAGCAACGCGTGGCGCAATATTACGCCAATGCCGCCAGTGCGGCGGCGATGGTCACACAGCGTCAGGGCGATTTGGCGCGTGCCGATACCGACTATAAGCGCCGTGCCACCTTGGCTTCCACCGGTGCGGTTTCGGGCGATGAAATGACGGCGGCGAACAATGCGCAGGAAACGGCGCGGGCGGCACTGGCGCAATCCCAGCAGCAATATGCCGCGCAAAAGGCTTTGATTGTCAGCAGCGATGCCGCGCACAATCCCGATGTCATGGCCGCGCAGGTTGCGCTCGATCGGGCCAAACTGGATCTGGGCCGCACGGTTATCCGCGCACCGGTCGACGGTATCGTGGCGCAGAATACCGCGCAGGTCGGCCAGCGGGTTCAGGCGGGCGCATCCTTGATGACGGTGGCGCCATTGGCGCTGGCGTATGTGAACGCCAATTTCAAGGAAAGTCAGCTCGAGAATGTCCAGCCGGGTCAGCCGGTGACCCTGACATCCGATCTATACGGGTCGGATGTGGAGTATCACGGCCATGTCGTTGGCTTGGGCGGCGGCACTGGCTCGGCCTTTTCGCTGATTCCGGCCCAGAACGCGACCGGCAACTGGATCAAGGTGGTGCAGCGGCTGCCGGTGCGCATCGCGCTGGATCCGAAAGAACTGGAAGCCCATCCGCTGCGCGTCGGATTGTCGATGACGGCCAAGATCCGTCTTTCGAATTAAGGGGCGTACGATGGCTGCCGATGCGATGACCAGCAGAGCCGGACCGGCGCCGCTCCATGGCCTGGCGTTTGCGGCGGCGATCGGTGTCTTGGCAATGGCCAATTTCATGGCCGTGCTGGACATGACCATCGTCAACGTCTCGGTCCCCCATATCGCGGGCAGCATGGCCGTGTCTGTCAATGAAGGCACCTGGGCCATTACATCCTATTCGATAGCGGAAGCCGTGATGGTGCCGCTGACCGGCTGGCTGGCGCAGCGTTTCGGACCGGTCAGAGTCTTCACGACGGCCGCGTTGGGATTCGGCATTTGCTCCTTATTGTGTGGCCTGGCCGTGAACATGCCCATGCTGGTGACGTTGCGGATTCTACAAGGCCTGATGGGTGGCCCCCTGATGCCGATGTCTCAGACCCTGCTGTTGCGCGTGGCACCGCCGGAGAAGCGCAACATGGCGCTTGGGCTCTGGACCATGACCACCATTCTCGGGCCGATCGCGGGGCCAGTGCTGGGCGGAATTTTCTCCGATAGCTGGGGCTGGCCCTGGGCGTTCTTCATCAATGTCCCCGTCGCGATCATCTGCTCGACCTTGGCTGTGCGCATACTCGCCAAGTATGAAACGCCGACCACACAGCGGCCGATCGATTATGTCGGTTTGGGGTTGCTCATCGCCTGGGTCGGCGCGCTGCAGATCGTGTTCGACAATGGCGAAAATGATGACTGGTTCCAATCCGGCTTCATTGTGACATTTGCATTGATCGCGCTTGTCGGCTTCATCTGCTTCCTGGCTTGGGAACTGACCGACGAGCATCCCATCGTGGATCTCAAGATTTTCCGCCACCGCGGTTTCACGATAGCCACCGTCGCGATGTTCTTCGCATTCAGTTCCTTCATGGGCTCGAATGTGCTCATCCCCCTCTGGCTGCAGACCAACATGGCCTACACTGCCACGACCGCGGGCCAGATGATGGCCTTCAATGGGTTGGTGGCAGTCTGTGTCGCACCCATCGCCGCCAATCTGATCGGAAAGATCGATCCACGTCTGATGATGTCAACCGGCCTTGCCATTGTGGCACTGGACACGTTTTGGCGTACGACCTTCAACACGGACATGACATTCTGGGAGCTTGTTCCGGCGCAAATGGCGCTCGGGTTCGGCATGCCGTTGTTCTTCATTCCCCTGATGAGCATTTCGATGAGTTCGGTGCAGCCGGAAGAGACAGCGTCGGCGGCCGGTTTATTTGGCTTTCTCAGAACAACCGCAGGCGCCTTCGCCACCGGCGTGATCGTGTTCGCCTGGCGCGACGCGACGGTGCAGAACCATGCCGAGATCGCAGGGGCTTTGAACAACACGTCCAAGACTTTGGCGCAGCTTCATGCCGCGGGACAAAGCACTCAGCAGGCCCTGATGTCGGTGGACAATATGGTGCAGACCCAAAGCGTGATGCTGGGCACCAACAACATCTTTGCGGCTGTTGCCGTTATCGTAGCCTGTGTCTCGGCAGGAATCTGGCTGATACCCAAGCCGAAAAAGCTGGCGCGCGCAGGCGGCGGGCACTGAGAATCCGCTCCGCCGGACGGCTTATCGCACGCCCGTGCCCGGCCACAGAACGACGCGCAAGGTCTGCATTACGATCCGCAGATCCAGGAATATGCTGTAATTCTTCACGTAATAAAGGTCGTAGCTGAGTTTGGAGCGCGCATCGTCCAGCGACGCGCCATAGGGATAATTGACCTGGGCCCAGCCGGTGAGGCCTGCTTTCACGGCATGCCGCTCGTGATAAAGCGGCAATGACGTCGCCAGACCTTCGATGAATTCGGGCCGTTCGGGCCGCGGCCCGACCAGCGACATGTCGCCCTTCAGGACATTGAGGAGTTGGGGTACTTCATCCAACCGGGTGCGGCGCAAGAATTCCCCGATCGGCGTGATCCGGTTGTCTTTCGCCGCGGCCCAGACCGCCCCGCCCGCTTCCGCGTTGACGCGCATGGTGCGCAATTTCAGGATCTTGAAGCCGCGCCCGCCACGCGTCACCCGTTCCTGCCGGTAGAATATGGCCCCGCGATCGCCCATCCAAATCGCCAGCATCGCCAGCAGCAGGAACGGAGACACGGGAATAAGAATGAGCAGGCTGCCGACAATGTCGAATATTCGCTTCAAGCTGGTGCTGATGCGCCCGGTGCGGAAGCCGTCGGAATAGAGCATCCAGGCCAGATCCAGGCGCTTGATGTCGATGCGGCAGACTTCCTTTTCCAGAAAGGTCATATATTCGGACACCGGATAACCGGCGGCCCTGCAGGTGATCAGGGACTTCAGCGCCATTCCGCGCCGTTCATCCGGTGCCACCACGATCTCATCGGCATGCGCCCGGTCCGCCACCTTGAGCAGGTTGCTGGACGCGACTATGACGCGGTTGGTCGGATCGGCTGACAGCCTTGGATCAATCTCCCCGAATCCATCCTCATGCACGAAGGTGAGGTCATATTGCCAATGCCTGCCCTGGGTGCGCAGGATCCAGACCAGATCCCATGCCCGCTTTCCGGCGCCGATGACAAGCACGCGGGTGCGGAACAAGGAATGGCGCCGCAAGACCGCGAATGCCAGCCGCGCCAGTGCGCCGCAAACGGTGAAACTGATCGCCGCCGCGAGGCAAAGCCCAAGCGATAATGTCCAGCCGAGAATGATGGTGACCATGCTGGCCGCCGCGACACCGATCACGACGATGGTGGGAATTCGTCCCAACGCCTTGGTCCCGTCCGCGATGCTTTCGCGCCGGTAGAGTCCCAGCGCATAGAAGCAAAGCAGGTTCGCGCCCGCGAAGATGAGAAATTGCAGCCAATTTCGCTGGAAGTCGGCGCCCATGATCCAGAGCGCGGATGGCCAGCCAACCGATACCGACAAGGCGTCGATCAAGAAAAGGGCCCAGGCCGCCGTCATCCGGTTCGCTCTCAAAGCTTCTCAGCGGCGAGCAGCCAGCTTCAGCCAAAAGACCGACGACGACATGCAAGACTTCAGACTGGCCGCAGCAACCGGGCTGGAGACTGGGCGAAGCGGGGTAAATTCCAGGTAAAGAATTGGCTTGCCACGGGTTCCCGGCCCGCCTCTATCGCGCGGAAGCGCCACGATTATTTGCCGGTTTCGGCGAATTGTTCCGGCGGGGCGGAGGATAGGTTCGATATCCTCCGCCCTTGGCCCGCTATTTTAAGTCAGGCTGGTCTTGTAAAGCGCCAGCAACCTGCCCCAGGCGCGGTCCGCGTCGGGCTGGTTGTAGATTGGCTTGCCGTTTTGCAGCGGCATGTCGCGCACGCACCAGCCATGAATGGTGCCGGAATAGACTTCCACTTCGGCCGAAAGATTGGCTGCCGTGAATGCCGCTTTCAGCTTGTCCTTGGCGTCGGGCTGCTTGCTGTCGTCGCTGGCCGCGATGGCGATCAGCATGTGCGATTTCATTTTCGGAATCAGCAGGTGCGGGCTGTCCGGCTTGTCGGTGACAAGGCCGCCGCCATGGAAGGTCGCACCCGCGCCGACGCGGCCCGCTACGGTGGAGGCCGTCTTGAATACCAGCGGTCCGCCCATGCAATAGCCCTGGGTGCCGATCTTCTTGGCGGTGTCGACTTCTTTCTGCGCATCCATGAAGGCGATAAAGGCGGCGGCGTCCCGCTCGATCGCGCCGGCCTCGTTGATTGGCGTGGTCCAGGTCTTCATCTTTGCCTGATCGGCGGAGGCGGCGAAATCGAACTTGCTGGCGTCATCGATCACCGGCGCTTTTTGCGTGCGATAGAAGGGATTTGGCACCAGAACGGAATAGCCGACGCCGGCCAGCCGCTTGGCGATATCGCGCATGCTGGGGCGCAGGCCAAAAATATCCGTCCAGATCAGCACACCGGGATGCTTGCCCGAAGTCGGATGGATGAAGGCGGCATCGCAGGTGCCATCGGGCGTCTTGATGGTCACGTCCTTTTCCGTCAGCGCCATGGCGGCATTGGCGGAGGTGCCTGCCGTGGCGGTCAATCCCGCCGCAACCGACAGGATGGTGAAATCGCGGCGCGACACCGACCCGTCGGCGTTTTTCTGCTCATTGTCTTTTTCCATGTCACCCTCTTGGCAAAATTTGCGCCGGAACGTTAACGCATCGAGATGCCATCCGCTATGCGGATCGCGCGCCAATGGCCGGACGGCGTAAAGTCAGCGCCGCGCGATTTTTACGGTCTTATTCAATAGGTTGAACTTCCAGAAAGACGCCCGGCTCCGGCCGCACCGTCATGGTCATGACCGGATGGGGAAGCGGTTGGCTGGGCAGGAAGCGGAACCGCGAAATCAACGTCGCCAGAATGATGCTGGCCTGCATCATGGCGAAATTCGCGCCCACGCAAACGCGGGGACCCGCGCCGAACGGCAGATACTGATATTTGTCCCGCTTGGGTCCCGTCACCGGATCGAACCGGCCCGGATCGAACCGCGCCGACTCTTGCCACCACATCTCGTGACGGTGCAGCGCCCAGATTGGAAGAAACACGGTGTCGTTGGGCCGCATGGCGCGGCCGCACAATTCATCATCCGCCACCACGGTCCGGGCCAGCAGGCCGACAGGTGGGTAAAGCCGCATGGATTCTTCCAGGACCTGTTCGACCAAGGGCATCGCGGCAAGATCGTCGGCGGTGGCGGTGCGCCCGCTCAGCTGAGCCGCGACCTGGGCGCGTACCCGCTCCTGCCAGTCTGGGGCATTGGCAAGCAGATAAAGCGCCCAGGCCAATGCCAAAGCGGTGGTCTCATGGCCCGCAACGATGAAGAATTGCATATTGTGGATCAGGTCTTGCGGGCTCATGCGATGGCCGGTTTCCGGGTCCTGCGCCGCCAGCATCCGGTCCAGCAGATCGTCGGCCAGACCGGTCGCCTGCTTGCGGCGGGCATCGATCGCAGCCGCCACCATTGTGTGCATGGTGCGCACCGACGATCCCGCCAGAAGCTCGCCGGGCCGGGGAAACCATTCCGGGAATCCCAGAAAGTCCAGCAGCGAAGCACGGCCCGCGGTCTGGAAATATTGCGTGATCGCCCGGCTGAAGGTCTGGCTGTCGAAATGCTCCCGCCCCGACAAGGCGACATCGCAGATCACATCGAAAGTCGCGGTCAGCATTTGCGCCACCAGCTCGGCGCGTCCACCGCTGACGGTCAATCGCCGGCTGGCGCGTTCGGCGGTGGCGCTCATCGCCGGCGCCAGCGCCACCACATTGCGATGGGTGAAGACCGGCGCCACGGCCTGGCGCTGCCACTTCCAATCGGCGCCATCGGCATTGAACAGGCTTTCGCCGATCGCGGGCCGAAGCATCCGGCGCATGATTTCCGATTTCGGATAATTGGCAAGATTGTCCAGCATCACGCGCTTCATCCCCGTAGGATCGGCCATCATG
Organism: uncultured Alphaproteobacteria bacterium; assembly: GCA_903897605.1. Classification (GTDB taxonomy): domain Bacteria; phylum Pseudomonadota; class Alphaproteobacteria; order Micropepsales; family Micropepsaceae; genus Rhizomicrobium. Next base: position 80,466 of record CAIUCH010000050.1, read on the forward strand.
TGCCAGCGGATCAGCATGTCGCCCGAGACGATGGGCTGGCGATAGGCATAGCTGGGAATGATCTCCAGAACATTGCGCCGTGCGATGAAGGCGGTCTCGATCCGGGAGAGACGGCGTCGATGTACCGGCGCGCCGACCGGGATGAAGGGGCTATCTGGAATGAAAGACCTGTTCAATGCGATGCTCCAGACGGCTTCATCTCAAATCCGTGCGCGGCGACGATAGGCCAGGAGCGGCATCGCGCAAAGCCCTCGCATATGCAGCATGGGAAATGCTTTTTTTCCTTTCGCAATCGGGCATGATGATCGCCAGGAGGAACGATGTTCAACAAAAATCAACCTTGGATCTTTGGCGCAGGACTTGCGGTTTTGCTGACCGGCACCGCATTGGCCCAAACCGGCGTCAATAGGGACTGGCCAACTTATGGCGCCGATCTGGCGGGCAGCCATTATCTGCCGCTGGACCAGATCAACGCTTCGAATTTCTCCAAACTGGAAGTGGTGTGGCGGTTCAAGACCGACAACATCGGCAATCGCCCGGAATACAAGCTGGAAGGCACGCCGCTGGAAGTGGGCGGCGTGGTCTATACCACCGCCGGTTCGCGCCGTGGCGTGGTGGCGCTGGATGCGGTTACCGGTGAGCTTTTGTGGGTGCATGGCGAACATGAGGGCGCACGTGGCGCCGCCGCGCCGCGCCAGCTTTCGGGTCGCGGGCTTTCCTATTGGACCGATGGGCGCGAAGCACGCATCATTTACGTCACGCCCGGATATCGCCTGGTGGCGCTCGATGCCAAGACCGGCCGGCCGGTGGAAGGCTTCGGCGAGCACGGCATCATCGATCTGAAACAGGATTTCGATCAGGTCATCCGGCCCGACCTCGTCACCGGTGAAGTGGGACTGCATGCGGCGCCGACCGTGGCCGGCAACATCGTGCTGGTGGGCGCGGCTTTCCGCGAAGGCTTCACGCCCGCCACTTATCGCAACAACAAGGGCTATGTCCGCGCCTATGACGCGCGCACCGGCAAGCGTCTTTGGACGTTTCACACCATCCCGAAAAAAGGTGAGTTCGGCTACGACACCTGGCTGAACGGCACCGCCGACGACACCGGCAATACCGGGGTGTGGAACCAGATCACGGTCGACCGCGAATTGAACACCGTCTATCTGCCAGTGGAATCGCCGACCGGCGATTTCTATGGCGGCTATCGTCCGGGCGCCGATGTTTTCGGCGAAAGCGTGGTCGCGGTCGATCTGGATACCGGCAAGCTCAAATGGTTCTACCAGATGGTCCATCATCCCCTGTGGGACATGGACGCGTCGGCGGCGCCGATGCTGATGGACATCACCGTCAAGGGAAAGCCGATCAAGGCGGTGGCGCAGCCGTCCAAACAAGGCTGGCTGTATGTGCTGGACCGCACCACCGGCAAGCCGGTCTGGCCGATTCCGGAAAAGAAAGTCGAAGCAGGCAATGTGCCGGGCGAATGGTATGCGCCAACCCAGCCATTCCCGACCCGGCCCAAGGCCTATTCCCGCAACGGCGTCTCACCCGACGATTTCATCGATTTCACGCCGGCGCTGCATGCGCGCGCGCTGGAGATGGTGAAGAATTACAAGATGGGTCCGGTGTTCACGCCGCCGGTTTTGTCCACGCAGCCGAAGCCGCTGGGCACTTTGACCCTGGGCGGCGGCAATGGCGGCACCAATTGGCCGGGCGGTTCCTTCAATCCGGAAAACCACACCGCGTTTCTTTTTGGCTGCAATTCCTGCTTCGAGCCTATCGGCATGGTGACGCCGCCACCGGGGCTTTCCGACATGCGGTATGTCGAAGGCACGGCCGGCGCCAAGGTCGAGATGGTGGGAACCGGCGGCGCCGGTTCGGGTGCCGACACGCCCTTGCCGAAGGGTGCGCCGCGCCCGGCGGGTGACGGCAACTCCAATCGCTGGACCGTCGACGGCATGCCGATCATCAAGCCGCCTTATGCCACCATCACCGCCATCGATCTGGATAGCGGCGATTTCAAATGGCAGATCCCCCATGGCGAGACGCCCGACATCGTGCGCAACAATGCCGATCTCAAGGGCATGACCGTCCCGCGCACTGGCCAGACCACTTATAATATCGGCACTTTGGTGACCAAGACCCTGGTGGTCGCGGGCGAAGGACAGGTGACCAACGGCCCCGATCATCCACGCGGCGCGATGCTGCGCGCCTATGACCAGGCCAGTGGCAAGGAAGTCGGCAATGTGTGGATGCCGGCGCCGCAATCGGGAACGCCGATGACCTACATGGTCAATGGCAAGCAGTACATTATCATCGCGGTCAGTGGTGGCAATTATTCCGGCGAATATCTCTGCCTTGCGCTGCCGGACAATTGATAAAGTTAGATGAAGGACAATGTCATGACCTTACGAAGCTCGATCCTGCTTTCGCTGTTTCTGCTGGGCGCACCCGGTATCGCGCTGGCAGGCAATGCCCCGAACTCGCAGCCCAATCCCTATCGCACCATCCGCGATTTCTTCAAGCTGCCGGCAGGACGCGTGATGGGCTCGTCGAGCGCGGTGGCGGTGGATCACAAGGGCAATGTCTGGGTCGCGGATCGCTGCGGCGCCAACAATTGCGCCGGCTCCAAGCTCGATCCGGTGATGGAGTTCGACAGGGCCGGAAATTTCCTCAAATCTTTTGGCGCCGGCCAGATGCTGTTCCCGCACGGCCTGACCATCGACAAGGACGATCATCTGTGGATCGCGGACGGGCATGTCGCCAAGGGCATCGGCGATGTGGTGCTGGAATTCGACCAGAACGGTAAGATTTTGCGTACTCTGGGCAAGCCGGGTGTGTCGGGTGCCGGGCATGACACCTTCCACGAACCGAATGCCGTACTGATCGCGCCGAACGGCGACATCTTCGTCGCCGACGGACATGAACCCGGACCTGGGCACAATGCCCGCATCGTCAAGCTGGACCCCAATGGCAAATTCATCCTGCAATGGGGTGAGCATGGCACGGGGCCGGGGCAGTTCGAGATGCCGCATGCGCTGGCGATGGACAGCCAGGGCCGCCTGTTTGTCGCGGACCGGGGCAACAATCGGGTTCAGATCTTCGACCAGAATGGAAAATTCATTGCTTCCTGGCTCCAGTTCAGCCGTCCCAGCGGCATTTATATTGACGCCAATGATGTTCTTTATGTCGCCGATTCCGAATCCATCGACAAAAAGGGCTATGGCTACAATCCCAAGTTCCAGCGCGGCATGCGCATCGGCAGCGCCAAGACCGGCGAAGTCACCGCCTTTATTCTTGATCCGGATTTTCCGCACGGCGATCCGGACACCAGCGCCGCTGAGGGTGTCTGGGTCGATACCGCAGGCAATATCTATGGCGCCGAAGTTGGGCCCAAAGCCGTCATCAAGTATGTAAAGAAGTAGATGCGCTGGCCTTTTGGCCGCTGGCGTTGTCGCGCGTGCTCACGTGCTATCCGCACGCTCCGCGCGACGCTCCTAGCCAGCGACCAAAATGCTGCGCGCCGACTGAAATGAAAAAAGGGCGGGAGAATCTCCCGCCCTTTTCGTTTGATTTGCGCGGCTGCTTATGCGCTCAGCACACGCTTGTGCAGACGACCGATGGCGTCCAGCGCGGACAGAATTGCGCCTTCCTGCCAGGCGGGCAGGCGCGAAACATGCTCGCCCGCCAGCACGATGCGCCCATCGATGGCGCACATATTGTTGTAATTCTTGGCGCGGTTCTCATCCGTCCAGCGTCCCGAACAGCCCAGGGTCCAGGGCACGCGATGCCAGGAGATGCCGACGCCGCTCTTATATTCCTTGGGATATTGCGGATGGATCTTGGCGCCTTGATCCAACGCGGCCTTGATCTGATCCTTGGGCGATAAGGCCTCGAATTCATAAGTGGTCGGGCTGTCGGAGAAGATATAGCCGCCCAGCAGGACGCCGCCGCCTTTGCGATGATAATCCGTCGAAGGATAACTGATGTTGGAAATGGGCTGGTCGGTATAGGTGATGCCGCCATAAATGCCGTCATCGTCTTCCCAGAAGCGGCGCTTGAATTCCAGACCCACCTTGTAGGCCGCGTCATAGGACAGCGAATTGATCGCCGTCCGCATCGGACCTTTCACATTCATGGAAATCTGGCTCAACACCGTGGCCGGAATGGTGCAGACGCACCAATCCGCATGCGCGGTCTGCGGCACGCCGCCCTTCTTTGAGTCGATGTAAGTGGCGGTGACGCCTTTCTCGTCCTGCTTGATGTCGGTGACTTTGCAATTGTATTTGATCGCGCCAGTCAGCTGCTGGCCAAAGGCCTTGCCGATCATGCCCATGCCGCCGACCGGCTGGAACAGCGGGGTCTGGAATTCATAGATCTTGCCGGCGATCACCGAGAACCACATCCCGGACTTGAACAGATCCTGCATCGGGATGGGATCGGAATCGACCGCCAGCGGCGCCAGCCCGCCGCCTGGATCGGTGGCGAAGCCGCGCATATTGCTGGCCATTTCGCTTTTCTTATATTCGTAATTCTTGTCCAGCGCGCCCCAGAAGCGCAGTATCTGCAACAATCCGTCTTTCTCGTCCTTGGTGATGGCGCCGTTCAGCTTGTCCTGGCTGGTGGCCTTGGCGAGGAGCTCGCCGACATAACCGTCGAAATCGCCGGCGATTTCGCGATGACGCTTGGGCTTGCCGCCGAACGCCCGGGTCGAATGAACATAGGCATTGTAGTTGACCATGTTGAAGGATTCGAGCGCGACATTGAACTGCTTGCAGTAATGCAAGAGGCCGCGATGGTGATAGGGAATGCGCCATGGCCCGGGATTGAAATAAAGCCCCTTGTCGAACTCGATATGCTGAGTGACGCCGCCCAGTTCGGTATAAGTGTCGCCGCCGTAAAGCGACCAGTTCCGTCCACCGGGCCGGTCGTTATATTCCAGGATCTGGACCTTGTAGCCGGCTCTGCGCAGTTCATAGGCCGCGGTCATCCCCGCCAGGCCCGCGCCCAGAACCAGCACCGAAGCGCCCTTCACATCGCCAGAGAGCTTGATCGGTTCGTTGAAGTCCGAAGTGCCGGCATATCCCATCGCCACCATGGTCTCGTACATCATGCCGCTGCCGGCGGTGGTGCCGATCAACTTCAAAAGCGCGCGGCGGTTGACCGGAAATTCCTTACTGTTTTGCACAGATCATTCTCCCTCTCGACGCGGCGATACTATGCTGTCACCGGTGATTTCTGAAAGTTGCCGCGCCGCTCCATCTGGCCGCACCCGGGGCTCGCAAACATCCCTCTGCGGCGCTTTTGCGCAAGCCTCCGCGACGCAATCCTGCGGCCAATTTACCTCAATGAAATCATATACTTATGGATGACTTGGCGGCACTGAGAAAACCTCAGCTTTGAGGCAAAAAATGATGCGGTGCAATATTGAGCCTGATCGTCTTTACAGCCACGCGGTTCAAGATGAAATTGCCCGCGACTTGGTGGAGCGGGCCGGACTCTCGGGGGGCGAGCGAAGCGCAAAATCTGAAGAGCGAACAAATCCCTCCGGAGGACTGAATGACGACCAATCGTAGAGAAGCACAGGGCGCGATCCTGGCCGATGGCAATGTCTTCACCAAACGATATGCCGAAATTTTCGCCGCCTTCTTCCGGACAGGTATTCGGAAATAAACGCCAATCAACAAACGAACGATTCAAAAAAGGGGCTAAGGAATGACGAAGACGAAACTACTTGCCGGGGCGGGGCTGCTGGGTCTGGTGCTGGGTGGATCCGTTGCGGTTGCGCAGACGGGGCAGAATGTGGATTGGCCGGTCTATCTGGGCGACATCAACGGCAGCAAATACAAGCCGCTG
>CAIUCH010000051.1 GCA_903897605.1 uncultured Alphaproteobacteria bacterium
CAGCGGCTTGTATTTGCTGCCGTTGATGTCGCCCAGATAGACCGGCCAATCCACATTCTGCCCCGTCTGCGCAACCGCAACGGATCCACCCAGCACCAGACCCAGCAGCCCCGCCCCGGCAAGTAGTTTCGTCTTCGTCATCGTCATGATCTCAGCCTTCTCAACAAATGTGGATATTTCATGGTTTCATGGCGTTCGCCGGAACGCAGCTGCGCCGGCACGGCGGCGGGTCTTTGACCGCCGCCCGGAAATTCAGAACAGGGACTTGGGTTTGCGGCCAGGATTGCCTATGCCGATTGTCGCAGGCACCGCCACAGCCGCTTTCGCGCCAGCCGTCACCTCGATCGCAGTTGAGCGAGTCGCCCCCATGAACATCCTCCCAAGATGTTGATTTTACAGCCGTTCAGCTCGCCCGAGCACATCGGACCTCTTCGGGTCCATCTGCAACAAAGCTACAACCGCGGTCTGGCTTAGACAATACCAAAGACGAACCCGCCCACCTCCGGTGCCGGAGATGGGCGGGCTATATCAGACCGGGTTTAGAAGCCGCCGGACTTAGAAGTTGAACGAGATGCGACCGCAATAATAGCCGCCATTCGGATTCCAGGCGGTGCCGAAGGAATTGCTGTTCACATTGCCGTTGCCGTCGGGAATGGCGACGCCGGTGGCAGCATTGTTGCCATTGAGTGCCGTGACCAACGAGGTGAGAACACCGATCTAGGAGAAGGGCTGAATATCCGGACGGATATCGAAGACGTTGTTGGCGCCCAACGAGAGCTGGAGCTGCTCGGTGACGTTATAGCGAAGCTCCATGTCGGTAAGGCCCACCCCCGCCTGATTGAACGGAATGACTTGGCCGCTATTGTTGGGCGCGGTGTGGGTGCCGATGAACAGCGAACGCCGACACTGAGGCGCCGACCAGCAAGGAGTTTCTCAGATTGAGAACGTAGTTTATCCGCTGTTGGTTTTTCGAACCGAATTCCGGCGATTCATGCTTACACCTAATACGAACAGGTCGTTTCCTGCCTTATTGCGCTGATATGCGAGACATAATGCAGTATTATTCATGCTAAAGACGTAATTGTGAATACAGTAATATTATTTTGAATAGTCAATTTCAAAAACTGGATGCGCCACGGCACAGCGTTGCTTTGCCGAACAATGCCGATGACGTCGCGAGACATTTAATTTAATAAAATCAATGCAATAAGAGGGCGCACACAGCGCCGGGACGCCGCGGAATTTGGGCGTGTTTCTTATGCAACAGACAAAAAAAGAGGCAGGCGCCCATCGCGCCCGCCTCTTCTTACAATGTCACTAAGGTCAGTTGGCTTTCTTGACCGCGATGAATTCGATTTCCACCAGATTGTCCGGTCCGGCGAGGGCGGCAACCTGGAAGGCGGCACGGGCCGGCTTGTTGGGTTGCCCCACCGTGCCGAATTCCTTGAACCAGGAAGAATTCATCCCGGCGAAATCCATCTTGCCGCCCTTGGCGGGATCACCGACCAGGAAGACATGCGCCTGCACGACATCGCCGAATGTCAGACCCAGCTTGGCCAGCTGCGCCTTCAGACTGTCCAAGGTGGCGGCGGTCTGGGCGGCCATGTCGGCACCCTTCGCGGCAGAGCCGCTGATGTAATAGGTGTCATAGCCGGCCGGCACATGCACCGAGCTGGCATATGGCGCCTTGGCGTTTTCCTGATTGTGCTGAACCATCATGTCGGCTGCGTAGGCGCCCGAGACGAAGAGCGCCGCGCCCATCACCGCGAAAGATCCATATTTCACAAACTTGTTCATTGCTCATTCCTCCTTGAAAGGTGGGTTACGGACGTGCCGCCTTGACGTCGGCGGGGGTTACCTTGTCCTTGTAGTTGTTGCCGAAATGCGTACGGGTATAGTTGACCACATCGGCAACCTGCTGGTCGGAGAACATTCCGCCAAACGCCGGCATCGCCTTCTGACCATTGACGATCACCGCGACCGGATAGCCTGCCGTTTCCAACTTGGGATTCTTGGCAAGCGCGGGATACATCCCTGCCCCCACCGCGCCTTTGGCATCGGGCATGTGACAGCCCTGGCAGACATTCTTGAAAATCGCCTCGCCACCCTGTTCGGTGAAACCGAAGCGCCCGCCACCGGCGCCCTGGGCATAAGCGCCCGATGACAAGCATAGTCCCAGCAGCAACGCGGAACCAAAAACGCGACCGACAAATACTGACTTCATTATCCCCTCCAGATTTTGTTCAAGCCGCCACGGCACGTTGATGCAGACGCTTGATCGCGTCCAGTGCCGACACGATAGCACCTTCCTGCCAAGCGCCCAGATGCGACGCATGTTCGCCGGCCAGGACCATGCGGCCATCGATCGCGCACAGCGCGTTGTAATTCTTTTCGCGATTGGCTTCAGTCCATTGCGCGAAACAGCCCAGTGTAAAGGGCATGCGATGCCAGCCGACCGAGACACCGTTCTCGAACTCCGTTCGGTATTGCGGATGGATTGCCGCGCCGCAATCGACCACCACCTTCATGCGCTCTTCCGGGCTCAACGAGGTGAGTTCAAACGCATGCGGGCCGAAGGTGTAGGCGCCGAGCACCACGCCCTTCTGGGTTTGCATGAATTGCGTCGAAGGATAGGAAATCAGCGCCACCGGCTGGTCGGTATAGGTGATGCCGCCATAGATGCGTTCATCGTCTTCCCACCAGCGGCGTTTCATCTGCACGCCCGCCTTGAACCCGGCGCTGTAGGACAGCGAGTTGATCGCGTTCTTCAGCGGTGCACCGATCTGCATCGGCACCTGGCTGAGAATGGTGGTGGGAATGGTGTTGACGCACCAGTTGGCGGTGGCGGTCTGCGGCGCGCCCCCCTTCTGCGAATCCACATAGGAGACCACGACGCCGTTGGCGTCCTGCTTAATCTCCGTCACCTTGCAATTATACTTGATCATGTCCGGCGGCAGCGCCCGCACGAAACCGGCGCTGATGCGGTCCATGCCGCCGACCGGCTGAAACATGGTCATTTGATATTCATATTCGTGGCCGGTGAGCAGTCCGGTCCACAACCGCGACTGCAGCAGCTCGGCCATCGCCATCGGTTCGGAATCGGTGGGCTGCCAGCTCAGTCCGCCGCCCGGATCGACGTCATAGCCGCGATGATTGGAAACCTGTCCGCTCTTTTTATATTCGTAATTTTGATTCAACGCGCCCCAGGCCCGCAGCGCCTGCAACAGCACTTCGGCATCTTCTTTGGTGACTGCCTGGTCGAGCTTGCCTTGTGAGGTGCATTTCGCCAGCAATTCCGAGACATAGCCGCGGAAATCTGTTTCCACTTCGCGATAGCGTTTGGGTTTGCCACCGAACGCCTTGGAATTATGGATCATCGCGTTGTAGTTGATGATCGAGAAGGGTTCGAGCGGCACGTTCAGGCGCTTGCAATAGTCCAGCAGCGCGATGTGATGATAGGGAATGCGCATCGGGCCCGGATTGACATAGAATCCGGGATCGAACTGACAATGCTGGGTGAAGCCGCCCAATTCGTTGACCGTGTCGCCGCCGCGGATCGAGATGTTTCGGCCACCGGCCTTGTGCTGATATTCCAGCACCTGAACCTTGTAACCGGCGTTGCGCAGTTCCAGCGCCGCCGTCAGGCCGGCCAGACCGGCGCCCAGCACCAGGACCGATGCCCCCTTGGGATCGCCTTCCAGCTTGAGCGGGGCCGAATAGCCGGACTCCCCCGCATAGCCCAGATCGGTCATCGCCTGGTACATCGCGGCGCTGCCGGCAGCCATGCCGATCATGCGGAATAGAGAGCGCCGGTTCATCGGCGCCAGAACTTGCTCAGTCATTCATCTCCCCTTCGCTGGCCAGGCGTCCAGCGAATATCCCTTTGCGCCTGCACTGCATTCGGCTGGTGGCAGCTTTTCTAAGGGCGTCGCAATACTTGAATCGTTCCGGCCCGGCAGACTTCTAACGCAAGCCACTGGGAGGCACCAGCCTGGAAAACAGGCAGCGCGGTCGCAGTCCCATGACTTTCTGTCACGAAATTCACGCGACTAGGACAGAAAAGCCTCGATCCTGTCAGCGGCACGCACCAAGTCGGCAAGCGACGGCGTTCCCATTTTGTGCATGACCTGGGCACGGTGAATCTTGACGGTGACTTCGCTCAACCCAACCAGGGCCGCGATCTGTTTGTTGATCTGGCCGGTGACAACCAGCTTCATGATTTCGCGCTCGCGTTTGGTGAGCGTGCGATAACCGCTCAGCAGGCCCGAGACCTGCTCCTCGATGTCGCGCTGGGTCTGATCGCGGCGCAAGGCCGCCTGTACGCACTCCAGCAATTCCTGTTCGCGGAACGGCTTCTGCAGAAAATCCACGGCCCCTGCCTTCATCACCTGTACCGCCATGGGAACATCGCCATAGCCGGAGATGAAAATGATGGGAATGCGGTCCTTTTGCGCCACCAGCCGCTTCTGCAGCTCGAGCCCACTGGTGCCGGGGAGCCGCACATCCAGGACCAGACAGCCGCACGCCTCTGGATCGCGGCGGGCGAGAAATTCCTCGGCGGACGGGAAGGATTCGACCAGATGGCCGACAGAGAGGAGCAGGTCCCGGATGGCGCCGCGGACCGTGGCGTCATCGTCGATCAAATATACGATAGGAGTGTTGCGCATCCTCGCTCCCCCCGGAAGCGAGTAATACCTTTGTTTAAGTATTACCGAAAGTCCAGTCTTAACAGTGTCCACTTTGTGGGCAGGGGGCTCATTTTTCAGTCATATATCCTTGTGAAACAAGGAGATATGTGAATATGGGGTCGGGGATGGTGCCCAGAAGAGGACTCGAACCTCCACGCCTTGCAGCGCTAGTACCTGAAACTAGTGCGTCTACCAATTCCGCCATCTGGGCAGATGCCGAAGGGCCGGATGTTTAGGGTCGGCGTCCTGTGCCGTCAACCACTCAAACCCCTTTTCGGCGTATCTTCTTCTGGCTAAACACCAGCCCAGCACGCTCAACCGGATTCTCGCCATGGAAACAAAACAGATAACGGTCTTCGGCGGTTCGGGCTTTCTGGGGCGCCATGCGGTCCGGGCGCTGGCCAAGGCGGGCTGGCGCATCAAAGTCGCCTGCCGCCACCCCAATCGCGCCTTTTTCCTGCGTCCCCTGGGCCAGGTCGGCCAGATCGGCTTCGTCAAATGCGACATCACCGAACCTGAGCAGGTCGAGGCGGCGCTGCAAGGCTCGATCGCCGCGGTCAATCTACCGGGGCTGCTGTTCCCGCGAGGCCAGAGTTTCGAGGATGTTCATGTCACAGGCGCCGGCAATGTCGCCGAAGCCGCCGCGCGGCAGGGCATTCGCAAGCTGGTGCATCTGTCGGCCATCGGCGCCGACAGCGAGGCGCAATCCCGCTATGCCCAGACTAAGGCGGAAGGCGAAAAGCGCGTCCATGCCGCCCTTCCTGCTGCAATTGTCCTGCGGCCTTCCCTTGTGTTCGGGCCCGAAGACCAGTTCTTCAACAAGTTTGCCGGCCTGGCGCGCATCTCGCCCGTCCTCCCCCTGATCGGCGGCGGCCACACCCGCTTTCAGCCCGTCTTTGTCGGCGATGTCGCGGCCGCCATCTGCGCCGCGCTGGAAATGCCGCAAGCACAGGGCAAGACCTATGAGCTGGGCGGCCCCACCACCTATAGCTTCAAGGAGCTGATGCAGCTGGTGTTGCGCGAAATCGGACGCAAGCGGATTTTGGCGCCGCTGCCCTTCGCGCTGGCGGCGTTCAAGGCTTTCTTTCTGCAACTGGCACCCAATCCGCTGCTCACGCTCGACCAGGTCAAGCTGCTGCGGCATGACAATGTGGTCGCGCCCACAGCGCTGACATTGGCGGATCTCGGCATCACGCCGACCACGGTGGAAGCGGAACTGCCCGCCTATCTCTGGCGGTTCCGGGCCAAGGGCGAATATGCCGACCTGGTGCCCGAAAAATTAAACTAGGCCCAGATATACGCCGCCAGCGCGATGCCAGCGGCGATGCGGTACCAGCCGAACGGCGTCAGGCCATAACGCGCCACGATCACCAGGAACTGGCGGATCACCACATAGGCGACCAGGAAAGACACGACAAAGCCTACCGCGATGTCGAGGCTCTGCCCGTGACTGAGGCTCGCGCCTTTCTTGTAAAGCTCGAACAAGGTCGCGCCCAGCATGGTGGGAACCGCCAGATAAAATGTGAATTTGGTCGCCGCCACCCGGTCCACCCCCAGCAGCTCGCCGCCCAGAATGGTCGCGCCGGACCGTGAGGTGCCGGGAATCAGGGCCAGAACCTGGCAAAGCCCGATCTGGAATGCCTTGGACAATGGCAGCCGCTCGCCGTCCAGCCAGCGCGGCTTCGGCGCGGTGCGTTCCAGGGCCAGGATGACCAGGCCGCCAATGAACCAGCTCGCCGCGATCACCGGCATGGCGATGACGGGATTGAGCAGCATGGAATTGATCCATTTGGAAATCAGCACGCCCACCACCGCCGCGGGCAGGAAGGCGATGATGATGCCGAGCGCAAAACGCCGCGCCTGCTCCGATGAGGGCAACCCGATTAGTGCCTGCCAGAAGGTCTGAAAATAAATCACTACCACGGAGAGGATAGCGCCCAGCTGGATGACGACCGTGAAGGCTTCCCAATTGTCGGAAAGACCCAGCAAGCGTTCCGCCACCAGAAGATGTCCGGTCGAGGACACCGGCAGGAATTCGGTCAGGCCCTCGACGATGCCCAGCCAGACCGAAATCAGAATGTCGTGCATGCGAAGATTCTCCGGGATCGGGTCAGACCTAGCATCGCGGGATGGCTCATGCCATCGCCGCATTCCTAACTTTTGGTATGGTTGCGCATGGGGCGGACGGGAATCAGGGCGGCGGGACGAGGCTGGCTGGGGAAACTGCTGGTGATCCTGTTTGTGCTGCTGGTGGCGGCACCGGTGCTGTTGCTGCTGCTCTTTCGTTTTGTCCCGGTGCCGGGCACGCCACAGATGCTGTGGAGCCTGGCAGAGGGCAAAGGCGCCCATTATTCCTGGTCGGACCGGATCCCGCCATTTCTGGGTAAGGCGGTGATCGGCTCGGAAGACCAGAATTTTTGCAATCACAGCGGCTTCGACTGGAAGTCCATCGACCAGGCCGTGGCGGCACACGAACGCCACCCGGCAAAGCGCCTTCGCGGCGCCAGCACCATCTCGCAGCAAACCGCCCGTACTTTATTTCTGGTGCCGGTCCGCAGTTGGGTCCGCAAGGGAGCGGAAGCCTATCTCACGGTCCTGATCGAAGCCCTTTGGCCCAAAAAGAGAATCCTGGAGGCCTATCTCAATCTGGTGGATTGGGGACATGGAAATTTCGGCGCCCAGGCGGCGGCCGAGGCCTATTTCCATGCCGACGCATACTTGCTGACGCGGAATGAAGCGGCGCGGCTTGCAGCGATTCTGCCCGATCCCGACAAATGGAACGCGGCCAAACCGGGTCCCTATGTTGCCGGCCGTGCGGAAATCCTAATCGCACGGGCCGGGGATGTGACTCGGGACAATCTGGATTTTTGCGTTAAATAGAGCCCTGATTTACAAGCCCTTCCATGCGCCGTCTGATCCACTTGATGCTGTCGCCCAGTTGCCGCCTTGCCCGTCTGGTGGTGGCGGAAAAGCGCGTCGCCTGCGATCCGGCCCATGCCGAGGACGCGCGCAATCCCCTTCCCGTGTTTATCGATCTGGATGGCACCCGCGCCGAAGGCATCTGGGCGATCGTCGATCACTTGGAAACCAATTTCCCGGAGCATCCGCTGGCGCCGGACGATGCGGATGAGCGCCGCGCCAGCTTGCGCTGGCTGGATTGGGCGATGGGGCCGTTTCACGAGCAGGTGACCCAGCGCATCGTCTATGAAAAGGCCGGGCAGCGTTTCACCGGCGCGCCCGGACGCCGGGCCCCCGACATGAATGTGATCCGCGCCGGCCGCGAGGAATTGAAAGTGGCCTTGGCCGCCATTGGCCGCGCGGTGGAAGGCAATGGCAATCTGTCGGGCCGCGCTCCGGCGCTTGGCGATCTGGCGGTGGCGGCGCATCTTTCCGTGCTGGACTATTTCGGCGAAGTGCCGTGGAGCGAATACCCCGCCGCCAATGAATGGTATGTACGGATGAAGTCGCGCCCCAGCTTCCGCTCCATCCTGGCCGATCGGGTGCCCGGCCAACCCCCGGCCGCTCATTATGCCGAACTCGATTTCTAAAGCCCAAATTGTAGAACGCGCCCTGGCGGAAGGGTTCGATGTCGCGCGCGTGACGGACGCTGGGGCGGCGCCGCGCAATCGCGAGGGGCTACTGTCTTATCTCACGGCCGGTCATCACGGCGAAATGGAATGGATGGAGACGCGCAAGGATGAGCGCGCTGATCCTCGCGCACTCTGGCAGGACGCCCGGTCCGCCATTGTCTTAGGTCTGAATTACGGACCGGACCGCGATCCATTGGAAATCCTGGCGCGCAAGAACCGCGGTGCGATCTCGGTCTATGCGTCCGGCGAGGATTATCATGATGTGGTCAAGAGGAAGTTGAAAGCAGTGGCAGGTTTCATCTTCCAGAAATCCCATGCGCAAGTGAAAGTCTTTGTCGATACCGCCCCGGTGATGGAAAAGCCGCTGGCACAGAAAGCCGGGCTGGGATGGCAGGGCAAGCATACCAATCTGGTGAGCCGGGAGTTCGGATCCTGGCTGTTCCTGGGTTCGATCTTCACCACGTTGGAATTGCCGGCCGATGAAAGCGAAAGCGACCATTGCGGCAATTGCCGGCAATGCCTCGATATCTGCCCCACCGCCGCCTTTCCCGCACCCTATCGGCTGGATGCGCGGCGCTGCATTTCCTATCTCACGATCGAGAATAAGGGACCCATTCCGCGCGAATTCCGTCAGAGCATGGGCAATCGCATCTATGGTTGCGACGATTGCCTGGCGGTTTGCCCTTGGAACAAATTCGCCCAAGGCGCTCGGGAGATGAAATTGCAACCGCGCCCCGAACTGACTTCGCCCTCCCTGGCCGAATTGGCGCAGCTCAACGATGCGGCATTTCGGGCCCTGTTCCGCAAATCCGCGGTCAAACGGATCGGCCGCGACCGGTTCCTGCGCAATGTGCTGATCGCGATCGGCAATAGTGGTGATCCAGCCCTCGAAGTGAGGGCACATGCATTGCTCGACGATCCCTCGCCGCTGGTGCGGGGCGCGGCGATCTGGGCGCTGCAACGGCTGCTGCCGGACGCCGAATTCCAAGTCCTGGCCAACCAGCGTGGCGCGCGCGAACTCGACGAAACGGTGCGCGCCGAATGGAACGCTATTTCCTAGTATCGGCGTCCAATTCCGCCAGACCCAGCCGTGCCGCATCGGCGGTTTCGCCGCCGCCCGCGATCTTGAGCGCGGTCTCGAAATCGCGCTGCGCCCCGGCAACATCGCCGGCATTGCGCGCGATCTCGCCGCGCTGAACCAGGGCTTCAGCGGAATTCGGCTTGATTTTCAGCGCCGCATCCGCATCGTCACGCGCCGCCTTCAATTTTCCCTGCGCCTCGAGCGCGCTGGCACGCAACACCAGAAGATCGACGCGTCCAGGCTGCAACGCCAAGGCCGCGTTCAGATCGGACTCCACTTCGCCCCAGGATTTTTGCATGGCCTGGGCGCGCGCAAGATCGGCATAGAGATCGGCATCGTTGCCGGACAAAGCCAATGCCGCGGAAAAACTTGCCGCCGCCTTGACGGCATTGCCGGCAAGCATCCAGGCGTTGCCGGCTTCGTCGAAAATGGTGGAGCGAAGATTTCCCATGCCGGGGGCACGGCCCAATGCGTCCAGGCGCGTGGCGGCTTCGGGATAGCGCTTCAGTTCGACCAGGGCCATTGCCATGCAATGTTCTGCGGGGCCGCCGCCCTTGGCCTTGCTCCATTCCGCGGCTACGCCGAGCGCGGCGACCGGATTGAGATTGGCGAGACTGAGACAATGTTCATAACGCAGCTTGGCGTCGGCATTGTTCAAGCTAGTGGCGGCGTATCCCGGTGCTGCCAGCATTGCCAATGCGAATGCCGACAGGGCGGTACTGCGTAAAAACAAAAGGCGGTCGATCATGACACCGTCTATAAAGCATATGCGCCGGTAGATGCGAGAATAGAATGGCGCGGCGCGCCTCATCTGCTAGGCTCGCGCATGGAGTAAACTTCATGCGGCGACTGTCATTCGCGTTTCTGGTTCTGTTTTTTTCCGCTGCTCCCGCCCTGGCGCAAGACCAGAATTCCGGACTGCCACCGCGCGCCGCGCCGACTGCCCATATCCAGGTTCAATCGCTTCCGGTGGTGGATTCGACGCCAAAATTCGATTCTGATCGCGCCACCTCCGCCTATATGGCGCGCGTCAGCGGCGCGGCGCGGGCCCGCTCGGATGCCTATTTCGAAGGCGGCTATTGGCTGATGTTCGTCGACCTTGCCTGGGCATTGGCGATTGCGGGCTTGTTGCTATGGCTGGGCATCTCGACCGCGATCCGCGATTGGGCGATGGACCGAACCCATAGCCGCGCCAACCAATCCATCCTCTATGCCACGGCCTATATCGTCATCGTGACAGTGACCGAATTCCCGCTCGCGCTATATGAAGGTTATTTCCGCGAACACAGTTATGGCCTGTCGAACCAGAATTTCATGGCCTGGCTGGGAGATTATGGCATCGGTGCGGCGCTCTCGCTGGTTGCCGCCGTAATCTTGGTGCCCCTGCTTTACACCGCCATCCGGCGGGCGCGCGAGAATTGGTGGCTCTGGGGGGCGGGCATCGCCATCGCGTTCCAGATTCTGGTGGCTGTGATCTTTCCCGTTTTCATCGCCCCCTTGTACAACCATTATTCGCAGCTTCCCGCCGGACCGCTGAAGACCGAGATCCTGTCGCTGGCGCGCGCCAATGATATTCCCGCCGACACTGTCTGGGTGATGGACGCATCGCGGCAGAGCAATCGCATTTCCGCCAATGTCTCGGGATTTCTGGGCACCACCCGCATCAGCCTGACCGACAATCTGCTAAATCAGGGCACACCGGATGAAACGCTGGCCGTGCTGGGTCACGAAATGGGTCATTATGTGATGGGCCATGTGCTGCGCGGCCTGTTGCTGTCCGGGCTTCTAACGGTGGTGGTTTTCGCCTTTGTGAACCGGGTCTTCCTGTTCGCGGTGGATCTGTTCGGCGGACAGTGGCAGGTCCGCCGGGTGGACGATATCGCGGGCCTGCCGTTGCTGGTGGCGCTGGCGAGTCTGCTCTTCTTTCTGGCCACACCCCTCACCAACGGCATCGTACGCAGCGCCGAGCATCAGGCGGATATTTTCGGCCTGGATGCGGTGCGCAAGCCCGACGCCTTCGCCACCGCGATGCTGAAGCTCTCGACCTATCGCAAACTGGAACCGGGCAAATGGGAGGAGTTCATTTTCTTCGATCATCCTTCCGGCCGCACCCGCGTCGGCGATGCGATGACGTGGAAGAGGGAACATATCCGCGACGTCGATATTCGCGATACCGTCAGCCCCCAGTAATTATTTGGGCAACTGCTCGGCCAGCGCGGCATAGAGCGGATTGGCCGTATCGAAGACGTAATCCGTATCCTGAGTTGTCGCGGGCGCTTCGCAGCCTTCGGCACGCAACGCCGCCACAGCGTCCATCAACTGGCCGCGCGGCACCAGGATGGAATATTCCCCGCCCGCATCGGTCGGGCGCGACAACACGGTGGCGCCCGCGACGCGGGCCAGCGATTCCAGCAATTTATCCACCCGCCCCTCCAGCCTAACGCGGAGAATTTGCGACGTCTTGGCCCGGGCGCGGGCATTGAGGCGCGCCAAAAGCGCTTCGCAGGTGAGGCGTGCGGCGCCGCTCCAGTCGGCTGAGAGCGAAGCGGCAAGCTGCGCCTGGCTTTCCAGGATGGTGCCATCCTCAAGGGTCTTGAGACCGTTGGCAGCCAGGGTGGTGCCCGTGGTGGTGATGTCCACGATCGCTTCGGCGGTGCCGGCGGCCGGCGCGCCTTCGGTGGCGCCCGCGCTTTCCACGATGCGATAATCGCTGATCCCGACCCGCGCGAAAAAGCTGCGCGTCAGCTGGGTGTATTTGGTGGCGACCCTGAGCCGGCGGCGATGGCGATGGGTGAAGGCAGCACAGACATCATCCAGATCCGCCATGGTGGAGACATCGATCCAGTATTGCGGCACCGCCACCACGACATTGGCAAAGCCAAAACCCAGCGGCCGCACCAAGTGGATGCGGCCCTTCAGTTCGGGCGCCGCTTCGCGCAGAAGATCCTCACCGGTGATCCCCAGATGCACGTCGCCCGCCAGCAAAGACGCTGCAATCTCGCCGGCCGACAGAAGCAACACTTCGATGTCGGCAAATCCACCGATGGTGGCGCGATAGCCGCGTCCGCCGGCGGCTTGCTTCAGGACCGCGCCGGCATCGGCAAAATAGGCGTTGCAGTCGTCCTTGAGACGGCCCTTGGACGGAATGGCTAGCGTGAGCGACGTCATCATGCGCCTCCCAGCTGGCGGCGCGCCGCCAGCACGCGCTCGGTGCGGATGGCGATGCCGACGGCGGTAACGGCATGACCGGCACCCAGCATCTCCAAGAGCGTATCGTAGCGGCCGCCGCCTGCCAGCTGTACCGGACCTTCCTTGTCGCGCGCCCACAATTCGAAAACAAAGCCGGTGTAATATTCCATGTTGCGGCCGAACCGGGCCGCGAAGCTAATTTTGTCTGACGCGATGCCAAGTGACTGAAGCGCGGTTAGCCGTGCCTGCATCGCCGCCAAAGGCGCATCCAGGGTAATCTTCGCGTCTTTCGTCAAAGCGCGAATTTCCGTCAGAGCCTGCTCCGCGGTTCCCGACACGGCCAGCAGCCGCGTGATGACATTGGCGATGCGCGGATCCAGCCGCAGCGCCGCCGCATCAGCCGCCTGCTCCATCAACCGTTCGACAATCTCCTCGCGGGTGCGCGCGCCCTGCGGCGCATCGGCAACTAGGTCCATCAGGCCTTCGATGGCGGCGCGGGATTCATTCTCGGTGAGGCCGCCCAGCGATCCCAGCAGACGTTGCGCATCGCTGGCGGCGCCCTGGGTCATGCGACCCAGCAACGCCTCGAAATAGCCCACCCGCCAGAAATGCCGTTTGAGACGGGCGCGCCATTGCGGCGGAACGTCCAATGCATCGACCAGCGCGCCGAACAGCGCCAGGTCGCCAATCTTGAGTGAAAAATCCTTCAGTCCGGCGGCACGCAGCGCTTCGACTGTCAGGGTCATGATCTCGGTCTCGCCCTGGGCGCGATCGGCAAGGCCCAATAGTTCCGCACCCGCCTGAAAGAATTGCGTGGGCCGGTGCGGTTCGGCCGGCTGGTGACGGAAGACCAGCCCATTGTAACAGATGCGGGCCGGGAACTTGGTGCCCGTCTTCACCGCCTGATGGCAGATCGGAATGGTGAGATCGGGACGCAGGCACAATTCGCGGCCGGACGGATCGGTGAGCGTAAAAGTTCGGCGGCGGATTTCCTCACCCGAACGGTCCAGGAATATATCGGCCGGCTGCAGCACCGACGGTTCCTCGCAGACATAGCCGCGCGCGCGGAAAGCGCCCAGGATCGCTTCGCCTTGCTCTTCCAGGACTTTCAGATCGCCGCTGCTATAATAGGGGAAAGCCACCATCAGCTTTTTCTCAGCATGTCTTTTATGGCGCCGACAAGTCCGTCGCGCCGGACGCTCAGTTGCGCTTGGCGCGCGCCGACCCAGGCGGCCCGGCTCTCGACCGATTTCGCCAGTTCCGCGCCCAACGCCAAATCCTTCAAAGTCACTTCGCCCCTGGCGCGTTCGTCGCCGCCTTCAATCACCGCAATGGCAGCACCGCGCTTGTCGGCATATTTCATTTGGTCACCGAACTTGGCCGTCCCGACATAGACCTCGGCGCGAATGCCCGCGGCGCGCAGCTCCGCCACCATCTGGAAGCTGGCGGCGGTTTCCGCCTTGTCCATCACCGTCACCACCACCAGCGGCGCCAGATCGCCGCCGCAAAGCCCCCGCGACGCCAGTGCCGAGATCAGGCGGCTGACGCCGATGGAGATGCCGGTCGCGGGCACGGCCTGGCCGGTAAAGCGCGCCACCAGATCGTCATAGCGGCCGCCGCCCGCAACCGAGCCGAACACCACGATCTCGCCGGATTCATTCCGGACAGGGAACGTCAATTGCGCCTCGAATACGGCGCCGGTGTAATAATCCAGCCCGCGCACCACGCCGGTGTCGAACTGCACGCGGTCCGGACCATAGCCACACGCCGCCAGCAGTTTGACGATCTGTTCCAATTCGGACAGGCCCGCGGCCCCGACCGCGCTGGCCCCCACAAAGGTGCCGATCTGGCGCAGATGCGCGTCTTCATCCTGCGCGTCTGGCGCCACGAATGAGAGAATCCGCGCCGACTGTTCCGCGCCGAGACCGGCGCCCTTGGTGAAGTCGCCGGATTCATCCTTGCGTCCCTCGCCCAGCAGCGCCGCGACGCCGCGCGCGCCCAAGCGATCGATCTTGTCGATGGCGCGCAGCACGACGCCGCGCCGGGCGCGATCTTCCAGCGCGACCCCGGCCGCTTCCAGCACGCCATCCAGCAGTTTGCGATTGTTCAGCTTGACGATGTAGTCGCCGCGCTTCAGGCCCAGCGCCTCCATCGTGTCGGACACCATCATCAGCAGTTCGGCATCGGCCGAGGGCGAGGCGCTGCCCACCGTGTCGGCGTCGAATTGCAGGAATTCGCGATAGCGTCCGGGGCCCGGCTTCTCGTTGCGCCACACCGGACCGAATTGATAGCGGCGGAACGGCTTGGCCAGGGTCTGGAAATTAGCCGCGACATGGCGGGCCAAAGGTGCGGTCAGGTCGTAGCGCAGGGACAGCCATTGCTCGTCATCGTCCTTGAGCGAGAACACCCCTTCATTGGGCCGGTCCACATCAGGGAGAAACTTGCCCAACGCATCGGTGTATTCGAAGGCAGGCGTCTCCAGCGGCGAGAAGCCATACGAATCGAAAACGCCCCGGATGGTCTCCAGGACGCGCCGTTCGGCCACGATCTCGGCCGCGCCCCGGTCACGGAATCCGCGGGGCAGCCGCGCCTTGGGCCGGGTCTGTCGGGAATCGCTCATACTCTATATGTCCGCAATCGCGCGGGCGTTGTAATGGCCCCTCGCCGGGCGGGCAAGACAGGCCGGCCGGGCCGGTTCTCGCCGGAAATTTGGCTTGCGGAATCTGATATCCGTCCCGGCAAAGCCGAATGGTACAGTTGGGTGGGCTTGAACCACCGACCTCCGGATCCACAATCCGGCGCTCTAACCAACTGAGCTACAACTGCACATGACAAGGCGTCCGCGAGGGGCCGGAAGCTATGGGCCGGCCCCCGCAAAAGCAAGCCGGAATAGCCGGTTGGAGGCCAATATTAGCATCCGGCCGGTTGGCTTGGGCAAGACCAAATCCGCTGACATCCGGGGCAAAATCCCACCCGTTTGGCGACGGCCGGTAAAAATGTATCGTCCGGCTGCCGCTTCCTTGGACCGTTCATGCGCCGTTTTATTCTCGGGATCACGCTTCTCATCGCCCTGATCGGGGCGCTGGGGCTTTACTGGTACACGCGGCCCTTGCCCGTGCTGACGGTGACCAGCTGGGCTGGCCCCTATGGCCGGGCGCAAGCATCGGCGCAGATGCGGCCCTATGCGGCCGACAGGAGCGTCAACATCCATCTTGCGGAATGGGACGGCGATCTGGCCGAGCTTTCGCGGGCGGTGACCAGTCACATCTACAAGGGCGATGTGATCGATTTCGAATTGCCCAAGGCGATTGAAGCTTGCCGCCAGGGCCTGCTGGAAAAATTCGATCCGGCCAGCCTGCCCGCGGGCGATGACGGTGCTCCTGCCGCGCGGGATTTCGTGCCGGGCGCATTGGGTGAATGCTGGGTGGGAAGTGTGGTCTATTCCCAGGCCATCCTCTTTGCGAAAGACAAATTCGCCGACGCGCAGCCGGCGTCACTTGCCGATTTCTTCGACACGGTGAAATTCCCCGGTCCCCGCGCCCTGAAACAGGGCGCCAAGTTCAATCTGGAAATGGCGCTGCTGGCGGACGGAATATCGCCGCACGATATCTACAAGACGTTGGAGGGCGATGACGGCGTGGCCCGTGCGCTGAGGAAACTCGAAACGCTCAGGCCAAGCCTGTTGTGGTGGCACGGCGGCAGCGAACCCGCGAAACTGATTCAGAACGGCCAGGCCGTGTTCTCCACCGTGCTGAACGGCGACATCTTCGATGCCCGCACCGATATGCCCGGCGTGATCTGGGACCGCCAACTTTATGAGTTCGATGTGTTCGGCGTGCCCAAGGACGATCCCAGGAAAGACATGGCGATGGATTTCATTCGCTATGCCACTGGCTCGCAGCCTCTGGCCCATGTCGCCAATTGGGTGGCCCTGGGACCGGCGCGACGATCGGCCTGGCCGCTGGTTGGCAAGAATCCGGAACTTGGCATCGCCATGGCGCCCTGGCTGCCGACCAGCCATTTTGCAAATGCTTTCGCGGTCGACGATGGCTGGTGGCTGATTCATGGTCCGGCGCTGGAGGCCCGCTTCCAGGCCTGGCTGACAGCGCCGCATTGACACGCAAGCAGCGCTCGCCCTGAATGGCCGGGACTTCAATCACCGGCCCCGATGATCGGCTACGCCCTTAAACGTCTTCTCGGCGCGGTGCCAACGCTTTTCATCATCGTCACCTTGGCGTTCTTCATGATGCGAGCCGCGCCGGGCGGGCCGTTCGATTCCGCCCGCAAGCTGCCGCCCGAGATCGAACGCAATGTCGAGGCCGCCTATAATCTCGACAAGCCGCTGATCACCCAATATGGGCTTTATCTGGGGCGGCTGGCGCATGGCGATTTGGGCCCCTCCTTCAAGACCAAGGATTTCACCGTCGCCCAACTGATAAGCATCGGCCTGCCGGTGAGCATGCGGCTGGGCCTTCTGGCCATGACATTGGCCGTGATCTTTGGCGTGAGCTTGGGGGTCTGGGCGGCGCTGCGTCAGAATCACTGGCAGGATTATTCGGTGATGACCCTGGCCATGTTCGGCATTACCATTCCATCCTTTGTCACTGCTCCGATCCTCACTCTGATCTTCGGCGTCTATGGCATCACGCTATTCGGCCATGATTTCTCGTTGCCGGTGGGCGGTTGGAATGGCGGCGCCCTGCGCAACATCATCCTGCCGGTAATCGTGCTGGCGCTGCCGCAGATCGCCATCATCGCCCGGCTGACGCGCGGCAGCATGATCGAAGTGTTGCGATCCAATTATATCCGCACTGCCCGCGCCAAAGGCCTGTCCGTCCAGAGGGTGGTGCTGCACCACGCCTTGCGCGCCGCGCTTCTGCCATTGGTAAGCTATCTGGGGCCGGCGGTGGCGGGCATTCTCACCGGTTCCCTGATCGTGGAAGAGATTTTCGGCCTGCCCGGCATCGGGCGCTATTTCATCCAGGCGGCGCTCAATCGCGATTATACCCTGATGATGGGGGTAGTGATCTGTTATGCCGCCCTGGTCATCGCGCTCAATTTCGTGGCGGACATTCTTTACGGCCTGCTCGATCCTCGCGTGCGGCTGACATGAATTCGGCGGGCTATGGTGGCGGCCACAAAACCCAGACTTTGGAGCGCGCACTCGCCGGCCGCAGCCTGTGGGCTGACGCCCGGGCCCGGCTGTTTCGCAACAAGGCTGCCGTGACCAGCATGGTGGTATTGGCGATCATCGCTCTGCTGGCGGCATTTGCGCCCCTCTTCTCGCGTTACGCCTATGATGCGATCGATTACAGCGTCGTGTCTTGCGCCCCCGACTGGTGGCCGGCCCAGACAACCTGCAATGCCGGCGGCACGCATTGGCTGGGCACCGATGCGGTAGGCCGCGATCTTTTTGTGCGCATCCTCTATGGCGCGCGGGTATCACTGGCGGTGGGTTTTGTCGCCACCCTGGTATCGCTGGTGATCGGCGTTCTCTACGGCGCCACCGCCGGTTATGTCGGCGGCCGGGTAGATGCCCTGATGATGCGCACCGTGGACATCCTCTATTCTCTGCCCTTTATCTTCTTCGTCATCATTCTGATGGTGCTGTTCGACCGCAATTTCTTCCTGCTGTTCGTGGCGATCGGCGCAGTGGTGTGGCTGACTATGGCGCGTATCGTGAGGGGCCAGACACTGTCCGCGAAACAAAAGGAATATATCGAAGCGGCACGCGCCGCCGGCGTTTCGACTTTTGGAATCATCACCCGGCACATCATCCCGAATGTGTTCGGACCGGTGGTGGTCTATGTCACCCTCACCGTTCCCGACGTCATCCTGATCGAGAGTTTCCTGTCCTTCCTGGGACTCGGTATCCAGGAACCGCTGACCAGTTGGGGCGTGTTGATCGCCGACGGCGCCAACATCATGGAATCGGCGCCCTGGCTGTTGATCTTCCCGGCTCTGTTCATGGCCGTGACCCTGTTCTGTTTCAACTTCATCGGTGACGGCCTGCGCGACGCGCTCGACCCCAAGGATTATTGATGGCCGCGCTGCTGGAAATCCGCGACCTGGATGTGCATTTCACGACGCAGGACGGCGACGTGCATGCGGTCAAGCGCGTAAGCCTCGACATTGAAGAAGGCGCCTGCCTGGGCGTGGTGGGCGAAAGCGGCTCGGGAAAGAGCCAGCTTTTCCTGGCCGCGATGGGTCTGCTGGCCGCCAATGGCCGCGTCAGCGGCAGCGTGCGCTATCGCGGCCAGGAATTGCTGGGCCTGCCATCGCGTCAACTCAATCTGCTGCGCGGCTCCCACATTACCATGATCTTTCAGGACCCTCTCACCTCGCTGACGCCGCACATGACGGTGGGAGCGCAGATTCTCGAAGCCTTGACCCTGCACCGCAAGATGCCGCGCGAGGAAGCGGTTCGCCGCGTGCGCGAGATCCTCGACTATGTCCGCATTCCGGAAAGCGCGCGGCGGATGAAGCAATACCCGCACGAATTGTCAGGCGGCATGCGCCAGCGGGTGATGATCGCGATGGCGACCATCACCGGGCCTGATTTGGTGATCGCCGACGAACCCACCACGGCCCTGGACGTGACGGTGCAGGCGCAGATCCTAGAAATCCTCCGTGCACTGAAGACCGACCGGAAAACCGCCCTGGCCCTGATCAGTCACGACATGGGTGTGATTGCCGGCAGCGCCGATCGGGTCCAGGTGATGCGTCGCGGTGAAGTGGTCGAAACCGGCGCGGTGGACGAGATCTTTTATGCGCCGCGCCAGAATTACACCAAGATGCTGCTGGCGGCGATGCCGCGCCTCACCGATACGCCCGACTTGGCCACCACACCCGGCAATCCGCTGCTGGAGGTGGAAGACGTGAATGTCATCTTCCCCGTGAAAGGCGATGGTTTTTTCGCCGCCACGCGATCCTTGCGCGCGGTGGACGGCGTTTCCTTCGCGCTTCGCAGCGGCGAGACTTTGGGCGTGGTCGGTGAAAGTGGCTGCGGCAAATCCACCTTGGCGCGCGCGGTACTGCAGTTGATCCCACCCGACAGCGGCCGGGTGGTCTGGCTGGGCCGCGACCTGACGCATGAAAAGCAAGATGCAATCCGCCGGTCCCGCAAGGATTTCCAGATCGTATTTCAAGATCCGCTGGCAAGCCTGGATCCGCGCATGCCGGTGAGCGTCTCCGTTGCCGAGCCGCTGAAGGCATTGGAGCCCGGCCTGGCGCGCGATGAGATCCGTGCCCGGGTGGCGGCAATGATGGAGAAAGTCGGTCTCGATCCTGGTTGGATCAATCGATATCCCCATGAATTGTCCGGCGGCCAGAACCAGCGCGTCGGCATCGCCCGCGCCATGATCGTGCGCCCCAAAATGGTGGTCTGCGACGAAGCAGTCAGTGCATTGGACGTTTCCATCCAGGCGCAGATCGTGGATCTGATCAAGTCGCTCCAGGCCGAAACCGGCATGGCGCTGATCTTCATCAGCCATGACCTGTCGGTGGTGCGCCAGCTTTCACACCGGGTGATGGTGCTCTATCTGGGCCGGGTGGTGGAGACGGCATCGTCCGGCGACCTTTATCGCGACCCGCGCCATCCTTATACCCGCGCCTTGCTGTCGGCGGTGCCGGTGCCCGACCCGAAAGTGGAGCGCGCTCGCAAGCGCACTTTGCTGACCGGCGATCTGCCGTCCCCTTTGGACAGCCGCGCCTCACTCGCCTTCCTGCTATCGAAACGGAGTGATGATCCACAGGCGGAGCAATACCGGCCCCGCCTGATCGAAGTGGCGCCGGGCCACCTTGTCGCCGAGCATGACTGATATTGGTCGCGTGGGCCGGACGGAGTTGACCGGCGGCTGCGCTCAGCGGATTCGCCGCACGATATATTCGTTGCCGTCATTGCGAAGTTCCAGCGTGCCATGGCCGCCGAGCCCCTCGCCCACCGAAACGACATAATGCGAGGCTGGATCTTTCCAATGGGCGTAATTCACATCATCCGCCTGCTGCTGCCACACCGTTCCGTCCGGCAAGGTAACGGTAAACATGCCGTGGCGGTCGAAGGTGTAAGCGGCAAGATGCACCCAGGTCTCATCGCTCTTGCGGACCGGAGCCGCAGGCGCCATGGCGACAGGCCGTGGCGGCGCGGCGCGCATCGCCTGCGCTGCACCGGGCACCAGCCTTTGCTGAAAATCGGGCGCCGGCGCGAGCCCCAATCGCGCCCGCATCGGCTGGACCGCACCATAAATACAATCGAGCCAGCCGCGATCATCCATGATTTGGTCGCAGCGCGCGATGCCGGCGCGGGAATCCTCCCGTGGCCCCGCCTGGGCGGCGAACGGCAATGCGGTCAGAAACAGCGCCGAAGCGAACAGGATATTCTTCACGGACTTCTCCTCAGCGCAGCACTTGTCGAGATGTCCATTGTCACAGTTATGTGACACTTATTTGATGCGCATGACCCGGTAGTTCTGATCGTCCCGCACCTGCATGGTATGGCTGCCCATCAAGTCGGACGTCACGATCACGATGTAGCTCGACGGCTGGCCGCTCCAATGGGCGCGCAAATCGTCATAGGGCGACTGTTTCCAGACCTCCCCGTCGGCCAGGGTGGCGGTGAAAAGACCATCTTTGCCGAAACTGAACGCGGTCAATCGCAGCGTGCCCGCCATTCCCTCTGCCGGCTTGCTGGAGCTGAAGATGTTGCCGATCCCCAGCCAACCGCCGCTGCCACTGCTCTCGCTGCTCATCGGTGGCGGCGTCAGAGGCGTGTTCTTGACCAGACTGACCTGGGACTCGGGCGCCGCTGGCAGACCGAGCTGGGCGCGCATCGGCTGGGCCGCGCCATAAAAGCAGTTGAGCCAGACCCGGTTGTCGGTGATACCCGCGCAGCGTTGCAGGTTGAGCATCACATCGTCGCGGGTGGGATCACTGGCGGCAGCGGCGGGCGCGGCCCAGAACGCTGACAGGGCGATGACGATGATGAACCGGCGCGACGACATCCAGACCCCCAGGGGAGAAGCATTTCCAACCTGAATATAATGGACTTTCTGCCGCTAATGCTATGGTGATACTGACAAAACCGCCCGCGAAGGTTGCCGGAAGATGGCGTGGAATTTGGATTTGAACCGGCGGCTGGCGCTCGGCGGCGCAGCGGCGCTGGCGATAGGTGGGGGGTATCTGGCTTTTCGAGGAAAGGGCGGCCGCGCCTCCGGCGCCCGGCCCCAGCCCGGAACCTTCTATCGCGGCAATGTGAACGAGCCTTTCACGCTCGACCCCACCATGTCGGATGCGTCCTGGGAATTCGACATCATCGGCGATCTGATGATGGGCCTCACCACCGAGAATGCCGCCGGCGCGCCCATTCCCGGCATGGCGGAAAGCTGGCAGACCTCGCCGGATGGGCTGAGCTGGATTTTCAAATTGCGCGAGGCGCAATGGTCGGACGGCAAGCTGCTCACCGCCGAGGATTTTCTATTTGCCTGGCGGCGGCTTCTCGATCCCAAAACGGCAGCGTCCTATGCCTATTTTGCCTACATCATCCGGAATGCCGAAGCGATCAATACCGGCCATCTGCCGGGCACAGCCTTGGGCGCGCACGCGCCTGATCCCCATACCCTGCAAGTGCAGCTGAAGAATCCCGCGCCCTATCTTCTGGAAATGCTGACGCATACCGCATTGATGCCCGTGCCGCGACATGTGGTGGAAGCCGAGGGCAAAAGCTGGACCAAGCCGGGCAAGTATGTCTGCAACGGGCCATTCCTGCTGACGGAATGGATTCCCAACGACCATATTACCGCGGTCCGCAATCCCCGCTTTCATGATGCCGCCAACGTCAAGGTCGAGAAAGTCATTTACTTCCCCACCATGGATTACAGCGCCGCCTTGCGCCGGCTGCGCGCCGGAGAACTCGACGTCCAGGCGCGTCTTGAGAACAACCAGTTTGGCTGGATCAAGAAGAATATGCCGGAATTGATCAACCCCGTGCCCCAGCTGATCTCGGATATGGTCGCGGTCAATCTGGGCAAAACACCGTTCGACGATATCCGTGTGCGGCGCGCCATCAACCTTGCCATCAACCGCGAAGCGATCACCGAAAAGATCATTCCGGTAGGTTATATCCCTGCCTATGGCATCGTGCCGCCGAACACCGCAAATTTTCCCGGCGGCAATGTATTCGATTTCAAGAATATGTCCGCGCCGGCGCGCACCATCGAAGGACAACGGCTGATGCGGGATGCCGGGTTTGGTCCCGACAACAGGCTCCGGACCAGCTACATGATCCGATCCACCGCTGCCGGATCCTATCGCGCGGTGGCGGCGGTGCTGCAGCAGATGTTCGCGCTGGTTTATATCGATGCCGATATCGTTCCCACCGACGGCCAGATATTCTACAAGCAGATCCAGGAACATGATTTCGAGATGGCGCAGCCGGGATGGCAGGCGGACTTCAACGACGCCTCCAATTTCCTCGATCTGTACCGCACCGGCGGCGGCAACAATTGGAGCAATTACAGCAATCCCACATTCGACCGGATGCTGGGCGCGGCACAGAACGATCCCGACATTGTCAGCCGCGGCCAGAAACTTTCCGCCGCCGAGGAAATCCTTCTCAAGGATGAAGCGGCGATGCCGCTTTTCTTCTGGGTGAGCGGCAACCTGGTGAGGCCTTATGTCAAAGGTTGGGTGGGTGACGCGATGGACGTCCACCGCAGCCGCTGGATCACCATCGACGAAAAAGCGCGGGCCGCGCTCTTCTCATAATCCGGTCAATCAGGCGTGGCCAGATTCCGCGGAGCGCTGAGACAATTGAACTCAGCGACTGTCCTGGATAGCGGCGTGTTTCTATTTCCAGCCCGTGATGGTGAAATCTTTCCTCAAAGGCTGAATTCCCAACATCAGGCTGGTAAATCGCAGCCGCTGCGCTGGATTCGGCGCGAGCGCCACGTCTTTACGCCGGGAACCAAAGATTTGGTTAACCTCGGTTCGCTAAAAATGCGCCGGGCAGGACGGGGACCGAGCTTGAGCATCGCGACCGGCGTGGCAGAAGGACCGATCGCGGGCCGCGCCAGGCATAGCCGCACCTCCCTTTACGTCTACGCATTTTTTTTCGTCTCCGGCATTCCGGCGCTGATCTATCAGCTGGCCTGGCAACGCGTGCTGTTCCGGATCTTCGGCCTCAGCATGGATTCGGTGACGGTGATCGTCACGGCTTTCATGCTGGGACTGGGTGTCGGGAGTTTGGCAGGAAGTCTACTGTCGGTGAACAGGCGTGTGAAGCCGCTTCTGCTGGTGGCCGCGATCGAACTGGCGGTGGGAGCTTTCGGCATCCTCTCGCTGCCACTGTTCGCCCATATCGATCCCATGGTGCAGGACATGTCTCTTGTTCAGCGTACCATGATGATCATTGCAGTCGTGTTCGTGCCCACCGCCTTGATGGGCGCCACCCTTCCGATCCTGATCGGGCAACTGGTGAATCGCTCCGCCAATGTCGGTTATTCCGCCGGCAGCCTGTACCGCGTCAATGCGCTCGGCGGCGTCGCCGGTTGCATGTTCGGGGCGCTGCTGCTTTTTCCTTTTCTGGGATTGCAGGCATCGGTCATCACCGCGGTGCTTCTGAACGGACTTGTCGCCGCGATTGCGGTGACGGCCCACTTCTCGGATAGAAGCGACCACGCCGCCAATGCCGCGCCTTTGATTGCAGCGGCGCAGCAGATGCGGCTTTCCCCGCCCGCCGCCAGAGCGTTGGTTCTATCCAGCGGTTTCGTGTCTCTTTCGTTTGAGATTTACTTTCTGCATCTGACATCCTTCGTGACCGCGACCAACGCGGTCATTCAGGCCATGGAGCTGGGGGTGTTCCTGCTGGGTATCGCATCCGGCGCCCGGGAGGCCGGGGAATGGGCCAAGAGCGGCAAGGCGCAATTTCCGCCCGCTCTCTGCCGGACGATATTGGCCAGCGGAATTGCCGGCCTTGCAGTTCTGCCTTTGCTGGCGGCAGCGAGCTTCCTGGATAACGGCATAACAGGCATCATCGTTCTGGCCACCTTCTTCGTGGCGCGTTCTCTCGGGCTGGTATTTCCGCTGGTGGCGCATCTGTCGGTGCCGGCCGACGGCGAAGCCGGACATCAGGCCGGTCTGCTCTATCTGGCGAACATTATCGGCGCGGCCGCGGGCAGTTTGCTGACCGGCTTTGTCCTCTGCGATCTGTTCGGAATTCGCGCCCTTGCGTTATTGCTGTCGGCGCTTGGCGTGCTGATCGCGGCGCCCTTGGTCTGGCGCTTCGGCGAGAAGCCCCGTTCGGTTCTCGCAATTGCGTTGACGATCACCGTACTGCTGGGACTGTTTCAGTTTCCACTCACCCGCAATGTAATCGACAGCATGCTGTACAAAGGCAAGTTGGCCCACAGTGCGCCGATTACGCAGGTGGTCGAGAACCGCTATGGCATCGTCGCCGCCTCGCGGGATGGCGAGATTTTTGGCGGCGGTGCCTATGACGGCCGTTTCAACACCGACCTTTTGCACGACACCAATGGAATCATCCGGGCCTATAGCCTGAGCCTGTTCCATCCCGCGCCTCGGGAGGTTTTCATGATCGGGCTTTCGTCCGGGTCCTGGGCCCAGGCGATCGCCGCAAATCCGCAAGTGCGCCATCTGACCGTGGTCGAAATCAATCCGGGGTATTTGCCGCTGATCCAGGAGCAACGCGAGGTCCGATCGATCCTGCACAATCCAAAGATCACGATCATCACCGACGACGCCAATCGCTGGCTGCGGCGTCATCCCGGCACCCGCTATGACGCCATCGTGGCAAACGCCACCTACCATTACCGCGCCAATGCCGCGACCCTTCTGTCCCACGAATTCAACCAAATGGTCGCGGCCCATATGAAGCGAGGGGCAATCTATCTCTACAACGCCACCGACTCCGCCAGGGTTGAACGCACCGGCTGCGACGATTTCCGCCATGGCTACCGCATCTTCAACTTCATGCTGGTCGGCAATGATTCCATTGCGGTGGATGGCGCACGCTGGCAGCGCAATCTTCTGGAATCGCGGATCGATGGCCGCCCCGTTCTGGACATGGCGCGGCCTGGGACACGTCGCCAGCTTGCCTATGACGCGGCGATTGCTGCCGCCGCAACCGCGCAATCACCCAATCCCGCCTCACTGCCGCTGGAGAGCTGCGCCAGCATCCTGCGCCGGGACGCCAGCTATCGGCCCATCACCGACGACAATATGGGCACCGAGTGGCGCTATCTGCTGGGCCTGGATTGACCGGAGCGGCAATCACCGACCCGTTCGGCGCCGATCCCGGAGAAAAGACTTGCTCCGGGGAACAAAGGCGGGGCAAGAGTCGACGGCCGTGAAGTTGACGTTGGCATTTTTCAGCGACCCCATAGCTCAGCAGGATAGAGCGGCGGTTTCCTAAACCGTAGGCCGGAAGTTCGAGTCTTCCTGGGGTCGCCATTAAAATTCCAATATAATAATTATGTTAGCTGATGGCGCACAGCTTTCGCGTCAACAACCGGCATGGTCTTTCGACCAGGAAATGTGCGGCCATGGCGATGACCAGCAGGCCGGCGGCCGCACCCAGATAATAGGCGACCGACGAGACGCTCGCTGGCATCGCCGCCGTCCATTTCGCGATCAGGGGTTCCGCCAGTTCGTAGATGGGCGACTGCATGGCAAAGATCGCGAACGACAGAACGCCCAAGGGAATTCCGGCCCCGCAAGGGATGACAGGCAGGCTGGTTCGCGGGTCATACAGATCGAGCAGACCCGCCCGGTGTCGTCAGGTTTTCATTCTTGGATGGATCGAAGCATTCGACGCTGCGTGCCACGTTCGAGACTATGGGCGACAAAGTGAGGGGAATTATTAACCTGGCGCGGTCGGACGGCGGCTTCTGGACTGGCGAATGTGCAACCCTGGCAAGCATTAAGCATACATTTTGCCCGCACTTTTCAAACGGTTCTGACTAGGTCAGTTTGGGGGATCGGGCTTAGGGGGGCCCAAAATGGTTACGCAACAGAATGCGCAAGAGCGGCCTTCTATTTGGAATCTGGTAGCCAAGAATTCCAAGCCGATCGTGCGGCTGGCGGGGCATGGCAGCGGCACGCCCGTCTATCTTGTACACGCAATCGGTGGCGATGTTGGATTTTTCGTGCCCTTCGCCGAAATGGTTGCGGATGCGTGCGTGACCTACGGCATCCAAGTCCCGACTCACAAAATCAATGCTGAATTTGCCAGCTCCATTTACACCATTGCCGAATACTATGTCGACGCACTCATGCAGTTTCAGCCGGACGGACCAGTCATCTTGGGTGGATGGTCAGTGGGAGCAACAATTGCTCTGGAAATGGCGCAAATCCTGAAACGGCGCGGACGCGAAGTCTCACTCCTCATCAGTTTTGACGGCATCCTTTATCATACAGGGGCGAGATTGCGCTCGTGGACCCCGCACTATTTGTCGAAGCTTCTCGGAAATGTGCGCCACTGGGTGAAAGATGCGCGCGCTCATCGCTTGGGCAAGGTAATGACTTTCAGGGCGCTTTGCAGAGATTGGAAGCTGGCTTATGCGTGTTGGGCCATCGAGCGGAATGTGGCGGGAAATGTAAGCGACACTTTTTTGGATGAGTCGGCTTGGCCTGTGAAACGGTTGCCATTCATTCAATCCCTATATCACGCGGTGGCGCAGTATAATCCCAAACCATATGACGGTCGCGTCCTCGTCTATCTTGCGAAAGTCCAATGCTTCTTTCATTTGTGGCAAGTCGATGTCTGTTGGGCAAGCATCGCTCCCAAGGCGGATTTCCATTCCGTATCCTGCATGCATGCCAATATGTTTCAACAGGACATACAAAGGCAAATGGGGCTGTATTTCCGTGAGTATTTGTTGAAAGTCTTCGGGCCAAATTGCAAAGGCGAAGCATCTTGAGCGTATTTTCAATCCAAAAATAAAGCGCGGGCAAGTTTCTCCGGCCAGGGTTGGCGGGGGCACCGCCTTGCGCAATCTGGACGACAGCGTGCTTATCGAAGCGACCTGCGTTCAATGCCTCAACACATGGCTCCTGCGCCCCCGCATCTAGACTGAATAGCATTGTTACATAAATCAGAATAAGCGGCCGCCATTTCATGCCGGCCCCCTCGGTGGCGGTTTGGGCGGGTCCGACGCGGAAGAAGGCGGTTGGACGCTTCGGCGTCCGGCCGCTTTTCTATTTGGCTTGCCGGGCGTACAAAAGCGAGGAGTCGCAAGGTTATCGAAACATGCCGATCTATCGCGCGCCGGTCGAAGATTACCGCTTCCTGATTCATGAATTCCTGGAAGCGGAAAAACACCGCGACCTGCCGCAGTTCGAGGATCTTTCTCCCGACCTGATCGACGACATTCTCACCAATGCGGGCAAGCTCTGCGAAGAAGTGCTGCAGCCGGTCAACCAATCGGGTGACGAGGAAGGCTGCCACTTCGAGAATGGCGTGGTGCGCACGCCCAAGGGCTTCAAGGAAGCCTATCGCGCCTATTGCGAAGGCGGCTGGGGGGGATTGTCGGCGCCCGCCGAATTTGGCGGCTCGAACATGCCGATAGTGATGAGCATGGCGGTGGGCGAGATGGCGATGGCCGCCAACCAATCGCTGGCGATGTATCCCGGCCTCACCTCCGCCGCCTATGGCGCCCTGATCGCCACCGGCGCCGACTGGATGAAGCAGCATATCGTGCCCAAGATGGTGTCGGGCGAATGGGCCGGCACCATGTGCCTGACCGAGCCGGGCTGCGGCACCGATCTGCGCCTGATGAAAACCCGCGCGGTGGAACAACCGGACGGCACCTATCGCATGACCGGCACCAAGATTTTCATTTCCGGCGGCGACCAGGACTTCACCGACAACATCATCCATATGGCGATCGCCAAGATCCCCGACGCCAACGGCCAGATCCATGACGATCTTTCCACCGTCAATTTCTTCATGGTGCCGAAATTCCTGGTCGGCGAAGACGGCAAGGTCGGCGCCCGCAATGGCGTCAACACCGGTGGCATCGAGCACAAGATGGGGATCAAAGGTCAGGCGACCTGCGTGCTGAATTTCGATGACGCCATCGCCTGGCGGCTGGGCCCCAAGCCCGAACCGCTCAAGCCCGGCGAGAAGCGCTCCGCCTCCGCCGGCATGGCGGGCATGTTCGGGATGATGAATGCGGCGCGGCTGGGCGTGGGTGTGCAAGGCATTGCCATCGGCGATGTCGCCTACCAGAACGGCTATGCCTATGTGCATGAGCGCCGGGTCGGTCATGCCCTCACCGGTCCCGCCGAACCCGACAAGCCTGCGGATCTGGAGATCGTGCATCCGGATGTGAAACGCATGCTGCTGCACTGCCGCGCCTTCATCGAAGGATCGCGGGCGCTGGCCGCCTGGACCGCCCTCAACATGTCCATCGGCCATTCCAAGCGCGACGACGCGCCAGTGGCCGCGTTGCTTGCCGATCTGATGACGCCGGTGCTTAAGGCCTTTTGCACCGACATGGGGTTCGAGGCCGCCAACCTTGCGATGCAATGCTATGGCGGCCATGGCTATATCCGCGACAATGGCGTGGAACAATTCGTCCGCGATGGCCGCATCAACCAGACCTATGAAGGCGCCAATGGTGTGCAGGCGATGGACCTGGTGGGTCGCAAGCTGGGCCGCAAGGGCGGCGCCGCGCCGCTGGCGTTGTTCGGGGCCCTGACCGGCTGGCTGGCCGAGAATGAAAAAGACGAAACCCTGGCGCCCCATGTCAAAGGCTTGAAGCGCGGTGTGGAGAATTTGCAGGCGGCCACGATGTGGTTGGCGCAGCATGGCATTCAAAATCCCAATGACGCAGGTGCGGGCGCGTCGGACTATCTGCGCCTGATGGGCATCGTGATGGTGGCCTGGATGTGGGCCCGCATCGCCAAGCTGTGCGCGGGCAAGGACACACCATTCCACAAGGACAAGCTGATGTGCGCCCGCTATTGGACGGAGCGGATGATCCCTGAATGCGCGCTGCTGTTGGAACGCATCCAGCTCGGCAGCGCCAATGTGATGGAATTCAAATAATATTCAGGGCGCAAAAGCCGCCAGCTTCACCAGCAGAGCCGCACTGTCGCCGGCCAATTCCACGATCTTGAGCCGTCCCTTCTGGCCGGAACGGATGATCACGTCTTTCTTGTGCAGATGGAGCGCATCCGCCAGGAAGACAATAAGGGCCGCGTTGGCTGCGCCTTCGACCGGCGGCGCGGTCAGGCGGACCCGCATCACCGGGCGTCCGTCAACTCCCGCAATAACTCCGTCCAACCCCTCGCGCGCCGCGCGCGGCGTCAGCCGTACGGCCAGGCGCACACCTCCAGGAATGGCGGTGTAAGGCTTTGCAGTCACGCTGCCTGCGCCAGCTTCGCCAACTGTGTCAGCAACGCCTTGGCGCCCTTGAGGCGATCATCGGGCGTCGGCCAGTCGCGGGTGACCACGATCTTCTGATCCGGCCTGACTTTCATGGTGCCGCTGTGCTGGCTGATCAGCTTGATCAGCGCCACCGGATTGGCGAAGGCGTTGTTGCGGAAAGCAATGGTGCCGCCCTTGGGACCGGCATCGATCTTCTCGACGCCCGCCGCCAGTGCCAGCTGCTTGATCGCCACGATCTCGAAGAGATGCTTGACTTCATCCGGCAGTGGCCCGAAGCGGTCGATCAACTCGGCCGCAAAGGCGTCAATGTCGGGCCGCGTCTCAAGGTCGGAGAGGCGGCGATAAAGCGACATGCGGACATTGAGATCGGCGACATAGCTTTCCGGAATCAGCACCGAGGCGCCCAGATTGATCGCCGGCGACCATTGATCGTCCATCACGCTGGCGTCGCCGCCCTGGCGCATGGAGGAAACCGCCTCCTCCAGCATCTCCTGGTAAAGCTCGATCCCGACTTCGCGGACATGGCCGGACTGTTCCTCGCCCAAGAGATTGCCGGCGCCGCGAATATCCATGTCATGGCTGGCGATGGAAAAGCCCGCCCCCAGCTGGTCCAGCGATTGCAGCACTTCCAGGCGGCGCGTCGCGGTCTCGGTCAGCTTCTGGTTCACCGGTGTGGTGAGATAGGCATAGGCGCGCGCCTTGGAGCGGCCGATGCGACCCCTTATCTGATACAGCTGCGACAGGCCGAACATGTCGGCGCGCTGCACGATCATGGTGTTGGCGGTGGGAATATCGAGCCCGGATTCCACGATGTTGGTGGAGATCAGCACGTCAATCTTGCGCTCATAGAAAGCCGTCATCACGTCTTCCAGGATATGGGCGCTCATCTGGCCATGCGCCACCGCCGTCTTCACTTCCGGCACCGTCGCCTTCAGGAAGGCATCCGCCTCGCGCAGATCGGCGATGCGGGGCGCCACGAAGAAGGACTGGCCGCCGCGATAATGTTCCCGCAGCAAGGCCTCGCGCACCACCAGGGGATCGAACGGGGTCACGAAGGTGCGTACCGCCAACCGGTCGATCGGCGGGGTGGTGATCAGCGACAGGTCGCGCACGCCCGATAAAGCCAGCTGCAAGGTGCGCGGGATCGGCGTCGCCGTCAGGGTCAGGACATGGACATCGGCCTTGAGGTTCTTCAGGCGCTCCTTATGCACCACGCCGAAATGCTGTTCCTCGTCGACGATCACCAGGCCGAGGCGTTTGAACTTGATGCTTTCCGCCAGCAGCGCATGGGTGCCGATCACCACATCCACGGACCCCTGCTCCAGCGCGTCCTTGGTTTCACGCGCCTCTTTCACGTCCACGAACCGCGACAGCTGCCGGACCTTGAGCGGAAATCCCATGAATCGTTCGGCGAAGCCGCGATAATGCTGCCGCGCCAGCAAAGTGGTGGGCACGACAACCGCCACCTGCTCGCCCGCCATGGCGGCGACAAAGGCGGCGCGCAACGCCACTTCCGTCTTGCCGAAGCCGACATCGCCGCACACCAGCCGGTCCATCGGCCGGCCCTTGCCCAGATCGGCGATGGTGTCGGCGATGGCTTTCTCCTGGTCCTCGGTCTCCTGATAAGGAAAGCGGGCGCAGAATTCGTCGTAGAGACCGTGCGGCGGTTCGACCGGCGGCAGGGATTTCAGCTCGCGCGCGGCGGCAATGCGAATGAGCTCGGCGGCGATCTCGCGCACCCGCTCCTTCATGCGGGCCTTGCGTAACTGCCATCCCGCCCCGCCAAGCCGGTCGAGCTGCGCGCCTTCGTCCGAACCGTAACGGGTCAGAAGCTCGATATTCTCCACCGGCAGGAACAGCTTGCCGCCGTCATATTGCAGCTCCAGGCAATCATGCGGCGCACCCAACGCCTCGATCGCCTTCAGGCCCAGATAGCGTCCCACGCCATGTTCGACATGGGTCACCAGATCGCCCGGCACCAGGGACGCGGCTTCGGACAGGAAATTCTGCGCCCGCCGCTGACGCGACTGCGCCCGCACCATGCGATCGCCCAGCACGTCCTGTTCGCTGATGACGGCGAATTCCTGGGTCTCGAAACCGCGTTCAATGCCCAGGCAGGCAAGGCCCGCCGCGCGAATATCCAGCCTGAGTGCTTCGGGCCAATCCTTGATGCGACGGATCGCGGTGACGCCATGGTCGGAGAGGACGCCGCCCATGCGTTCCGCCGAGCCGTCGGTCCAGCTCGCCACCACCACGCGTTTGCCCGCGCCTTGCAGCGCCTGCAGATGATCCGCCGCGACTTGGAAGACATTGAGAGTGCCGCCCGCGCGCTCTGGCGCGAAGTCGCGGCCCTGGCGTCCGCCGGCATCGACACTGTTCTTACCTTCCGGCGTCTGGAATGGCGTCAGATCGCGCACCAGATGCTTGGAAAGCGCCGCCTTCCATTCGCTGTCACTGAGATAAAGCGTGTCCAGCTTCAACGGCTTGTAGGGCACCGCCTTGACCCGGGCATCGGGGTCCTGGCGGCGAAGCTGGTCGCGGGTTTGGTAGCATTCCAGGACCAGTTCCTGCCGCGCCGTCTTGGCTTCCTCGACCTGGTAGCCCAGCACGATCAGGCAGCGCGGAAGATAGTCGAACAGGGTGTCGAGGCCGTCATAGAAAAGCGGCAGCCAATGCTCCATGCCTTGCGCCTTGCGGCCGGCGCTGACGCTTTCATATAGCGGATCATCGCCCGACGGCCCGAAGGCCGCGACATAGCCGGCGCGGAAACGGCTGATGGCGGCATCGCCCAGCGGTGCTTCGCTGGCGGGCAACAGCACGATCCGGTCAATACTGGCATCCGACAATTGGGTGACAGCATCGAATTTGCGGATCGCATCCAAGGTCTCGCCGAAAAAATCCAGCCGCAGCGGTTCGTCGGAGCCGGGCGGCCACAGATCGACAATGCCGCCGCGCAAGGCAAAGTCCCCCGGATCGCGCACGGTGCCGGCGCGGGCATAGCCATTGCCGGCCAGGAAGGTGACCAGCGCATCGCGGTCCACGGTCTCACCGACCCTGGCGGCGAAGCTGGCCTTGGCGATGGCCAGGCGCGGCGGCACGCGCTGCAAAACCGCGGCCACGCTGGTGACGATCACCGCCGGGCCTTCCACCCCTTTCGCCAGCGTCGCCAAGCTCGCCAGCCGGGCGCTTTCGATATCGGGTTTGGGCGAGACCCGGTCATAGGGAAGGCAATCCCAGGCCGGGAACGGCAGCAGCCTGAGGCCGGGCGCGAAGAAGGTCACCGCGGCCGTCAAGGCATCCGCCTGAGCCTCGTCGCTGGCGACGAACAGCACCGGGCCACCCCGGCGCCGCGCGGCTTCGGCGACCAGCCAGGCGTCATAGCCGGCGGGAGCGCCCGAGACCGTCAGACGGCCTTCGGTCTTGGCGATGTAATCTATCCGTTCCACGTGTGGCCCTTGCGGCCGCAGACGGCTTTCAGCCCCGCGAATACCGGATTGTCATAGGCGGCGGGCACCGGCTCGGCCCCGCGCAGCCAGGCATAGACATCCTGATCGGGCGCGCTGAGCAGCGCCTCGAACTGGTCCAGTTCCGCCTCGCCCAGCCCCCACAATTCGGCCTCGGCATAAGCACCGAAGATGAGATCCACCTCCTTGAAACCGCGCCGCTGGGCCCGAAACAAAAGCCGTTTGCGGCGGTTCTCCGAAGAGCCACCTTTTTCGAGGTCATCCATGCGTGGGATATAGCGCCAGCAATCTTCGAGAACAACAGCCCCTAATCCGGCGCGGCGTGCGCCCCCAGGCCTTCCATTATCAGCCGATGTAAATCGCCGCCCAGATACAGATACGAGCCTATCGATGCCGCTTTCGCCGCCAGCAGATCGCTTTGCTTATCGCCCACGAGGAAACTTTTTGCCGCATCGACCGGCCAGCGGGCCAGCAGCTCCAGAATCATTCCCGGCTGCGGCTTGCGATTGGGTGACTCTTTTCGATAGGCCCCCAATTTCGCATCGGGATGAAAGGGGCAGTAGACATATTCGTCTATATGAGCGCCCTGGCCTGCCAATTCCCGATCCATGTGACGATGGAAAATATCGACATGCTTCTCGCTGTATCGGCCATGCGCCACCCCCGCTTGATTGGTCACAACGAATGCGTACCACCCCGCATCGTTGACCGCCTTGACGGCCGCGATCGCGCCTTCGTTCCAGCGCAGATCCTCTGGCTTGTGAACATAGCCATCGTCGATGTTCAGTACGCCATCGCGATCAAAAAAAACCGCGGGCCGCAAAAGTCTATTCATTAACGCCTCGCCAGAATGCGCGCGACGGCCTGGGCGGAATTTGGTCCAAAGCCACAGCAGACAAAGCGAAATTGTAATTGGCTTGGCGCAAATTCGGAAATGGACAGAACATACAAATATGCTCATTCAAATTGATGCGCTGTGAAAGCTTCTCGCGCGTCCGACCATGAGAGATTACTTCGATTTGGACTCGAACTCCAAATAATCGATCGCGGCTGGTAAAATTCACCGCTGCGGGTTAGCTCTCGGCCACCTTTGCCGCCAAGGCGTAATAATCACTATGGCCGGTGGGGGGGAGAACCCTAAAATATCACCATGCGGCCCTCGATTCTGTTCCCGCTCTTCGCAGAAATCCGCACTCTTTCCGGAGTGGGGCCAAAGCTGGAAAAACTGATCGCCAAGGTGGCAGGCCCGCGATTGGTAGACCTGATTTTCGACCTTCCGGCGGGCGTGATCGATCGTTCCTATCGCCCCAAATTGATCGCCGCCGAACCGGGCCGGATCGCCACCCTGGAAGTAAATGTTCTGGACCATCTGCCGCCGCGAGTGAAAAGCCAGCCCTACCGGGTGCGCGTCAGTGACGATACCGCGGTGATGGATCTGGTGTATTTCCGCGCCGATGCGAAATATCTGACGGGGCTGTTGCCGCCGGGTTCGCGCCGCCTGATTTCCGGCCGGGTCGAGAGCTTCAAGGACCGGCTTCAGATGCCGCATCCCGATTATGTGGTGGCGCCGCAAGAGGCAGCATCCTTGCCGCAGCATGAAGCGGTCTACGGCCTGACCGAAGGCCTGACGGCCCGTACATTATCCAAGGCGGTGCGCGGCGCGTTGGAGCGCGTGCCCCAGATGCCGGAATGGCTGGATGCCGCGTTCCTGCGTCAGCGTGGCTTTGCGGAATTCAACCAGGCCCTGACGATGGCCCACGCGCCCGCGCATGAGGGGGACCTTTCGCCGGAGACATTGCTACGCCAGCGTCTTGCCTATGACGAATTGCTGGCCAACCAACTTGCGCTGCTGCTGATCCGGGGGCGGCTGAGGGCATCGGGCGGCCGGCGCATCACCGGCGACGGCAAGCGCAAAGCGCGCGCCATCGCCGCTCTGCCCTTCGCGCTCACCGATGGGCAGCTTTCGGCGCTGGTCGAGATCGAAGCCGACATGGCCAGCGACAAGCGCATGTTGCGGCTGCTGCAAGGTGATGTCGGCTCCGGCAAGACCATCGTGGCCATGTTGGCGCTGCTGGGCGCGGTGGAAGCCGGCACCCAGGGCGCCTTCATGGCGCCGACAGAATTGCTGGTGCGCCAGCATCTGGCGTCGCTGACGCCCTATGCCGAAGCCGCCGGCATCCGGATGGCGGCGTTGACCGGACGCGAACGCGGTCCGCAGCGCGCCGAAACCTTGGCGAAGCTGGCGGCCGGCGAAATCGACATCCTCATCGGCACCCATGCGCTTTTCTCCGAAGACGTCACTTTCCGCGATCTGGGCCTGGCCGTGGTGGACGAGCAGCACCGTTTCGGCGTGCATCAGCGCATGCAGCTTCAGAGCAAGGGAAAACCGGCCGATGTGCTGGTGATGACGGCGACACCCATTCCCCGCACGCTCGCCCTCACCGCCTATGGCGATATGGACGTCTCGAAGATCACCGGCCGGCCGCCTGGCCGCCAGCCGGTGGAGACGCGGGTGATGAGCGCGGCGCGATTGGACGATCTGATCGCACATCTGCGATTGGCGCTCGATCGCGGCCAGCGCGCTTATTGGGTATGCCCGCTGGTCGAAGAGTCGGAAAAGATCGACCTGGCGGCAGCCGAGGAACGCGCCCAGATGCTGAAGAAAGCATTGGGAGTGAAACTGGGTCTGGTGCATGGCCAAATGAAGGCGGCCGAGCGCGATGCCGCGATGGCGGCGTTCAAGAATGGGCAAACCCAGCTTCTGGTCGCCACCACCGTGATCGAAGTCGGGGTCGATGTGCCCGAAGCCACCATCATGGTGGTGGAACATGCCGAGCGTTTCGGTCTTGCCCAACTGCATCAACTGCGCGGCCGGGTGGGACGGGGCAGCGGCAAGTCGTCCTGCCTTCTGGTCTATCACGGCAGTCTGGGCCCAACCGCCAAGGCGCGGCTGGCCACCATGCGGCAGACCGATGACGGCTTCGTCATCGCCGAACAGGATCTGAAGCTGCGCGGACCCGGCGAAGTATTGGGACGGCGCCAGAGCGGCATGGAAGAGTTCCGGCTCGCCGATCCGTCCGTGCATGCCGATCTTCTGGCGGTGGCGCATGACGATGCCCGGCTGATCCTGAACCGCGATCCGGACCTCAAAGGCCCGCGCGGCGAAAATCTGCGGGTCCTGCTTTATCTGTTTGGCCGCGATGAAGCCGTGCGCTATCTCAGAACCGGATGAGAGAGCAATTCTCGACCGACGTGGCGGTGATCGGCGCGGGTGCGGTGGGCCTGGCCATCGCGCGCGGCTTGGCGCAAGACGGGCGCGAAATCGTGATCCTGGAAAAGAACGCCCAGATCGGCCAAGAGACCAGCGCCCGCAACAGCGAAGTCATTCACGCCGGGATCCATTATCCGCAAGGCTCATTGAAAGCGGCCTTGTGCGTGCCAGGGCGCGATCTTCTTTATTCGTTCTGCGAAAGCCATGGCGTCGCCCATAAGCGCCTGGGCAAACTGATCGTCGCCACCCATGCCGGCCAGGACGAACAGCTCGCCGCCATCCTGCACCATGCCGCCAGCAACGGCGTCAGCGATCTGACGCTGCTCGATCGAGCGAACATCGCGGCACTGGAGCCGGAACTGTCGGTCACCGCAGGCTTGTTCTCGCCTTCCACCGGCATCATCGACAGTCACGCCTATATGCTGGCGTTGCTGGGCGATGCCGAAGCGGCGGGCGCCAGCCTTATCCGCGATGCCGAGGTCACTGGAATCGCACAGATGACACAGGGCTATCGCCTGACCGTACGCAACGCGGGCGAAACTTTGACTCTGTTCGCGCGCCAGCTTGTCAACAGCGCAGGGTTGTGGGCATCCAAAATTGCCGGACTGATCGAAACACTGGACCGCAAATTTGTCGCTGCCACTTATCTTGCCAAGGGCCGCTACGTCACACTCAATGGCAAAAGCCCGTTCCGGCATCTGGTCTATCCGGTGCCCGAGCCGGGCGGCCTGGGCGTGCATCTGACCTTGGATATGGGCGGTGCGGCACGTTTCGGCCCGGACGTCGAATGGCTGGCGACGGACGATCCGGCAGCGATCGATTATGCTGTGCCGCCAAACCTGCCGGCCGTGTTTGCGCCCCGGATTGCCGGTTATTGGCCCCGGATCACGCCATCCATGCTGACCGCCGGCTATTCGGGCGTTCGGCCCAAGGCTGGCGGCCCCAAGGACCCCAACGCGGATTTCCGCATCGAGGGTGCTGAGACCCATAAACTGCCCGGCCTGGTCAATCTGTTTGGCATCGAGAGTCCGGGTCTCACCGCATCCCTTGCCATTGCACAGAAG
The DNA here is from genome assembly GCA_903897605.1 of uncultured Alphaproteobacteria bacterium. Classification (GTDB taxonomy): domain Bacteria; phylum Pseudomonadota; class Alphaproteobacteria; order Micropepsales; family Micropepsaceae; genus Rhizomicrobium. The sequence goes on from CAIUCH010000051.1 coordinate 37,755, forward strand.
GTCAAAGGAATGCTGCAGGATGCTTGAGAAGCTGGGATTGGGCACCGTGCAATTCGGCCAGGCCTATGGTGTCTCCAATAGGCGCGGTCAGGTGCCGCAAGCGGAAGCGGATGCAATTCTGAAAAGGGCGGCGGCGGCCGGCGTGCGCCTGCTCGACACCGCCGTCAATTACGGCGAAGCGGAAAGTGTGATGGCGCGATTGGACATTTCGCCATTTCGCATCGTCACCAAAACGATCGGGCTGAAGCACGGATTGGAAGCGGTTGTTGCCCGCGCGCGCCAATCCGCCGCCGCATTAAAAGCCGATACGCTGCTGGTGCATGCGGCATCGGACCTTCACGGCGAGGAAGGCGAAGCACTATGGACCGCTCTGAAGCGACTGCGCGACGACGGCGTTTTCCGAAAGATCGGCGTTTCCGTTTATGCGGCCGATGATCCGGCGCATCTGGCGGCACGCTTTCGTCCGGATGTGATGCAGCTTCCTTTCAGTCTTCTGGATCAACGCCTGCTGACGGATGGTACCTTGGGACGGCTGAACAATCTGGGCGTGGAAATTCATGCCCGCTCGCTGTTTCTCCAGGGCCTGCTCTTTATGGAAACCCTGCCTGAGAAATTGCGCCATGCCACGCCGCACCTGGTTCGGGTTCGGACAATGCTGAAGGATGCCGGCACCACGCCGCTGGCGGCGGCGCTGGGCTTGGTTCTGAGCCGTCTGGAGATCGCGTTCGGCCTGGTTGGCGTTACGGCCTTGGCGGAGCTGGATGAGATCATCGCGGCGGCGCAGATACCTCTGCCCGATCTCGACTGGCCGTCCTTCGCGCTGGACGATGAATTGGTGCTTACGCCGTCGCTCTGGTGAGCGCACCCACCACGCGGCGGACATCCCCTGCCGTCATCGCCGGAATCATGGGCAGGGTGAGAATCTGGCGCGACACCGCTTCCGCCACTGGGCATAGCCCAGGCTTGTAGCCCAGCTTGCGGTAGTGAGAGTGCAGATAGACCGGTGCGTAATGGACATTGGCGCCGATGCCGTCGGCGCGAAGCCGGGCAAAGACCCGGTCGCGATCGATTCCATCCATCAGCTTCACGACATAGAGGTGATGCGCGTTGGTGCGATCACGATGCGCTTTCAGCGGCACGGCCTCTGCCAGTCCGGCCAGCGCATCCTCATACAGCGCCGCGATCCGCTGGCGCGCCGCGACCCAGCCGGACAGACGCTTCAGTTGCGACAGACCCAGGGCACATTGCACATCCGGCAAGCGATAATTGAAGCCCAGCTCGACCATGTCATAGGCGTGGGCTCCGGCAGCTTCGCGGGAGCGATGGTCGCTGTCGATGCCGTGATTGCGAAACCTGCGCATGTGGGCGGCCATGCCGGAATTGTCCGTCACCGCCATCCCACCTTCGCAAGTGGTCAAGTGTTTGACGGGATGAAAAGAAAAACAAGAGATGTCAGCCAATGTCCCGGTGGCACGGCCTTTGTAGGTCGCGCCGGGCGCGTGACAGGCGTCGGCAATGATCCGGATGCCGCGCGGCTTGGCCAGCGCATAGAGCGCGTTATAATCAGCAGGCTGCCCGGCATAGTCCACCGCCACGATGACGCGGGTAGCAGGCGTGATGCGCGCCGCCACCGAAGTCGGATCAATCAGCAAAGTGTCCGGTTCAATATCGGCGAAGATGGGGGTGGCGCCTTCATAAAGCGCGGCATTGGCCGATGCGGCAAACGTGATGGCGGGCACGATCACATCATCGCCGGGGCCTACGCCGAGAGCGCGCATGGCACAGTGCAACGCCGCGGTGCCGGAATTGACGGCGACGCCCTCTTTGGCGCCGACATGGGAGACGAATGCTTGCTCGAATTCCACAACGCGCGGGCCGGTGGTAAGCCAGCCCGAGACCAGCGCTTCGACCACCGCCTTCACATCCGCATCGCCGATTTCCTGGCGGCCATAGGGAAGAAAGGCAGGCTCTGTCCTGTCGCCTGGAATTTCGCGATCAGGCATAGGCCATCCGCAGCAGGGTCTGGAGGCCATGCGCATCGAGCTGTTCCGGATTCTTGTCGCTGGAATAGCTGAAGCCTTCCGGCACCGGCTTGGCGCCGCGATGCAGATAGGCATCGCGCATCGCATTGGCAAAGCTTTGCAGGATCACATAACGATCCTCGAGTTCCACGGTGCAATGGGCGTCGTCAACCGGGATCATGGTTTCGTGCAGCTTCTCGCCCGGACGAATGCCGATGACATGCTGCTTTAGGCTAGGGCTGACCAGGTTGGCGAGCTGGGGAATGGTGGTGCTGGGAATCTTCGGCACATAGATCTCGCCGCCCCGCATCATTTCCATGCTGGACAATACGAAATTAACGCCCTGAGTCAGTGTGATCCAGAAGCGGGTCATGCGGGCATCCGTGATTGGAAGGCTTTCAGCGCCCTCGTCCGCGAGCTTCTTGAAGAAAGGCACCACCGAACCGCGAGATCCGAAGACGTTGCCGTAACGCACCACCGAGAAACGTGGGCCATCGGCGCCCGCCAGATTGTTGGCGGCGACGAAGATCTTGTCGGAAGCGAGCTTGGACGCGCCGTAGAGGTTGACCGGGTTGGCCGCCTTGTCGGTCGAAAGCGCCACCACGCGCTTGACGCCGCGGCGCAAACACGCGGTGACGACATTCTCCGCACCGAATACGTTGGTGCGAATGCATTCGAACGGATTGTATTCGGCGGTCGTCACCTGTTTCATCGCGGCCGCATGGATCACATACTCCACGTCGCGCAACGCCAGATCGAGCCGGTCCCGGTCACGCACATCGCCGATGAAATAACGGATAAAGGGGTATTTCTCGATTGGAAATTCTTGCGCCATTTCGAACTGTTTCAGTTCGTCGCGGCTGAATATGATCAGGCGCCGCGGCTTGTACTGGGCGATCACGGTTTTCAGGAAATGCTTGCCAAACGAACCAGTGCCACCGGTGACCAGCACCGATTTGTCGTTGAGATCCAACCAAGGCTGTGAAAATTCGCGCAAGGCTGCGGCCGGCACGGTGCCGGCCTGATGCGCGGACACCGCGGCAATGGCAAGGGCAGAAGAGCTCATGAATTGTTCCCGATTGATCGGGCGCAGTCTCACCAAGAATGGTTAACCCATACTTGATCTAGAAAACCCCGTACTCGGAGCCATCCGCCGGTTAACGCACGGTAAATTTCGCGCCATTGAGACGCACGCGACCGCCAACTCAATTCGCTACCACCTCAGACGGACCGCGATATTGAGTTCAACCTTTGAAGCCCACAACGCGTATCTTCGACCGCTGCCACCCTGACAACATGGCGGTCCACAAAACCCGGCTCAGTGAGCTTCATCATTTTCGGATCGGCACTGTTAAGCGCAGTGGCATTGCGACATTCAAATAACAGACGCAAACTTGGAATCCGCGCTAACCTTATCAAGCGTTTGCGGGCTTACGAACACCGTTCAAACTTGAAAATTAATGATTTTCAGGCCAGAAGGGTCGCCGATTTCGAGGGGTTTTCATGCGCATTGCAATGATCGGCACCGGATATGTCGGATTGGTCTCGGGTGCCTGCCTGTCCGAATTTGGCCATCAGGTTGTCTGCGTCGACAAGGATACCGCCAAGGTCGCGAATCTGCGCGCCGGCGTCATCCCGATCTTCGAGCCGGGCCTGGACGAAGTTGTCGCCACCAACGTCAAGGCCGGACGCCTGTCCTTTGAAACCGATATTGCTGCGGCGGTGAAAGGTGCGGGCGCAGTCTTCATCGCAGTGGGCACGCCCAGCCGGCGTGGTGATGGCCACGCGGACTTATCGTATGTTTTTGCCGCAGCCGAGGAGATCGCCGCGGCCCTTACCGACTATGCCGTGGTCGTCACAAAATCCACCGTCCCGGTGGGCACCAGCCGCAAAGTCGAGGACATCATCCGCAAGACACAGGGCGGCGCCACGTTTGACATGGCATCCAATCCGGAATTCCTGCGCGAAGGTTCGGCTATCGAGGATTTTCGCCGGCCGGACCGCGTGGTGGTCGGCTGCGACACCGAACGCGCGCGCGAAGTGATGCGGGAAGTCTATCGTCCGCTCTATATCAGCGAAACTCCGATCGTTTTCACTAGCCGCGAATCCAGTGAGCTGATCAAATACGCCGCCAATGCATTTCTCGCCACCAAGATCACCTTCATCAATGAAATTGCGAGCCTGTGCGAAAAAGTCGGGGGCGATGTGCAGGATGTGGCGCGTGGCATCGGGTTGGACGGCCGCATCGGCAAGAAATTCCTGCATGCCGGTCCCGGCTTTGGCGGTTCCTGCTTTCCCAAGGATACGCTGGCGCTGGTCAGAACCGCGCGCGAAATGGGCGCCCCATCCCAGATCGTCGAAGCCGTGGTGGCGGTCAACGATGCCCGCAAGATAGAGATGGCGAAAAAAATCGAAACCGCCTTCGGCGGCGTGAAAGGCAAGACTATCGCGGTGCTGGGCCTTACCTTCAAGCCCAATACCGACGACATGCGTGATGCGCCCAGCCTGGTGATTGTGCCGCATCTGCAAGCGGCCGGCGCCACCATCCGCGCCTATGACCCGGAAGGCCGCAAGGAAGCCGCCAAGCACATGACCGTGGATTTTTGCGACGACACCTATGAGGCGCTGAAGGGCGCCGACGGCGTGGTCATTCTCACCGAATGGAATGAATTTCGCGCGCTTGATTTCGCCAAGGTGAAAAGCCTGTTGAAGAAGCCGCTGATGGTTGATCTGCGCAATATCTATCGTCCCGCGCAGATGGCGCAGGCCGGTTTTCATTATGTCAGCGTCGGACGCGCCGACGCCGGCGCATGATCCTGGTCACCGGCGCCGCCGGCTTCATCGGATCGCAAGTTGCACGCGCCCTGCTGGCACGAGGCGATATGGTGGTTGGAGTGGACAATCTCAACGACTATTACGATGTCGCGCTCAAGAAAGCACGGCTGGGCCCGTTGACGTCGGACAAGGCATTCGTGTTTCGCGCGCTCGATATCTCCGACCGCGACAATATATTGAAATTGACCAGGGAATTTCCCGGAATTACGGGCATCATTCATCTGGCGGCGCAACCGGGTGTGCGGTATTCGCTCGTCAATCCGTACGCTTACGTCCAAGCCAATGTGATGGGCCATCTGGTGATGCTGGAGCTGGCACGCGCCCTCCCCGCGCTGCGCCACTTTGTTTATGCCAGTTCTTCATCGGTCTATGGCAGCAACACCAAGCTACCATTCTCGGTTGACGATCCGGTCGAGCAGCCCAATTCGCTCTATGCCGCCACCAAGCGCGCCGATGAACTGTTCGGCCATACCTATGCACATCTTTATGGCATCCCCTCGACGGGCCTGCGTTTCTTTACGGTTTATGGGCCCTGGGGTCGGCCTGACATGGCGCCAATGATCTTTGCCCGCGCGATCAATGCCGGTGAACCGATACGGGTTTTCAATCATGGCGAGATGTGGCGGGATTTCACCTATATCGACGACATCGTGGATGGCGTGCTGCGGGCCCTGGATCGTCCGGCCAGCGGATTTCCGCCCCACAAAATCTACAATCTTGGAAATCACAAATCCGAGAAGCTGACCGACTTCATCGCCGCGATCGAACAAGCCTTACAGAAGAAAGCCATCATCCAGCTGGAACCGATGCAACCCGGAGACGTGGCGGCAACTTACGCCGATATCGAAGCCAGCCGCCGCGATCTGGGCTTTGCGCCCGTGACGGCAATGTCGGATGGCATCCCCAAATTCATTGCCTGGTACAAGGACTATCACGGCGTCTAGGCTCAGATGTAATCCTTGTCGCGCAGATGACGCAGGATCGCTTCGGCCTGAATTTCCGCTGGCGCCTCGACCGTCCTGATCGTCAGCTCTGCCAGCTCGGGCGGCTCGTAGGGCGAATCGATGCCGGTGAAATTCTTGATCCCTCCCGACAGCGCCTTTTCATAAAGCCCCTTGGGATCGCGCTGCATACAGACCTCCAGCGGTGTGTCCACGAATATTTCGACGAATTCATCCGCACCCACAAGCTCACGCGCCATGCGCCGCTCGGAGCGGAAAGGTGAGATAAAAGACACTAGAACGATCAGGCCGGCATCCAGGAACAGCTTGGCGGTCTCGCCGACGCGGCGGATATTTTCCACCCGGTCGGCATCCGTGAAGCCGAGATCGCGATTGAGGCCGTGGCGAACATTGTCGCCATCCAGCAGATAGGTGTGGCGCCCTTCTGCGGCGAGCGCTTTTTCCACCAGATTGGCGATGGTGGATTTGCCGGAACCTGACAGGCCCGTGAACCACAGAATAGCGGGCTTCTGGCCTTTCATCGTGCCGCGCATGGTCTTGTTCACATCCAGCGCCTGCCAATGAACATTGGTGGCACGCCGAAGACCAAAATCGATCATGCCGGCGCCCACCGTCGAGTTGGTGAACCGGTCGATCAGGATGAACCCGCCCATGTCGCGATTATCCCGATAGGGATCAAAGGCGAGCGGCTGCGACAGAGAAAAATTGCAATAGCCGACTTCATTGAGCGCCAGCGTCTTGCCTGCCAAATGTCCCAGCGTATTGACGTCCACCTTGTGCTTGAGGGCCGAGACAGTCACCGGCACGGTGGTTGTGGCAAGCTTGAGCAGATATTGACGAGCCGGCAGCAGCTCCTCTTCCGCCATCCAGAGCAGATGCGCCGCAAACTGGTCGGACACTTCCGGCCGCTTATGCACGTCACATAAGACATCACCGCGCGAGACATCCACTTCATCCGCAAGCGTAAGTGTGACCGCATCGCCCGCCATCGCTTCCGGCAGATCCCCATCCATCGTGACGATGCGCGTCACGCGGGAAATCCGTCCGGACTTGGCGACGGCGATGGCATCGCCCGGCTTCACGCGCCCGCTCGCCACCGTTCCGGCAAAGCCGCGGAAATCCAGATCGGGGCGGTTCACCCATTGCACCGGCAATCGAAATGGTCCATTGGCCAAGGCGCTGTCGACATCTACCGTTTCCAGGTGATCGAGCAGCGCCGGGCCGCTATACCAGGGCGTGCTGCTGCTTTTGCTGATGACATTGTCGCCATGACGCGCCGAAAGCGGGATCGCCATCTGGCTGGCGAAACTCAGATCGCGCGCGAACAATGCAAAATCGGCCACGATATCGTCGAAAATCTTTTGCGAATATTCTACCAAGTCGATCTTGTTCACCGCCAATACGATATGGCGAATGCCCAGCAAGGACGCAATATAGGCATGCCGCCGAGTCTGGATGAGAACGCCTTTTCGCGCATCAATCAGAATGACCGCGAGGTCGGAATTCGACGCGCCAGTGGCCATGTTGCGGGTATATTGCTCATGACCCGGAGTGTCGGCGACGATGAATTTTCGTTTGTCGGTCGCAAAAAACCGGTAGGCGACATCGATGGTGATGCCTTGCTCGCGCTCGGCCTCCAGTCCATCCACCAGCAGCGCAAAATCGATATCCTCGCCGGCGGTGCCGAATTTCCGGGAATCCTTTTCCAGCGCCGAAAGCGTGTCTTCAAAAAGCAGCTTGGAATCGTAAAGCAGCCGGCCGATCAGAGTGGACTTGCCATCGTCGACGCTGCCGCAGGTCAGGAACCGCAGCAGCGATTTCTTTTCCTGGTCGGCAAGAAATTTCTGGAGCCCGGAAGACGGAGCATTCATTAGAAATATCCCTCGTTCTTCTTCTTCTCCATCGAGGCTTTTTCATCCCCGTCAATCAGTCGCCCCTGGCGCTCGCTGGTGCGGGCCGTGAACATTTCGGTGACAATGGCTTCCAGCGTATCGGCATCGCTTTCGATCGCGCCGGTCAGCGGATAGCAGCCCAAGGTGCGGAAACGCACCAGCCGCTCCTGCACCTGTTCGCCCGGTAAAAGTGCCATGCGATCGTCATCGCGCATGATCAAGGTGCCGCCGCGTTCCACCACCGGGCGCTTGGCTGCGAAATAGAGCGGCACGATGGGGATATTTTCGGCCAGGATATATTGCCAGATATCAAGCTCGGTCCAGTTGGACAAAGGAAACACCCGGATGCTTTCACCCTTGTTGATCCGCGTATTGTAGACGCGCCAGAGTTCGGGCCGCTGGTTCTTGGGATCCCAGCCATGATGACGATTGCGGAAGGAGAAAATGCGCTCCTTGGCGCGGCTTTTTTCCTCGTCGCGGCGCGCCCCGCCGAATGCGGCGTCGAAACCGTGGCGATCAAGCGCCTGTTTTAGGCTTTCGGTCTTCATCACCTGGGTATGGAGTGACGAACCGGAATCGAAAGGATTGATGCCGCGTTTCACACCGTCTTCATTGACGTGCACGATCAGCTCAAGACCCAGTCGCTTGGCAGTCTGATCGCGGAATGCGATCATTTCCCGGAATTTCCAGGCCGTATCGACATGCATCAAGGGGAAAGGTGGTTTGGCGGGGAAGAAGGCCTTCATCGCCAGATGCAGCATTACAGACGAATCCTTGCCGATGGAATAGAGCATCACCGGATTGACGAACTCGGCCGCCACCTCGCGCATGATGTGAATGCTTTCCGCTTCGAGCCGGCGCAGATGCGAATTTACGGTCTTGCTGGTGGACAATGCTGGCTACCCCAAATCTGTGCTGTGGATTACGGGCAAAGCCGCCCCGACGCAAGACGCAGTTTATAGCTTCATTTTAGGGTTCGGACCGAGACCGCCGGGGGCACGGCCTGGGTCTCAACCGAGAAGCGGACGCGGCCGATTGCCCTGCCATCGGCGGTGGCAATGTTCACGCGCCATTGCCCCGGTCTGGGCGCACTCTTGCTGGAATAGGCGCGATAACCATCTTCCCTGCCGCCACGGATGGTGAAGCGCACGGTCTGCTGCGGCACCCAACTTCCGTTCCTGGGGTCGCGCCATTCCCATTGATGCACGATATTGGTCGCGAGCCGATAGGGCGCGAAAATGGCGCTGTAGAGATAGAGCTTGTCGTTCACCTGGATATGCTCGACCGGAAAAGTGCCGAACAGCGCTCGCCAGCGCGGCGGCTCGTTCTCGGCGGATACCTGGTAATCGCGCCCTGCCCGATCGATGGCGTGATAGACGCCGGCGTCCGACAGCACCAGCGGCAGCGGTGGAAGGATCTTCACAAAATAGAAGGCGTTGACCAGGGCGGTGATTCCAATCATCCCCGCGGCGATTTGCATGCGCGCGGTGCGATAGCGGTCGTGGCCCAGGACCGCCAGACTCTGTAGATAGAAGAAGAACACCAGGACCGCGATGGCACCCGATATTAGAAAGGGAACCGTGCCGATCCGCGCGATCACCACCGGCACCAGCAAAATCGCGTAGGAATAAAGCGAGAAGAAGAACAGCAGCGCCGAAAACACCAGCCGTGCATGATAACGGCGCAGATATTCATTGCCGATGAAAATGCCGGCCATGCACAAAAGGAATGGCCAGGAGGCACCGATGGCGGCGCTGCGTATATAGAAAACGCAGAAGCCGGACAGCAGGCAGCCGAGGGCGAATTGCGCCACAAAGACCAGGATCGCCCGCGTGCGATCGGACGGCATTTCGTTATCGGGACGCGATTCCAGGGCGTGAAGCACGGCAATCGCCACACCCGCCACGATCAGGTAAATAATGAAAACCGCCTGCGTCATCGGCCGGTCAATGCGGCCGAAGGCATAACTGTCAAAGGCGAACCCGCCCGCCAGCGAGATCGCCGACAGATGCCGCTCATGTGCCCGCGCCCAGCTGACGGTATGCTCTAGATGTTCAATCGCTCGCATGGCGCGAAATCATGGCCCAACTTGGCGTTCAGATAACAGCAACGTCTTGGCGGGATTAAGGCAGTTCCGTCGAAGGTACTCATAATCGAGGTGATTACAGACCCACCCTGAGCCCGACTTCGATTGACGCGGCGAAACCGGAATGGGGCGGCAGCTGATTGTCCTGCAACCGTCCCGCCAGATCCAGCTTCATCCAGCGCCATGGTAGGCTGACGCGCGCCTCACCCATGTTGAGGGTGATCGGCACCGGCGAAAGAATATTGGCACCCAAGGAATGGCTGTTCCCGATATTGGCATGATGAAAGCTCAATTCGTAGAAGCGGCCGCCGGAATCGCTCCAGGCGCCCTGCAGGGACAACAGACGGGAATCATCGTCCAGGCTGAAGCCGATGGTCCGCCCGCGATACCGCATGCCGTCGGGCTCGGTGCTGTTGGTGTAGGAGAATCCATAGAGATAATCGCCAAAACTGAAGATATTGAGGGTCGAGATGCTGTTGCTATATTCCGCCGTCAACCGCACAGGGGTTCCCCGTGTCGGGGCAAAAATGCTGGCCCCGAACAGATGGCTGGTGCCCGAATGCGTGAAGGGCGATGAATCTTCGTTCATCAGCTGCATATAAGCCTGGACTGGGACGCCGCCCAAGGTATGACTGTATTTGATGTCGATCAGCCCTTCATCGTTGGTATTATTCACGTGGAGCGGATCATTCTTTAAACTAAAATAGTCGCGTATCGGCGCGCAGGGATGACCCCGGCCGCAGAATTCCTCCGTGCGCGCAAGACCGATCTCCAGCCCCGGCGCGGGGTTAAATGTGAATCTCAACGCGTTGTAAAAAGTGTTTGGCTGGAGCCGCGGCCCATCCAGCAATCCGACATGGAACTCCAGTTGCCAGGGGCCTAGCCAGCGCAGAACCGGCCAAGTCGAGGCTGACGTATCGAGCCGCTCCATTCCGATCTCGGGCATCGGCCGAGCATTGTTGGAAAGCGACAAGGCCGATACCCATCCGGGTCCCCACCAGTGGGAAAGATACCCGCCATAAAGTAGAAGCGGTCCGAACTTCTCTGCCAGATAGGATTGGTCCGGCATCAACTTGGTGCTGTTGCCCCGGAAATTCTGCGCAAAACCGCCCAGCGCCAGCCGCGCCGCGAAGGACTGCGAATTGTAATCAAGCAGGAACTGGGCCTGGCCATCGCCGCGGCCCATTCCGTCAAAGCCATAAACCACACTGCGGGTACTGGCGGCATCGATATCCAGCGAAGCCGAAAGGCCTGGCCGGTTTTCGGCGCGAGCCCGGCCTAGGACGCGGGCCGCCGCGGCTCGCACAAAGGCCGGCTGTCCTTTCAGGCTATTGTCCTTGAGGTCCTGGACAATGCTCTGCCAGGGCAGCGGCCAATGGGTGGTGATGCCGTCGATTACCCCCGCCGCCGCCAGGATTTCGATGTCGCCACGCAGCTGATTGTCGCCGACTTCGGCCCAGGGAGAGGCAAATGACGGTAAGGTGCCAAATAGTATGATCAAGAAGGCCAACCCAAACAGGCAAGCCGAACAGCTTCTATTCATCAATCGAGTCCCTTAGGCGCAGGCACCATAAGGAGTTTGACTGGCAGCGAAAACCCCGCAGGCCGGGCTGTCAGTTATGGGCTTGGATACAGTCCAGCCCCTTGGTCACCAGGGCCGCACAGAGCGCCCTGGAGCGGGTTTGTTCCGTGCCCACTCGCAGTCGGTAGTAACGTCCAGCCCCCGGCAGGTCGACCGCCACGATGCGGGGAGACAGGCCCTTCAAGGTCTCACCGGCTTGACGCATGGCGCGATCCCAGCCCTCGGACGCTTCGGCTTGGCTACGCCAGGCCCCGAGCTGGACCTGAGCGACCTGACGGGTCATCGGCATTGGCGCGGACGGAAGCGATACCGCGGAAGCGCCGGCAGCGGGATCGCTTCCGGCGGAGACGTTGGAGGCGCCTGAAGCCGCAGTCCGTGGTGAAGGTCCGTCTTCACGGCTGGACAGCACCATCAACCGTTCGCTTGCCAAAGTGTAATTGGGGTCGGCGGCGAGCGCCTGGGCATAGAGTTTCTCGGCGTCCGTCTTGTTGCCCAGCGCTTCGGCGATCTGGGCAAGCCCGAAATAGGAATATTGGCTTTGCGGATTGCCGGCCGCCAGCGACGCCAGATAGTCGCGCTGGGCTTCGGGAAAATGACCGCCCCGGCGAAGTGCGTTGGCGCGATCGTTCAAGGCGGCGGTGAATTTCGGCGACAAGGACAAGGCGGCACTGTAGTCGTTCACCGCATCGTCAAGCCGGTCCATCCCGTCCAGCAAAAGGCCGCGGTCGAACAAAGCGCGGGCCTGTTCATCGCCGGTGAGGGCGTGGCTCTCGATTGCCAAAGTGTAATCGGCAAGCGCATCGTCTTTCTGACCAAGCCTTTCGCTGACGCGCCCGCGCGCCATCAATGAACGGTTCCAATCCGGACGCGAAAGGGTAACTGAAGGCACGGATGCCCGCTCCGCCCGTGCGGGGCCGCACGCAGCACCAGCCAGCAGCAAGACGGTTCCCCAGAAAAGAACCATCGCCAGCACAGAACCCGTAAGGGAGCCGGATTGTCTCATCTTCCGCCACGCCCACCGCGGGGTCCGCCCGCATGCCCGCAAACTGGACAATTGTGGCAGCCCCATGCCATGAAACAGCCCCTTTCGGAAAGCGTCAACATGTCTGTCACGAAGCCTGTTCGCAAAGCTGTTTTCCCCGTCGCCGGCATGGGCACGCGCTTCCTGCCGGCCACCAAGGCGGTCCCCAAGGAGATGCTGCCGGTGGTGGACAAGCCCGTGATCCAATATGCGGTCGAAGAGGCGCGCGAGGCCGGCATCGAACAATTCGTCTTCATCACCGGGCGCGGCAAGCACGTGATCGAGGACCATTTCGACCATGCCTATGAGCTGGAATCCCTGCTCGAGGCGCGCGAGAAGACCCAGGAACTCGACAGCCTGCTGGAATCCCTGCCCCAGACCGGCTCGGTGGGCTTCATCCGCCAGCAGCAGCCACTGGGCCTCGGCCACGCCGTATGGTGCGCCCGGCACTTTGTGGGCAACGAACCTTTTGCGGTCCTGCTCCCCGACGATCTGATGGTGGGGACCCCAGGCGCCTTGTCGCAGATGATCCAGGCTTATGACCAAGTGGGCGGCGGCATCATCGTCGCGGCGGAAGAAAAAACCCGCGAGGAGACCAAGCGTTACGGCGTGGTCGCGCCAGGCACGGTGAAGGGCAATGTCACGGAAGTCAAAGGCGTGGTGGAAAAGCCCGACCCCGCCAAGGCGCCTTCAAATCTCTGCATCATCGGCCGCTATATCCTGCAGCCCCAAATCTTCGGCGAACTGGACCGCCAGGAGCGCGGTGCCGGCAATGAAATCCAGTTGACGGATTCCATGGCCAAGATGATCGGACGTATGCCGTTCCATGCCGTCAAGACCGATTGCGCGCGCTTCGATTGCGGCGACAAGGTGGGTTTTCTTCACGCCAACATCGCGGTCGGACTCTCACGTCCCGATATTGCGCCGTCGCTGCGCACCATTCTCAAGAACATCACGCCGTGAGTGAGCCCGCGTGAAGCGGTCTGCAATCCTCGCCACATTGTTTCTGCTTGCGGCGTGCAGTTCCTCCGGCACATCCGATTATTCCCAATTCTATCGGGCATTGCGCCAGGGGGTAAAAGCCGGGTTCGGCAATGGCCGCGTCACCAAAGCGCAGGCCGCCGCCATCCCCTATGCCAGCATGGGTTACCGGGTGGATGGCGGGGCCGAGCAACTGGTCGTGCTGGCGACTGACGCCAATGGCGAACAATTATGGACCTCGGCGGCGCATGTCGTGATTGTGACGCGAGCGGGGCGCATTGTCCGCACCGTGGGCCTGGCGCACGATGTTTCGGCCGTGACGCCAAAAACGGGCTCGCAGCTTCCCGCGATCGCCGATGTCCTGAAAGGCGATGTGACCTATACGCGGCTGGAGGATTTTCCCAATATTCCGGTTTATGGCGCCGCAATCACCTGCAGGAGTTCGCGCAAGGGTGCGCAGACCATCGTTATCCTGAACCGCGGCGTGCCGACCGTGCGGGTCGATGAGACGTGCCGCAGCGCCGATCTGAAATGGTCCTTTACCGACAGCTACTGGCTTGATCGCGATGGCAGGATGGCCTGGCGCAGTATCCAACACCTCGGCTCCAAGGGCGAAATTGTCGAAACCGAAATCCTGCGTCCACCGGGCTAAAAAAATTGGGAGAACCGCAAGGCTCTCCCAATTCGAATTCAGATCTTCGCGAACGGCCTAGGGATGGGTTCCGGTCGTTGTATTGGTGACAGAACCATTTCCATTGCCGGACGCCACCAAGGCGATCCCGCCCGCGACGACGCCCACGCCCAGAACAATCAAAAGCGTGTTGTTGGCAGCCTGGGCCTGCTTCACGCCAGCCGACTTGCCGGGAGCCAGAGGGCCGGCGGCGTTCGTGGCGGCAATGGCGCCCGAAGCAATCAGGCTTGACGCCAGAATGACTGCACCAATAGTCCGCATCGAAAACTCCATTAAAAGTCTGACTGCCCTGGGCTTTTCTACGAACCGAGGCCCCGCCTGTCAATGAATTGAATAGGATCGGGAAGTTGCATTTGGCAACAGATTGGCAATGCACCTCGGCTAAACTTACTGGTCAGGACCGCCTGCGAAGGCCAGGTGTCGCAGGCTCCGCTTTCCTCAACGCGGAACTTTGGTATCTGTTGCATGCCATTTTTGGCCCCCAGGAAGGTTTATGACCCAGTTGCATCCCGTTATCCTGTCCGGCGGCGTCGGTTCCCGGCTCTGGCCCTTGTCCCGGAGCCTTTTTCCGAAGCAGTTATTGGCCCTTGCGGGCGACAACAGCCTAATTCAGGACACGGCGCGCCGAGCCACGGGTCCCGCCTTCGCCAAGCCCTTGATCGTCTGCAACGTGGAACACCGCTTCCTGATCGCAGAACAGATGCGGGCCGCCGGGATCGTTCCCGAGGCCATTCTGCTGGAACCGTTGGGACGCAATACCGCGCCAGCGGCGGCCGTGGCGGCCCTGATGCTGGCCGAAAAAGATCCCGACGCAATTTTGCTCCTGATGCCGGCGGATCATGTGGTGCGCGACACGGAGGCGTTCGCCCGGGCGGTCGATTCGGCCGCTGCAGCTGCAGCGCGAGGTTACCTCGTCACCTTTGGCATCGCTCCCAAGGGGCCGGAAACTGGTTATGGCTATATTCAACGCGGCCAAGCTCTGGACGAAAATGCGCCAGCTTTTGTGGTTCGCCGCTTTGTCGAAAAGCCCGACCTGGCGACCGCCACGGGCTATATCGAGGCCGGCGATTATTACTGGAACAGCGGCATGTTCGCGTTCCAGGCAAGCCGTTTCCTCGTTGAACTGGAACGGCTTGAACCGGAGCTGCTTTCGCAATGCCGGGCAGCCCTCAGCGCCGGCAAGCAGGATCTCGATTTCTTCCGGCTGGATGCCACGGCGTTCGCAGCCTGCAAATCGATCTCCATCGACTATGCGGTGATGGAACATACCCAAAAGGCTATCATTGTTCCCGTCGAGATGGGATGGAGCGATATCGGCTCCTGGGAATCTCTTTGGGATGTCTCCAGCAAGGACGAAGCCGGCAATGCCATCAAAGGCGACGTACTGCATCATGGCGCCCGCAACTCGTATCTGCGAAGCGAGGGGCCCCTAGTCGCGGCCGTGGGTGTCGAGGATCTGGTGGTGGTGGCAACCGCAGATGCCGTGCTGGTCAGCCGCAAGGACGCTTCGCAGGACGTGAAGAAAATCGTCGAGCAGCTGGAACGCGCCGGCCGCGAACTGCATGTCACCCACCGCAAGGTCTATCGACCCTGGGGCAGCTATGAGGGGCTCGACATCGGCGACAATTTCCAGGTCAAGCGCATCACCGTCAATCCCGGCGCCAAACTTTCACTGCAGATGCATCACAAGCGGGCCGAACATTGGGTGGTGGTATCGGGCACCGCGCAAGTTACGTGCGGCGACAAGGTATTCACCCTCAACGAAAATGAATCGACCTTCATCCCGCTGGGCGCCAAACATCTGCTGGAGAATATCGGCAGCGAGCCGCTGCATCTCATCGAAGTGCAATCGGGCCATTACCTGGGCGAAGACGATATTGTCCGCTTCGAGGACAGCTACGAGCGCTAGACCCTAACTTTTGGCAAGGACCGCTAACGATGCCAATGAGACCGCGAACTGGCTGAAGATCGCAGAGACGTCCAGGATCATCTGGCGCGTGTCCAGCGGCGTTACATCGCGTGGCACGACAACGGCACTCCCCGGCGGAAGACTTTCGGCGTCGAAACTGAGCCAGGATTTCTGAATGCGGCGCGCTGAGCCGTCGGGTAGCACAATGAAGGTCAAGGATTCATCTGAAGTCGCGGCGTAACCACCGGCTTTCTCGATATAATCATTCAGGGTAAGTCCCGGCCGATAGGGGAAACTGCCCGGCTGCATGACCTGACCCAACACCGCGATCGTGCTGGAACGTTGCGGAATGAAGAGAACATCTCCCGCCTCAAGCAGCGGATCGAGCTCGGGCTTCGACGCAAGAACACTAGGGTCAGCGACAATTGAGACACGTCCCACCGCTTTTTGCGTCCTCAATTCATTCACGAAAGCCTGCATCGAAGCAAAGGTACTGGGATCGATCTTATCGTTACCGACTCTGGTCATCGCGATCACGAGCTCATTTTCAATCTCGCTTGCCGCGCGAAGATAACCCTCATGCTCCGCCGATGCTGCAGTTTTGCGCAGGAACACCGTACCATACGGATAGGCCGTGTTGGTCAACCCTCCCGCCCGTGTCAGCACATCTGAAAGATGTTGACCACGAATAATGGGGTAGGAACCCGCGAAGCGCACCTCGCCTTGAATGGTAACAGATCCAATTCCGACATCTGTAAAAATCTGATTGAAGTGCAACGTGTCTCTCGGGCGAACAATGTAGTTCTTCAAAGTCGTCTGACGAAGCTGAAGGGACTGCAGCTGCGTGGCGGCCTTGCCAGTTTGATGATCTACCGCCGTGGTGATCAGTTCGACGCCACTTTCATCGGCCCAATTGACTGTACCACCGGCGGCCTGAACCAGATTATTCAGCGCTACGTTTGGACCAACGAAATAAGATCCAGGACCACGTACGGCGCCATTTAGCCTGACCCGATGCTCAATCAGGAAGTTGATAAGAACGAGCGGATCAACGCCGAGTTGGCGCACCAATTCGCCAAAAGTCTTCACTTCACGGTTGGAGGCAAACCCCCCCGCAGCGGCTGGACTGTCCATAAAATTCTGTGCCAATTGCGGTACAGGTCGCTGAAACCCAGCGCCATTGCCATTTGCGGCACCGGATTCAGATTCCGACGGAAGCGGACCATTCGAGATAACATTAAGCCTATCGGCTTCGGATGTGGCCGTGCCGTCACTCGCTATCCCGGCGGAGGGTGGTGGAACCGGTACCGTCCCGCTGCCGGCAGTCAAATCTGCGCCTTGTTGCAGCCGCGCCTGAGGACTTGCCTGATCTTGCCGCTCCATTGCGGCGGCTTGACTACCGGTGCCAAGCGATCCAGGCGCCCGCAGCTCCATCAAGGAAATAATGTCAGCCCGTTGTATGTCGGCGGGCACACTGGTTAAATCGTCGAGCGCGAATGACAATTCATCGACTTTAGACATGGGAAGTGTGGCGACGGTCTGCGGCATCCCACCCGCGTTCGGTAAAACAGGCCTTGTCGCAGCAGTGGCGACATTCTGATCTACCAAAGGATTGCGCAGGATTGCTTGATCGGACGCCAGCTTTTCCAGGTAGGACCGCACCACACTGGACAATAGTGAAGCTTCGCTTACCGATAATGGCCGGACAAAATCGTCAGTCTGTAGATCCGCATTTTCAGCCCCGTTCAGAACCGCGACGGGCGTGAAAGCGACCAGCGAACGCAAAAGACTGTTGGGATCCTTACGAACGACAATGCCGAACAAGGTGTAAGGCGAAGGCCCGAGCGCTCCGGGCGCGCGCAGCATATCCGACAGTTTCGCGCCCGTCGCGACGGGATAAGCACCGGCAAGACCGGTGCCGCCCGATAAAGTTGCCTGGCTGACGGTCTGATCGGCACCAAGTTGCACAAACAGAATTTCGCTGTCGCGCACTTGACCGGTTTCACCGGTTAATCCGACCAGGTTAGAATTGCCTTGCGCATCAATGCGCAAGACCGACAATCGATATCGGCCTCGCACTTCCTGGCCCCCGGCCAGCAAAAGAAGAGTTCGCACCGGCATACTCGACTGTCCCGCCTGCAATTCAAAGATGCCGGGCTGGCGGACGAGTCCTGTCACTACGACAGTCCGGCCCAACGGTGGCACCACAATCCGGTCGCCATCGGCAAGCCGCAGACTGGAAGAAAATCCTCCGCTGGTCAGCACACTATAGAGATCAATCGTAAATTCGCGCCCCGCCCGTTGGATGCGGACATTGCGCAGCGAACCCGTCTTCCTCACACCGCCTGATATCAAGATTGCATCTACCGCCGAGGAAAGGCCGGTCAATAATCGTTGTCCTGGAATATTAACTTCACCCGAGACAAGTACGTTGATCTGACGCACTCGACTGATAGATACAGATGACTCTGTGGCGACATAAGCGCGATGCACCGCGGCTTCCAAGTCCTGCCGGAAACTGCCGAAGCTACGACCGCTTGCTGCAATCGGACCTAACCGCGGTAATATGATCTGGCCGTTACGATTGACTTCAGCGCGTATTTCATTGTTTTCCTGGCCGCGCAAAGACTCAACAATTTGATCACCCGGACCTAGAACGTAATCGTCCTGGACAGCACCGGTTTGAGGCATAGCGATGCTTCGGCCGCGACCGAGCTGATCATAGCCAAATTGCTCCAACCTTGCGCCGGCACGAGCTGACATGATTTGTTCAAGCCGGGAAGAAGGCAGAGGTGGGCCGCTTAGAGCCGGCGCGGTTTGGACGATGACGTTCGATTGGCCATTGCCGGTCAGATCTGTCGTTCCATTTATCCCCGGCTGCCCATATTGCTGGCGCAACGCGCTCAACGGATCAGAAGAACTTCCAGAGATCGACTGGGCGTGGCCCGCGCCAGAAAACCCAACAACGATGGCCGAGGTGATAAAGGGCAGGAAAAAGCCCACCAGAAAAAATGCCCTGCGCGAAAAGGGCGAGACCCTGCCCCGATAGCTTTTCAACATTGGCCCCTCAAGGCGCTTCAGCGAAGGCGCTTTAGCATAGGCAAGCGAGCCTAGTAACTAAAAAAAGAATTTTCTTGCAATTGCTTAGGTGAAAGGCAAGGAAGGCCAAGGCAGTTGATTGAAGGCGGAAACGTGCGGGCAAGGGCAGCCAAAAGGCCCGGAAACGGGCCCGTGATCCTGTGGTCCGCCCTTTGCTTGCTGGGACTGACAACAAATCCTGCACTGGCCTTCAGTGAGGGCACCTCCATCCACAACAATTTCGGTAGCGCCGGAATGATCGACATGCCCAGTGCGCGCATGGCGCCTGATGGGGAGTTGTCGGTCGGCGCCAGTTTTTTTCAGAACACACAGCGCTACAATTTCGGATTTCAGGTTCTTCCCTGGCTCGAGACATCGTTCCGCTACTCGGGCCTGGAACATTTCGATCCAACCTTTCCGGTATATTACGATCGCAGCTTTGCACTCAAGGCGCGATTGTGGGACGAGACTCGAATTTTTCCGGCGGTCGCAGTCGGCGTCGACGACATCATCGGCACGGGTCTCTATAGCGGTGAGTATCTCGTCGCCTCCAAGAAATTTGGGAGCTTTGATACCAGTCTGGGTATCGGGTGGGGACGCCCGGGCTCGACCGATCTGTTCCGAAATCCCTTCTCCTTGATATCCCGGTCTTTCAACACGCGTCCGGGTCTGTCAGCGGCAGGCAATACGGATTTCAACACCCTGTTTCACGGGCACAATGCGGGTTTATTTGGGGGCGTGGTCTGGCATACGCCGATCGAGAAACTGTCTTTGACCGCCGAATACAGCAGCGATACCTATGCGTTGGAACAATCGCGCGGCGCCTTCGCGCCTCGCAACCAGATGAATTATGGCGCGTCCTACCAAGTCACCGACAGCATCACGGTCGGGCTCGATTGGCTTTATGGACGGAGCATCGGGGGCAGCGTTTCGTTCCAGCTCAACCCCGTCAATCCGCAATATCCGGCCAAGGTGAGCACGCAGCCGATCCCCGTCGCCATACGCTCTCCCGAGCAACAGCAGCAGGCTCTGCAAACGATTCTACGCCAGCATAATGGGGCGCTCGCGGCCTCGCAGCGTGCCAGCCTGAACCGAACCGACTTCGTCGATGCGCTGTGGCATCAGAACAAAATCAGAAATGTGGAAATCAGCGGGCAGTCGCTGGTCCTGACAGCTTCGGGCGATACCGGGCCAACCTGCATCGCTGCGGCACAGTTGGCCCAATACTACGGCGGAAAAATCACCGTGGTGCTCGTGCGAAGCACCGATGGACGAGCGCCGACGCAATGTGTCACCGCATTCGCGGCATCGCCTGCCTACCAATATATTCCCTTCGCCAGCATTGTCGGCTTCTTTTCCAACACGGGAAACGAAACATCCGTCAGAACAATCGACGCCTCCCGGCCTGACCCCAATGCGGGAATACGCGCTATCCGGGCCGCCGCACGCAAGCAGAAAATCACCATCGAGGCTCTGTCTCTGACGGAAAGCACCGCAACCGTATATTACAACAACTTCCACTATTTCGCAGAAGCCGATGCGATTGATCGGCTGACGCGCATTCTGATGAGGGATACCTCGCCCGACATCGAGCGCTTCCGGTTGATCGCGGTGTCCAATGGCGTGCCGCAACAGGAATTCGACATTCTGCGAGGCCCGGAAGAACGTAAATTCTCGCAAATTGGGACTTTGGATCTGTTCGGCGACACCTCGGCCGTGACCGCCACACCCCCACCAATGCAAAATCCCGTGCTGGCCGCTGCGGAAAGGAACAGCTATCCGCGATTTTCCTGGGATGTTTTTCCACAGTTGCGACAGGAATTATTCGATCCCGATAATCCCTTTGCCATACAACTCGCCGCAGGGGCGGAAGCCAGCCTCGAAATCGTGCCTGGCTTTTTGCTCAACGGAGAAGTCGAAACCAGTCTGTTCGATAACTTCAATCTCGACCGGCAATCCAACAGCACCTTGCCGCATGTGCGCAGCGATTTCTTGAAATACTTCGCACAAGGCAAGAGCGGTATCGGCGACTTGAAAGGCGAATATCATTTGAGGCTGGCGCCGAACGTGTTCGCGACTGCAAAGGCCGGATATCTGGAAAGCATGTTCGCCGGCGGCGGGGGCGAAGTCCTGTGGCGGCCAGAGGGCCAACGCTGGGCCTTGGGCGCCGACGGCTATGAAGTCTGGCAACGCAACTTCGACCGTCTGTTCGGCCTCCAAGGTTATCATGTCTTCACCGGCCATGTGTCGCTTTATTATGCGTCGCCCTGGTACGGCCTGAACTTTGCGGTCAGCGCGGGCCAATATCTTGCCGGCGACCGCGGCCTCACCTTCCAAATGACGCGCCGCTTCTCCACCGGTGTGGAAGTCGGCGCCTTTTTTACCAAGACAAATGTTTCCGCCGCACAGTTTGGCGAAGGCAGCTTCGACAAAGGCATCATCATCAGAATTCCGCTTGATTGGGCGCTGCCGATCGAAACGCAAGGACAATGGGGGATCGATCTTCGGCCTGTGCAGCGAGACGGCGGCCAGCGATTGCTGAGCGACGCTACCCTGTTCGACGAAACCCGCCGCTCCAGCGAAGCCGAATGGAGATCGGGACCGGGGCCGTGACACGCTCGCGAAGCAAATAGACCCTGCCAAAAAGGCCCGCCGCTCATCAGCACCCCGGCGAACGCCAAGCGCGACATGGAATAACGCAATCGAATATCTATTCCTTAGGCTTCGGCGCCCGCATCAAACCCCGTTCTTTCAATTCCAACAGAGATTGATCAAAGCCTGCGTCCGAAGCGCTGTTCCGCTCCGCCCAGGTCAGGAAATTCCTGAGACCGTCCGCAAAGGAATAGCGTGGCGCAAAGCCGGTTAATTCCGAGATACGCGATATATCCGCGAAATTGTGGCGGATATCACCCAGGCGAAAAGCGCCCGTGACATCAATGGGAACATCGGCCTTAAAATGCTCGGCAATCGCGCGCGCCACATCCAGAACGCTAACCCGCGTGCCGGACCCGACATTTAGAGCCATGACGCCATGAACGTCCGCCGCGGCACAGGCTGTCGTCGCCGCAACGACATCATCAATATAGACGAAATCGCGACTCTCAAGGCCGTCTTCAAAAATATTCAACCCCCTTCCCTGCCTGACCAGATTGGAGAAAATCGCCAGTATGCCGGTGTAGGGATTCGTCAGGCTTTGCCCGGGGCCATAAACATTCTGATAGCGCAATGCGAAACCGTCAATGCCGAGCGCCCGGGCAAACATCAAGACCATCTGTTCTTGCATCTGCTTTGTAAGGCCATAAAACGAAGACGGCGCGAACGGAGCTTCCTCGCTCGTTGGCACAGGCGTGACTATTTGCCCGCATAGCGGACATTTTGGATCGAAGCGTCCTCCCTCCATATCCGCGAATGAGCGAGCGGCAGGAAAAACGTGATTATGAACGGGACACAGGTATTCCCCTTCCCCGTAAACCGCACGCGATGATGCAACAATCAACTTATGCAATTTCTTCGGCTTTTCATTAACAATGGCGTCAAGTATGACGGCAGTACCGTGAGTGTTGATCTGACTATAGCGCTCAACTGCATACATGGATTGGCCGGTGCCGGTTTCCGCCGCCAAATGGATTAACACCTCGGCGTCCCTTAGCAGTCTCGCCACCAGATCACGATTGCAAACGTCGCCTCTTATACAAGTTACCGCGCAAGCGAGAGAATCGGAAAAATCGGCTCGCGAGCCATGGACCTGGGGGATGAGCGCATCGAGGATCGTGACGGAGGCGCCCTGGCCAGCCAGTTTTAATGCCAGCCGCGATCCTATAAAGCCTGCGCCGCCAGTAATAAGTAAACGCATGTTTTCTGCCCGTCAGCTGGTTGGCAACACTTCGTCCAACCAACCCTCCAAACTGTATCGATACAGAATTTTTGGCGGGACCGGCTGATATACGGTAGTAAAAAACTCTGCGGGGATACGCGGTGAATTTCGATCAATGATGGCGATATTGCCTGGAACAAAGAAATCCGAATTTACGACTTCAGCATTGGTTGTTATCAACTTACGCTCCGCGCCAAGCGTCTCGAGAGTGCGCATCGTATAGCCGCACTGCACGGGCCTTTCGATATCCACCACTATGCGTGACCGCGCTACGAGCGCCACAACCTCCGAACGGCTTTTCGCCTTGTAGATAAAATCGCATTTGTCGGCCCAAAGCAAAGAAGGATTTCGTGCGGCATGGACCGCGAACAGCCAAAAGGCGGGAAAATACAGAAATTTGGCCACATGGATGCCAATTGGCAGCGCACGCGAAATTCGCTGCAGAACCCGAAAGCGGTCACCATGCATAGTGCCCAAGAATAGGACATCGATATCTCGGTCAACGTCTGGTAGTTTGGTGAAAGCCTCCACGAAAAAGAGCGGGCGATAAGCCAAACGCGTATCCTGCTCGACGTCTTTGGGATCGAAGCTCCATGCGCGATCGAAAAATTGTACCTTCTCCCAGCTGTCGGCGGGCATATTGCGATAGCTATCCCAGAAGTACAGGCTAAAGCGAGCGCCCGGAAAGGCCTTGCGCATTCGGCGTAATATGTTGGGTGATAGGCCTTCGGCCTTCACCACCAATACATCTCGGATAGGTTGGCCACGCATCAATTCAATTATATCTTTGAAATAATTTTCGGTGCTCACCCGAACGAGCCATGGCGCCAAGCGAAGAGTTGCTTTATTCAAGCTGTCCGTCGCGGGGCGGTCATCAAAAAGTGCAACGCAGAGCCCACGCGCTTCGATACGCCGTTTGATTTCCTCTGCGTAGCCGAAAAAATCTCCGCAAAAGAGCAAAACGTCGAATTTGGCAGACGTAGTTGTCATTCCGAGAGCCCGCATTAGTCCTTCAAAGCAACCAGCGCTGTGGAGTGTCGCGATTATTCCAGGCGAACGCAAAATAACAAGCGGTCCGCTCGCTGCCACCGAGTCACAAACCTTCTAACCATGATCGTGAAGTCTCAGACACCACAATGATAGTTCAATTCGACATCTAAAAGTCGATCTACCGCGATCCATTTCTAAGGCCGTTCGCCACAAATCACGCGCACGCTGTTACGGAATAGGCCGCGCGTCGCTTTGGCGATATCATTGCCGTTCGCTGCCTGCGTGGTCAATTTTCGGCAAAGGCAGCGTATGGCGCTTATTACGTTGCGATACAGCGTTAAATGCTGAGGGTCCTGGGAGCCAAGTTCATGGGCGAATTCGCGACCCGTCAGGTCGCGACAGCAAACAACTGCGCGTTCACGACCTTTCCAATCCTAGCAACGTCCTGTTGGGTCAAGCCGACATAAGTCGGCAAATTAACACCGATCATGGATTTGCGAGCGGCGACCGGATTCTTTTCCGAATCATAGACGCCCATGGCAGAAACCGGATAAAAATAGGGCCGGCTTTCGATTCCTTCTGCCTCCAATGCGAGCATGAATCGTTCGCGCGACGCCGTATTGAATCGATCATCCTCCAGACAGACCATCCAGTGTACGCTTTCGGCCCAGTCGGCCTTCCGGTTAAGGCGCACTGAATTCGAGGTTGCTATATTTTCGGTATACCAACCCATGATCTCCCGCCGCCTGGCAATAAACTGCTCAATCTGCTCGAACTGAGCCAATCCTAAAGCCGCCTGAATATTGGTCATGCGATAATTGAATCCGCGCTCGCCATGCCAATAGCGGCGCTTGAGATCCATAGCTTGATCACGCAAACTCCGCGCCCGCTGATTGAACCCGGAATCGTTCGTCGTGAGCATCCCGCCTTCGCCAGTGGTGATGATTTTATTTCCATAGAAGCTGAAAACGCCGCAGTCGCCAAGGCCGCCTACGCGACACCCCTTATAGGTCGCCCCATGCGCCTCCGCAGCGTCCTCTACGACCCAAAGACCATATTCTTTAGCCGTGGCCCGAATCGGGTCCATGTCGGCCGGATGGCCATATATATGGACGGGAACAATCGCCTTTGTGCGTGGCGTAATTGCGCGACGCACGGCCGCCACATCCATTGTCAGCGTGTTGGGTTCTATATCCACGATCACGGGCGTTGCACCGGTATAGGCCACGGCATTGGCTGTCGCGATAAAAGTCAAATCCGGAACAATGACTTCATCACCCGGCCCAATATCGAATGCGGCGATCGCCAGATGCAAGCCGGTCGTTCCATTGCTTACCGCAATGGCGAAACGTGTGCCGCAATATTTTGCAAACGCCTGTTCCAGCGCGTCAATATAAGGGCCTCGTGATGACACCCAGCCGCTACGCAGCGCTTCCAGAACATATTCTTCTTCCTTCCCGGAAAAGCTCGGGCGAGAGACAGGCAAATAGCTATTCATGCGACCTCGGTATTCGGACGTTGAGCCAAAATGTCCGATTACGCACTTTCATAGCAAGCCCGCATCACAGACATTCAGGCCTGGATTGGCGATTTCTGCCAATCACAAGACATACCAGTTTAAAACAATCGCTTGAAAACATGAATGAAATCCAATAATTGCGCAAGGCGTTGTTTGGACAGAAAAAACTGTCCGACCTCCGAAACGAACTGAAACCGGTAAAATGTTGCTGACAGGCCCACCATGAACGATGCAGAAAATGGAAACTCAACATTCGTGGTCAAAAAGCGCGGGGGCAAATCGCCGCTCAAGAATCTTGCCCGTACTTTGTCATTCCTAAAGCCGTTACTAGAGCTTTTTTTTTCCATCGAGTCGCGAATTGCAGAGTCATGGGTGTCGGGAGCATTCCATCGACTTTATCTCGTGCAATGGGGAATGCAGCCATCTCCCGAATTTTTTATGCACAAAATCGATTTATACTGGCAGTGGCGGACGAAGCGCTATGCCCATTGGGTTGAACGTGGCGTGTATTCCTTGCTGGCCATCAAGCCGGGTGCGCGCGTACTCGAACTGGGCTGTGGCGACGGCTTCAACGCATATTTCTTTTATAGCTGCAAGGCGTCTAAAATTGTCGCGCAAGATTTCGACGTTGTGCCGTTGAACTACGCCAAGCGTGTGCACAGTGCCTCCAATATTGAATACTGCCTGGGCGACATGCGGACACAAATGCCGGAAGGTGACTTCGACAATGTGGTCTGGGACGCGGTCTTCATGTATATCACCGAAGAGGAAGGCCACGCATGCATGCGACAAATCAAGAAACGGCTCAGCGCTTCTCAAGGCACCCTGTCGGGCCATACGCCCCTGGCTGAGTATCATGACGAACGCTGGAAAAGTCCCAAGCAGGTTAACGAGTGCCGGTCCAGGGAAGACCTGAGCAAGCTCCTCAAGCCCCATTTCGAGAATATAACCATCTTCGAGACAGATTATTCGGATCGCCGAAACCTCTATTTTTGGGCTTCCGATGGTGTCTTGCCTTTCGCCGACGGCTGGGAAAGCCAAATCGTCAGCCGTTCTGCGGCAACGGGCTCATCCGGACCCGCCTGAACTCAGCCTGACTTTTGAGCGCAGGTGGGTTACTTAGTGTTGACGCGCCGAGCCAATTCGGGGCGAGTCTTCGTTTGAGATCCCCGAAAACACAGAACCGCAATGAGCTTGGCAGAGCAAAATCCGCCCTTAGGCAAAATCTGCACTTTAAAGCACACACCCCGCGCCATCATATTCTTCTTCGATGGCTGGTTGAGCGTTTCGTCAAGCGTGCTGGGCGCCATACGAGAGTTGCAGAACCGCGGTTATATCGTCGAAGTGTTCATTACGCGGCCGATCATAGACATCCTTCCCGCAGTGTTGCCCGAAAGTGTAATTGTTCATGAGCACGTCCCACGCACACGGGCGATAATGGCACCTGCCTTGGAATGGCTGCGCCGCCGCAGGATGAAGAGGCTCAGCCAAGTCAGCTCCACCGACAATGTGCGTCGAGGAAACATGCGGCTGCGCGCAATCGCCAAGGGCATTCGCGAATTCCTCGAAGTTCCGCAGTTCGCGCTGTTTTGCTGGCGCCGGGTCCGTATCCCCGACCTGGCCATCGCCGTCGACATGAACAGCTTGGCGGCGATGGACTTCGTCCTGCCACGAACAGTGCCCTTCCTGTACTGGGGGCTTGAGGTGACGATGCTCGGGGAGGTGCGGGACCCATTCACTCGCTGGATGAAGCTTCACGAATTAAAACGGCTTAACGAGGCACGAGCCGTTATCAACCAAGGACCTGTGCGCCGCGCGCTTCTTGAGCAGGATCTGGGCATGCCGATAGCGCGCTATGTTGAGGTGCCAAATGCCCCTTCGCAGCCGATGCCGGAAGACTTGGCGGACAATTTCTTCACCAGCCGCCTGCCAATTCCGCCAGATTCTTGGATCGTACTGCATTCGGGCTTCATCAGTACATCGCTTCTGAGCCTGGAGATCGCTGGGACCGTTGCAACTTGGCCCAAGGACTTTGTGCTTGTCTATCATGAACGACAGCTGCGAGATCCGAGGGAACCCTATATTCAAGCGGTGCGCGATGCGGGCGGGGAGCGCACATTCTTTTCACTAAATCCTGTTCCTATCGCTGACGTAGATCGCGTTTATGCCGGAGCCGACATTGGGCTCGTTTGCTACGAAACGGCGGAACTCAACAAGACCTTGGCTTGGGCATCGTCGGGAAAGCTGCCATATTACCTGCGGCATGGAATGCCAATCATCATTGTGACCCCGGAATGTCCATCACTCATCAGCGACTGGCAATGTGGTGTCTGGGTGGTCGACGTAAGCCAGCTGAGCAAGGCGCTCGCTACAATTGCTTCGGACTACGCGGGCTACTCTCAACGGGCACGAAAAGCCTATAAAGCCATTTATGATTTTAGTGCCGCATTCGAGCGTCTTGAGGCCGCAATCTGCAGTGAAGCGGAGCGAGAATTCTAGATCGGCTTACGGGCAGCCCAAACCACGCTTCGACGCTTGCCTTCGGGGCCCTTGACAAGTGCAAAGCCGAGCCCGCTGTGACCAAAGTGAACATCCAGGTCGGGGCCGAAATGCCAAAACGCGAGGATGCCCCGCGGATCCAGGGGATCGGAATGATACTCAGGTGTCTCTATATGCATTATCCCATTATTTTCAATCATTGCCCGCCGCACCGTGCGTGCCTCGTACGGAACAGTGAACACGTGTGTTCCACCCGGACGAAGAACACGAAAGGTCTCACGAAATGCCGCTGCTACGTCGGGTACATGTTCGAGGACATCGCTGGAAACTATGATATCCAGACTAGCATCCGGCAAGGTCAAGCGCGTAATGTCCTCCATCACTGAACCATCCTCCTCGCGCACTGTGCCCGGCTTGTGGCCGGGACGGAAATAGCTCCGGATGTAGGTGCGGCCCCTGGATAAGAATCGGCGCAGGCAGGAATTGGGATCCATTTCCAGAATATCGAGTGATTCAGGATTGAAATTTTCGCGCAGATACTCGGCTTGCAGTTCGTACCTCAAGTTCGCGGTGCAGCGCAGGCATATACGCGTTTCCTCGTCCGTGCCGAACGTCAGGAATAAGGTAATTCTTTCGCAGCAACGACAGCGGCGTATCTGCCAACCGGTCAAGATGCGACCCAGATTGGGCAACACCCGCTTGCGGATCCGCCGAGTCATGCCCGCGCGAAAATACCGTGAAACGATGTTCACCGGATCCCTCGCCTAACCGATTAAATCTTGGACTTTAATCGTCGTGCCGGTCTCGACATTTACTAATGGCAAATCGGCAAAGTCCTTCAACTGCTCCAGTCCTGTGGCATATGTCAGAGCCCCGGATCTATCTCGTCCTTCACGATAACGCGCCTCAACATATGCGTCTTCCGACGATAATATGGGTTGACCGCGCAGTCGGTCACGCTTCACAAAGAAACAATTATTACCATTACTGTTGCATCCTACCAATGCATACCCCTTGCGCGTTCCCAACAGCTCCAAAGCTTTGAGAGAGCAGCCGTAATAAAGACCTGACCAATGCGCACCGGAAAAATGGAATTTGGGATCATAAGGAATGGTCACAGCGCGACTTGCACCGAACACCGGATTGTACTCCGCCACTACTATAATTGGATCCACAACCGTAATTCGCTCCCATACCCAATAGTCATTACCATCAATATCGATGCTAAGGAGTCCAACAGCCCCACTGAAACCGGCGTCGCAAATCAGGGCGTTGATGTTCTCCGCATCAATGAAAGCGCGAACGGCGGTGATATCATGAGACCAATAGAAAGGTTGCCGCTTGATAGAGCGAATACTGCTCTGTTTCCCGTCGATCAAAAGTGCACGCCAATTATCATTCAAAACCAAAAGCCGCGTATTGGCTTCGCCGTAGAAATCTGAGCCGAATTCGATAGCGGTGCGCTCGTCGCGCGTGACTTTCGCTTGACGGATCAAATATTGGATAATTCCATCTTCGCCAAATTGCGAAAAGACCTTAAACTCGGCCCCTTGAATATCTATACGCAAGCCGCCATCGGCAATTCGATCGATCAGAAGCTTCGCCGACAGCATTTTGATTTCGTTCATAGTTTTTCCGGCGGTGACAAGGCCGCGCAAATGAACGAAGAGATTGTCAATGAAGCGCTTGAACATTTCGCAAAATTCGGGCAGGGCGGTGGATTGCTACGCGTTTAACACAAGTTGCGCGGAAATGGCAAATAAGTCACTTGTTTGGGTCTCTTGCCGGCACGACAGCACTTCACTCGATATGTCAAAGAGAAAATCTACGTTTGCCTGTGTTAAATATTGCCGCCCGTCGAAACCCAGATGGTGGGAGAATCATTTCGTTCCATGCGTATCTTAATATTGACTGCAGACTATGCGGATTTCTTGAGGTGGCATTACCGGATGCATCCGGGCTTGGAGCGCGCCTCCTATGAGCACCAGCTCGCGTCACGCTACGACACACTGTTTGGTGTTGCTGATTTCTATTCTCTGAATTTTAGAGCACTGGGTCATCAGGCCACTGAGATATTCGTTAACAATGCTTGGTTGCAATGCGCCTGGGCCAATGAGCATGGGATGAAAGTGCCGCTCCCGCTGCCGCCGACCAACCATGTCCCGGGTTCCGGCGAGATGATAATGACGATGAAGCGCAAATTACATCCGATACGAACTGTGCTCGCACCCTTGGCTAAGAAACTGGGCTACATGGCCTCACTGAGCCAAATGTTGCAAAAAATTCTACTCGCTCAAGTAGAAGCCTTTGAACCGGACGTCATTTTAAATCAGATTCCCGAACTCGTCACGTCGGATATCATGAGCCGAACGGTGCGCCGGAACCGCATCTTGATCGTTCAGCATGGCAATTCGCCGCCCGCCAATTTTGACGCACGTCCATATACATTCGCTATCGCGATTGTGCCCTCAATCATCGAATTCTTTCGAGCGAAGGGGTTGCCAGCGGAATATTATCATTTGGGGTTTGAGCCAGCAGTTCTCGACCGGTTGTCAACGGCGCCGGAGAAGGACATAGCGGTATCGTTTATCGGCGGCCTGTCTTCCAACCATACGCAGCGTATAGCCTTGCTTGAGGCGGTTGCCAGCGAATTCCCAATCGCACTCCATTTATCGCAATTTGCGGGAATCCCCTCGAGTTCACCATTGCGTCGTCACGTTCGTGGTGAAGTTTGGGGGCGAGAAATGTATGAGATCATGCGCCGCTCCAAGATTACACTTAACTCTCATATTGATGCGGCCGGAGGCGTCGCCGCGAATTTGCGATTGTATGAAGCAACTGGTGTCGGCACATTCCTATTGACCGATAATCTGCGTGGTCTGCCAGATCTATTTGCCCCGGGCACACACGTCGCAGCCTATAACTCTGCCGCAGACTGCGTATCCAAGATCAAACATTATCTGGCCCATGAAGCCGAGCGAGAAGCAATTGCCCGGGCAGGACAGGCACACACACTTGCGCATCATAATTACCGGAATCGTATGCAATCAATTCTGAGCCTCGTGACAAAGTACGGAAACTAGCGCAGTCGGACCATCTCTGGTACAGCCTGACTTGGCCGCGGCGTCAACACTGCGAGTTACATGGAAAGGGAAAATCAACTGTGCCAGCTAAACCGCGAATCGCGCTGATCACAGGTGTTACCGGGCAAGATGGCGCCTATTTGGCTGAACTCTTGCTGGCTAAAGGATATGTCGTGCACGGGGTAAAGCGACGTTCGTCGTCCTTCAATACCGGCCGGATTGATCATATTTACCGAGACCACCACGAACAAATGACGCGCCTGTTCTTCCACTTCGGTGACATGACCGATTCGACCAATTTGCTGCGATTGGTTCAGGAAGTCATGCCGACAGAGATTTATAATCTTGCGGCTCAAAGCCATGTGCAGGTAAGTTTCGAGACACCAGAATACACCGCAAATGCGGACGGGATTGGCACCTTGCGGCTCCTGGAAGCTATCCGAATTCTTAAGCTCGAGAACAGCGTTCGCTTCTACCAAGCATCAACCTCGGAACTCTACGGCAAAGCCCAGGCCGTTCCTCAAAACGAGTCAACACCCTTTTACCCGCGGAGTCCCTATGGCGCCGCCAAATTGTATGCCTATTGGGCAACGGTTAATTACCGAGAGGCATATGGCATCCACGCATCAAACGGCATCTTGTTCAATCACGAAGGCCCTACACGCGGCGAGACTTTCGTGACCCGCAAGATCACCAGAGCCGTAGCCGGCATCCATCACGGCCGCGTCAAGCGCCTATATCTCGGAAATCTAGACGCCAAACGCGATTGGGGGCATGCGCGTGACTATGTCGAAGGCATGTGGCGAATTCTGCAGCAAGACAGGCCGGACGATTATGTTTTGGCGACTGGTGAATCCCATAGCGTGCGCGAATTTGCAGCGCTGGCTTTTGCCGAAATCGGTCGTACGATTGTCTGGAAAGGCGAAGGCGTCGATGAAACAGGTTACGATGCGGTTAGCGGTGAAATCTTGGTACAGGTCGATCCGACTTATTTTCGCCCAACCGAGGTGGATTTTCTTTTGGGCGACCCTTCAAAGGCCCACCGCGTCTTGGGGTGGAAACATAAAACTACCTTTGAGGCACTTGTTCGAGAAATGGTTGCATCGGACATTAAACTTATTCAAACGGAAGATCGCAGCTTGCACGACTGACGTACACATGCGGAATTAGGTAATATGGTCCCTTGGCGATCACGCGCCGCAGGCCGCGCCCTCATTTGCGAACGTTTGGCTTGCAGTTTTTCTGATACTGGAAATGCTTGCCGAGGCTTCTGCGGCCCCAGCTGGCGTCCACTTTTGTCCGGCTCCCAAAGGGGGATTCATTTGCGTCCCGCGATTTGTGGGTGACGGTGGACGGACGCACAAGCTTTACTTACACCTTCGTGCGTTAGGATAGAGTCCTATTGCTCCCTGGGCCGTCCATATTCTGCAGAGCCTCGGCGTCTCGATTCGCGGACTCAAGGTTTTTAACGCATTGCGCGATGGACTGGAAATCGCTGGAAGCGACCATGTCGCAGTTAAGGGTGGTTTAATTCGATCCCTGTACGACGCGATTCGCATCAAAGACACCAATTATAGTCCAGACGGGGGCGCTCGGGGCCATCCTGTCACTGACCTGAGTTTCAACGCCATTCTAAAAATGAATACCGGAGCTGGAGCCGCGCTGGCCGTTGGCACAGAGCTTCATACCGATATGGTTTCTGGAATCATTTTCCGCAACATCGCCGTCCTACACGCTATTGCACCGCAAGGCACCGTCATAAGCGTTCGCAATGGTGATCGCGCGGAAGTACGCAATATTCTGTTGGATCACATGACAGTGCTGAACCGCTCTGGAACACTGGTGCGCCT
The DNA here is from genome assembly GCA_903897605.1 of uncultured Alphaproteobacteria bacterium. GTDB lineage: Bacteria > Pseudomonadota > Alphaproteobacteria > Micropepsales > Micropepsaceae > Rhizomicrobium. The sequence continues at coordinate 70,628 of CAIUCH010000051.1, forward strand.
TTCCGTCGAGACGGACGGCTACAAGTCCGACGAGCAGCGAGGAAATATGTAGATGGTGTGATGATCCGGAACTTCGTCATCGATAATCGGAATATCGCCGCATACCTAGTTGAAGGAATCTCGGACGAGAATACAGTGAACGGTGTCATATTTCAAAATTACCCGCACCACCTGCAGCCGAGCCTAACGGTGCAAAATGCGCCTGCTCCCCGCTGGCTCCAGCCTTGAGCAACCGCTATTTCGGCCGTAATTCGGCCGATCCAATCTTCCGCTCCGGGCGGCCGGCCGATGATGCCCTGACGGAACTGAAACGAACATAGCGCCAGTTATAACGATCAGCCCGGATGGCAATAAATCCTCCCAAAGCCGCGCCGATAATAATCGCAAAAACGAGAATTAGAATGCTCTTCGGACCGGACGCCACGGTCGCCGTTGTCGGCGCGCTAAAAATCTGGGCGGCAAACGAGACATTGGCGCTCGCCATCATGCGAATTTGTTCTTGCTCTGCGAGATGTTCGGTGAGTGCCGCGCGATACTCCGCGACACTGACCCTTTGGATCTCCTGAGTAAGATACGCAATATAATCATCTACCCTCCTCATGGCTCGGGAACGCAGCTGACCGTCGATCGTTGCGATCAATTCGCGCATGAGTCGTAGCGCCACTTCAGGATGGGACGACTGCATTTGTAAAGTGACAACAGGACTCTTGGGGTCTTCGTCAATCTCAAGCTTGGTTGAGAGTAACTTGGCCACATCTTCACCCGAAGGTGGCGCCCAAGGGCGCACAGGGATGCCTAGTGCTTCCTGAACTACATGACTGACCGTGTGCAGAATGCCACTGGGTTCCTTCCAGCGTTGTTCGCTCTCCGACCATTGGAAGGGAAACAATCCTTTCATCAAGGTCTGATCGCGCGCCAGCTGATCTCCGACCTCCCGGGACGTAATGGCGCTGATAAAAAGGCGAAACTGCTCGCCACCGGCGCCAAGTCCGCCGACATTGACCCCGCCCAACTTCGCAAGCGCGCTGATACTTCCCGAAATCTGCTGAGACGATTGCGTCACGGGCGCTACCGATGCCGTTACGTCGTACGACTTCAAAACCGCGTGCAGCGCAACGACCGTCAGAAGAAAAATCGCCCCCAGTACGGAGAAAAAAACGTCTCGGCGGCGCCAGATTGTTCTGCTGATCTTGGCGATATCAACTTCCCAGGCCGACTGCGTAGTCACTTTCCAGAACCCTTCCGAGCTTTTTACAGCTATAGCAAGCCTTTGTGCAGGAATCTACTAGCCCAGTTCCGAGGCTTTCGCGCACCCAATGACGGTTGACCGCCGGGCGAGTTGCACCCGACCTGCCCGTGCGCGATAACTGAACAATAGCAACCGGCCAGGCCACACTCACCCTCCGCACTAGGACAAAATGGCTGTCAGCGACGCACCCCCCCCTCGCCAAAATGCTTCGCATGTAGTGCCGCTGCGCCTGGACATACGCAAGGTCATCGGATTGTTAGCTCTCTACGCAAGTCTTGTCCTCTACGAATTCTGCCACCGCTTCATGCTCGAGCATTGGCTCTCCGACATCTACGGCTATTTCCAGATGTACTATGACAAAGGCCGGCCAGAGACCTATTTCTGGATTTGCATCCTCACGCCGATTACGATCCTGCCAGCGGGAACGAAACTGACAAACGCTTCGCAAATTATTTTCTCGGTCTTCATGGCTTTCGTAGGCCTTCCGACCCCGCTCTATTTTGTGCATTTTGTTGCGCCTGCAGCATTTCCAATCGCTTATTTCTATTTTCTTGTCTGCTTCACCTTGTTAGCGATTGCCACGCGCATCCAACTGCCGCCCATTCCTTCTCCGTTCGGTGAACGCGGTTATAAAAGGCTAATGTGGATTACGGTGGCGATCATGATCGCCACATTTGTATACGGCATGACGCAAGATTTTCATCTCGTAAGCTTCGCGCAACTCTACGAGACCCGTTATTCCGAAGAAGTCAACGGCGCACTCGTGCAAAGAGTTGCCACTATGTACGTATTCAGCTTCGGTTCACTTTTCCTGGCGCTTGCATTGATGTTCCGCCGATTTCTGTACATTGCTGCGATCATGGTGGGCTATGTTCTGTGCTATGGCATGATTTATCAGAAAACCGCTCTATTAGCGCCACTTTGGCTCATCTATGCCTATGTGTGTGCGAGATTCTTTGTACGGGACTCAACGGCGAAATTCTATTTGGCGCTCGGCGCGCCTTTTTATCTCGGCGTCATCTGGTATCTCATATCACCTTCCACTGCGTCTGCAGGTGCAAATCTTATTCAATATGAATACATGGGAACCGTCCTCTTCCGCCTCTACGCCGTTACCGCCAATGCTTCCGGCCTATACTATACGTTTTTCCAAAATCACCCCCACACGTTTTGGTCCCACATCACAGGTGTAAATTTTTTTCTCAGGTACCCCTATGGCGACCACACCGTCGCAGTCGAAATGCAAAGGGCCTATGAACTGGGCAATTACAATGCCAGCTTTCTGGCGACCGATGCGATCGAAGCCTATGGATACGAAGCGCTACCGATCGTCGCTCTGTTCGTGGCCGCGACCTTCATATTCCTCAACACAGCTTCCCGCGGCTTTAGTACGCGCGCGTTGGCGGTACTGATGGTCATGCCAGCCTTTGCCGTGGTGAATATTCCATTTGCAACGACCTTGCTAACAGAGGGCATAGCATTTCTGGGGCTTTACATGGCATGGATGCCGCGGGCATGGCTTGCGCGGTCACACAATATGTAGGGAAAAGTCAATTCGTTATGTTTTCACGATCTATACGATTGGCCTACCGGCAGGGCTCGCCCGTCGAAGACGGGTCCCCCGGGACCGTCCTTTTGTAACGCAGAATTTCATTCGGGAGAAATCGGTGCTGAAATTCGCTTTGGTGGGATGTGGCCGCATCGCTCAAAAACATGCAAAACTACTAGGCGAGGGCAAAGTCGAAGGCGCGAGCCTTGCAGCTGTGTGTGATGTCCGTCCTGAAGCTGCTCAAGTGATAGGCGACAAGTACGGCGTTCCTTTCTTCACTGACTGTCACGCGATGATGCGCGACAAGGAAAGTGACATCGACGTGATCAGTATTCTTACCGAGAGTGGCCATCACGCCCGCGATTGCGTGCAACTGGCACCCTATCGCAAGCACATGGTCGTTGAGAAGCCAATGGCACTGACTATATCAGATGCCGATTTGATGATCCGCACTTGCGACCAGGCAGGTATAAAGCTCTTTGTGGTCAAGCAGAATCGCTACAACCTCCCGGTCACAAAACTGATTGAAGCCCTCAGAGCTGGGCGCTTTGGCAAGCTCGTCATGGGCACTGTGCGCGTGCGATGGTGCCGTCCCCAATCTTATTATGACCAGGCTGCGTGGCGTGGAACATGGGCTTTGGACGGAGGCGTTTTTTCCAATCAAGCATCACACCATGTCGATCTACTCGAATGGTGTTTAGGCGAACCCGTATCGGTCGTGGCGAAATCGCGCACGGCGCTGGCGAATATTGAAGCGGAAGATACCGGCGCCGCGATTATTACCTTCCGCAACGGGGCGATTGGCGTCGTAGAGGCAACAACCGCCGCCCGACCCAAGGATACGGAAGGCTCACTTTCGATTTTGGGTGAATATGGACTCGTCGAGATCGGCGGGTTTGCAGTCAATAAGATGCGAACCTGGAATTTCTCAAGACCGGAGCCTGGCGATGAGGAAGTCGTGGCGAAATACTGGGAGGACCCGCCAGACGTCTATGGCTTTGGGCACATCGCTTACCTTAGGGACGTCGTGCTTTCGATCGAAAAAAATGCCCCGTCGCTTGTGGATGGCCTGGAAGGAAGAAAATCTCTGGAACTTATTTCCGCCATTTACGAATCGATCGAGTCAGGACGCGAAGTACATCTTAGGTTCGAACAGAAGTTGGGCAGATTGGGACGGAAATGAAAGAATGCGACCTACCTGCGCGCTTTCCCGGCGTGACCATACATGAGAGCTGCTACATCGACGACCCGGTGGAGATCGGCGACGGCACGAACATCTGGCACTTCTCGCATATTCTGGCCAGAGTGCGCATCGGTCGGAATTGCATATTGGGTCAAAATGTCATGGTCGGGCCCGACGTAGCCGTCGGCAACCGCTGCAAACTGCAAAATAATGTCAGCATATATCCTGGTGTGACGTTGGAAGACGGTGTTTTTTGCGGACCATCTTGTGTCTTTACGAATGTAATAAACCCGCGGGCCGAAATCGAACGCAAGGACGAATTCCGTGCCACGAATGTGGGGCACGGCGCTACGATAGGAGCCAATGCCACCATCGTTTGCGGTCGCGATCTAGGTCGATATTGCTTCATTGCGGCTGGCGCCGTCATAACGCGTTCGGTGGCTGACTATGCTTTGATGGTCGGCAATCCTGCCCGGCGAATCGGCTGGATGAGCAAAGCAGGTGGCCGGTTGAAGGAAGACCTGATTTGTCCTATCGACGGCTCCCGTTACCGCCTTGTTGCCCCGGACAAGCTCGAACCTGCCGTTTAGGAGTTAAAATGAGCGAGACGATCCCGTTTGTCGATCTTGAAAGCCAGTATCTCAAATTGAAACCGGAAATCGCGGCGGCCATGAATGCGGTTCTGGAATCGCGCGCCTTTATTCAGGGTCCCTTTGCCGCCCAATTTGAAGAAGAATTCAGCAAAGCCTTGGGGGCATCGTACGGTCTTGGATGCGCCAACGGCACCGCTGCTATTTCTCTTGCGTTGGAGGCGTTGGGGGTTGGCCCAGGCGACGAGGTGATCACCGTCTCCCACACATTTTTTGCGACTGCCGAGGCAATTTTCCATGTTGGAGCAGTGCCGGTCTTTGTGGACATAGACCCGCGCAGCTATACGCTCGATCCCAGGCTCCTCGAAGCCGCAATAACCCCCAGAACCAAGGCGATCATACCGGTCCATCTTTACGGCACACCCGCCGACATGGCTCCGATCATGGAGATAGCGCGCCGTCACGATCTCAAAGTGATTGAGGATGCGGCGCAAGCACATCTCGCCACCTATCACGGGCAATTCGCCGGCACATTAGGCGACGCCGCCGCCTTCAGCTTCTATCCGGGCAAGAATCTCGGCGCATTCGGGGACGCCGGATTTATCACCACGGCTTCGGCCGGAGCGGCAATTCAGGTCAAACGCTTGCGAGATCATGGCCGGCTGTCAAAATATGAACACGATGTCATCGGTTATAATCAGCGGATGGATGGGCTGCAGGCCGCCATTCTGTCGGTAAAGCTGAAATATCTTCCGCACTGGACTGCGTCGCGCCGCCGCAGCGCGGCCCTGTATGATTCCCGGTTGCGACCTCATGGCTTCAAAACCATCGAGCCTTCCAACGCGACGGAATCCGCCTATCACCTATATGTCGTCGAGGTCGAGAATCGGGATGAGATATCGCGGATTCTTGACGAGGTCGGTATCGGCCACGGTGTGCATTATCCTGTCCCGCTGCACAGGCAGCCGGCGCTCAAAGATGTCATGCCGGAAAGAGTTGCAATGCCTCATACAGAGCACGCGGCCTCCCGCGTGCTGAGCCTACCTATGTGTGGCGAGCTGACCGAAGAGAAAATTGATCGCATTTGCAGCGTTTTTCTCTCGTCAGCCAAGCCGTGATATTCTGGACCGGAATTTGTAACCAGCTCAAATTTTGCTGAAAGGCGAATTTTCGCCATGCATGCCGTTTTCAGTTCGCGATGACAATCGATAGCCCCGTTTCAGCAGAAGCGATCGCCGAAGGTCAGAAAATGCGAAAACGCCGACTGACCTACGCGTTGGTCATGGGCGTGGTTTCCAAAACTTTGGCGGTCACGGTACAGTGGCTGGCTCTCCCGCTGGCGCTAAAAGCCCTGGGGACCGAACGATATGCCGCGTTCCTGGCGTTGCAGGCATTGGTTGCTTGGGCGAGTCTCCTGGCTTTAGGGCTGGCGCCCTCGTTACCGCGATTTGTCTCCGCCGCGTCGGTGGCCAATGATCGTGATCTTCAGCGGAATATTTTCCAGACTGCGATCATCTATCTTTTTGCAGCATGCGTGGCATTTGCTCTGGTCATGTTGGCGTTGGGATATTTTGTGTCGCCATCAAAATTGGTCGCAATCCACGGCGTAGCGCCGGGCCAGATATTTTCGGCCTACAAAGCTGTTGTCCTGCTCACCTGCTTCCAATTGATCGGAAGCGTGGCGCCGTCAATTCGCGGCGGCTATCAGGAACTTCATTATTCCTACACATGGGCGGCCATTGCCAATCTGATGGTCATGGTTGGATTGTTCCATTTCACATCTGGTACATCAACGATCGTTACTTTCCTGATCACGATCTACGGTCCTCTCACAGCACTGATGTTGATCGATATGGTGCTGATCAGCATACAACGCCCTTATCTGGTTCGCGGCGGCGTGCAGCTGGTGCAAACCGGAAAACGATTAGCCCCGCAGGCCGGCAATGCGCTGGCCGCGCAATTCTCGTATTTCCTTGTATCTTTTCTACCGACTCTCATTGTCGCGCATTTAGCCGGCACGCAGGCGACAGCCGCCTTTGGCAGCATCATGCAGGTTCTCATCCTCGCAGGTAGCGGAATGAACCTCATCTACCAGCCACTGGTCCCGGCTATCGCCAACGCCTACGCACATCATGATCGTTTGTGGGTACGGCGCGCTTATTTCCGGGCGGCGAGTTTGGTAACGCTTATTTGCGGTACGGGACTGCTGATCGACATTTTTTTTGGAGAATTTCTTCTGCATAGATGGCTCGGCGCGGACTTCCTGATACCCCCTCTACTAACATTGATGCTGGGCATTTATTTTAGCATCTGGATGATAAATGTGATGCATTTCAATTTCCTGGCCGCCACCGGGAGTCTGCATCGCGTGGGCAAGGCCTATCTAATCGAGGGCCTGCTCTCCATTTCCTTGGGGACGCTGCTGACGCATTTCTTCGGGACCACGGGCATGGCCGCTGGCCTCGTGGTTGGAACGGCATGCGTCAATCTTTGGTTTATGTCACTTCAAGTTTGGCGCCAAGTTATCCGCCCTATTCAAGCCTGAACCCAGAAGAACGAAATTCGCTCGTCCTTTTTGTCAGAAGAACAATCCGGGTGTTCGGGCGCAATCTTGTCACCCTCGATATAGTTGGTGAGCCCGGATGGGATCGAACCATCGACCCTCTGATTAAAAGTCAGATGCTCTACCGCTGAGCTACGGGCCCCCAAAAGTGGGCGGACCATATGGGCCCGGCGCAGGCGGGTCAACCACTTTGGGAAGAGCGCGAAACCCTCGCTTTCATGCCTCGTTTGCCGCCCCATAACGGCTTTGGAACGATGCGGCGAAGACCTTAGTTTCACTGCCTGCGATGGCGGCGCGCAATCGAGCCATCAGGTCCTGGTAGAATGTAAGGTTGTGCCAAGTGACCAGCATGCTGGCGATGATCTCGCCCGCCTTGACTACATGATGCAGATAAGCACGGGAGAATTGGCGGCAGGCCGGGCAGCGACATGCAGCGTCGATTGGCATATTGTCGTCCGCGTGGCGCGCGTTCTTGAGATTGAGGGGCCCGTCCCAGGTGAACGCCTGACCGTTACGGCCTGACCGGGTCGGGAGAACACAGTCAAACATGTCTATTCCGCGCACGACCGCGCCCACTATGTCATCAGGTTTTCCCACTCCCATTAGGTAACGTGGAGCATCCGATGGCAGATGTGGCAGAGTGGCGTCCAGGGTCTCAAACATTGCGCTCTGCCCCTCCCCCACGGCCAAACCGCCTATGGCATATCCGTCAAAATCAATCTCACGCAGCGCTTCAGCCGAGCGCTGACGAAATTTGGCGATTGTACCGCCCTGCACGATACCGAAGCAGGCGCGGCCCGGCTGTTGCCCGAACGCGGCCTTCGAGCGTGCTGCCCATCGCATCGATAGGTTCAAGGATGCCTCTATTGTGCTTTCAGGCGCTGGCAATGCCGGGCATTCGTCAAGTACCATCTGGATGTCAGATCCCAACAACCTCTGGATCTGCATGGCGCGCTCGGGGGACAGAAACTCGGACCTGCCGTCGATATGCGACTGAAAGCGAACGCCGTCTTCAGTGATCTTGCGCAGGGACGAAAGCGACATAACCTGGAAGCCGCCCGAATCTGTTAGGATTGGGCCGTCCCAACCCATGAATTTGTGCAAACCACCCAACCGCCCAATTCTGTCAGCCCCAGGCCGCAGCATCAGATGATAGGTATTTCCCAGCAGAATATCCGCCCCGGTCTCGCGGACGCTCCACGGCAGCATCGCCTTGACCGTGGCCGCCGTCCCAACCGGCATGAAAGCGGGGGTACGTATTTCACCCCTGGAGGTGCTGATCGCGCCGGAACGGCCATTTCCGTCCGTTTTAGACAGATCAAAGACGATGCCGGGCATGCGGGACCGATCCAATTCGTGCGCGGCAGGGCCGATATATGCAAACTTAGCAAACTATAATCTTAGCTAAGTATTTAATCTTGCTGGAACTTTTCATGAGATGGTACGTTTGTCAAACTTAAGGGGAACCAGGTCAAAAATCTGCCATGTTACGCACGCAAAGAAATTCGTAACCAACTTGGAGCAGATTCCCACGAAATGCCGATGATGGGTTTGGGGATCACCTTGTCGTTGCCGCGTTTAGAAAAATAATGATTTCAACGAACGGGCCCACCAGTGACGGTTGAAGAAAGCTTTGTAGATGCGCGCGGCGGCTTTGTGGAAAGCCGGGATTTTGTCGCCATACCGCCGGCTCACACGCTACGGTTCTCCCAGCGAATCGTTTGCCATTTGCTCGTGGCACTGGAAACGGTACTGATCGGCTTGGTGGCATTCGCGATCTTGGCAACTCCGCAACTTCGACATGGAGATTTTCGTTACGCTGTCGCTTCCAGCGTAGCGATTGCCTTCGTCGTAATGATGTTCGCATTCCTCTCCGGTGCGGCGACTTTCGATCGTTTCTCGAGCCGCCTCTCCCTACTATCCGGCGCACTTGCCGGCGCTACTCTTGCCGCACTTGCGGCAACGCTGGGCGGCGGCACCTTGCCTTACGTGGCATTCTGCGCCGCGACACTGTTCGCGGGCGTCTACGGAATCAAAATTCCCACTTCGCTGTTGAAAGCATTCCTGCTTCAGCGGGGACATCTCACACGCCTTGTTGCCGTCGCGGCGGATGACCCGGCCCAGCGCATGGCGCTGATCAAACTGTTGCGCCAGCGCGACGACATCGAAATCGTCTTCGGAGGTTCACCAGCTGCATTTGATCTCTTGAGCAATCTGACACAGGCAGACCAGCTGGACGAAATCGTGCTTGCCGGCCACGAAGCGCGAGAGGCAAATATCGCGGCTTTGGCGGGGCTGGCTGTCACATTGGTTCGCGTTACGCCCCAGGACAGGCTGGAACATCGCGTGTTCGATCCCCGTTGGGGCAAGAAACGCATATTCGGGCCCTGGAGTGCGCCCGCCGCCGTTATTACCCAGCCGCCGCTGCGAGGATGGCGCGGAACGGCCAAGCGCTTGATGGATACATTCGGCGCCGCCGTTTTGCTGATTTTTTTCGCACCGATCATGCTGGCTTGCGCAATCGCGATTAAAGTGGAGAGCCCGGGACCGGTGTTCTTCGTTCAGGAACGCGCGGGTTATCGCAACAAATCATTCCAGATGTTCAAATTCCGTTCGATGCGTAGCGACCTCACGGATGCAACAGGGTCCCAGCTTACCCAGCGCTGCGACCCCCGTGTGACGCGCGTCGGCGACTTCCTGCGCCGGAGCAGTGCCGACGAACTGCCGCAACTGCTCAATGTTCTGCTGGGCGACATGTCATTGGTTGGGCCCAGACCGCACCCCAAAGGGGCGCGGGCAGGTACCGTTCTATACGACGATCTGATTCCCAATTTTTATTCGCGTTATCGCATGAAGCCGGGAATAACCGGTCTCGCGCAGATTAACGGCCTGCGGGGCAACACAGAAACAGAGCAACATCTCATCGATAGATTTGGGACCGACCTGCAATATGCAGCGGAATGGACCCCGTTTCTTGACATCGCGATTCTAGTCCGTACGGTCGTGCATCTTTGCAAAGGCACCAACGCCTTTTAAGCAATTTTCCGTCCGTCGGAGAAATCATGCGCATCGTTCTTATCGGCAAGGGGAGCTTCATTGCGCGCGCCGTTGCCAATGTCGCACAAGCTCGCGGCCTTGATTGTTTCGCGCTCGCGCATGATGCACCACTGGACGATATTGGGCCGGCCGATTGCCTGATCAACTTCGCGCTTCATCCCCGATACCGGTCTGGGGCCTATTCCTCGGGGCTCGATTATGACCTTCGGGCGGCCCGCGCAGCACGACAGTCAAAAGCTCATTTTGTCATGCTCAGCACGCGGCGCGTTTACGGTCCGGACTGCCGCTGGGGAGCGACGGAAATGATGACCGCAGTGGGCGATGAGACCGCTTATGGGCGGAACAAGGCCCTCACGGAAAAAGCCGTACTTGACTCACTTTCCGGCTTGGCAGGCATATTCCGCCTTTCGAACATATTCGGATACGAATATGATGGCGCGCCGCCTCGAAAAAGCTTTCTTGGACTAATGCTTGAAACATTAAAACAAGAAAACACAATATTCTTTGATATGCACCCCGATACGAGGCGTGACTTCCTACCCGTCGAACTGGCGGCTGCCCTGCTGCTCGACCGTGCTCTCGACCGAACGCAGGGCATCTACAACCTTGGTTCCGGCTTTGCGGTGAACTGCGGTGATTTGGCGGATTGGGTATGTGAAGGGTATGGAGATGGAAGACTGATTTGTGATCCAATGACACTACGCGACGAATTTTTTCTCGACATGGACAAGTGGCGCAATCAATTCGCGTTGCCATTTGATGAATCGTTGCTTCAAGCCTATTGCAAGAATTTGGGCCGGAGACTTAGATGCGAAAAATCCTGATTACCGGGGGCGCCGGTTTCATCGGATCGCACTTCGTTGATGCCCTCGCAGCGGCCTTCCCCGATTGCCGTATCGTCGTATTCGACAAAATGACCTATGCGGCCGACATACGTTACCTTGCCCCGTTGATCGAAACTGGGCAGACCCAACTCGTGGTCGGTGACATTTGCGACTATGAGCTATGCCGCAAGCTGGTGCATGGTTGCGATCTTGTCGTGCATGCCGCAGCTGAGAGTCATGTGGATCGCTCATTCTATAGTTCCATGCTGTTTACTCAAACCAACGCGCTCGGTACGCACACGATCATGGAGGCCTGCCGCAACGCCAAGGCCCCGCGCATTATCCATATAAGTACTGACGAAGTTTATGGCGAGGTTCTGTCCGGAGAATGCGACGAATCCGGCGAGATGAATCCTACAAACCCTTATTCCGCCTCGAAGGCGGCGGCGGAAATGATCGTCAATGGCTACCGTCATTCGTTTAAGCTGCCGGTTATCGTGGTTCGAGCCAACAATGTGTATGGCATCCGGCAATTTCCCGAGAAATTGATCCCGAGATGCATCATGTCCCTGATCGACGGTGAAAAAATTCCGCTGCATGGCGACGGCAACAATGTTCGGCACTATCTCGCCGCGCCGGATTTCGCTGCGGCCCTGGTTCTGCTGGTCAACAAGGGCGTCATTAACGAAATCTACAACATCGGCTCCAAGGAAGAGCATCGCAACCGCGATATCGCGCAAATGATTTGCGAGCAGTTCAATACGACATTCGAGGATAGTGTGAAGTTTGTTAAGGACCGACCGTTCAATGACCGACGCTATTCCATCTCTTGGGACAAGATCGCAGATTTGGGCTGGAAACCCAAACACAACCTGCCGAAGAACATCCCCATGATCGTCGATTGGTACCGCAAGAATGCCGAGACGATCCGAAATCGTCAGGAAATTCATACATAGTATCAGCCCAGCAGCAGGCAGGCGTCGCCATAGGAATAGAACCGGTATTCCAGCCGAATCGCCTCCGCATAAGCTTTCTTCATGACCTCAATTCCGCTGAAAGCGCAGACCAGCATGAACAGCGTGGAACGCGGCAAGTGAAAATTCGTCAGCAAAAGGTCCGCCGCGCGGAAGCGATGTCCGGGCACAATGAAGATTTCCGTGTCCCCATTGAATTCTTGCAGCACACCATTCTCGCCTGTGGCGCTTTCCAAGGTTCTTAGCGACGTCGTACCGACGGCGAGCAATCGGCCACCGGTTTCGCGCACCGTGTTGAGTCGGCTGGCAACACCCCCGTCCAAGACGGCATGTTCGGCATGCATGCGATGCTGCACGGTATCATCGGCCGTAACTGGAAGGAACGTTCCCAATCCGATCTGCAGCGTTACAACTTCGCGAATCACATTTTTCGTAGCGAGCGAGGCGAATAATTCCTGCGTGAAATGAAGGCCCGCGGTAGGGGCTGCAACGGAACCTGGGTTTTTTGCGAAGATGGTTTGATAATCATCCCTGTCCTGGGCGTCCGCCTTGCGCTTGCCCGCGATATAGGGTGGCAAAGGCACTTCGCCCAGCCTCGTGATGGCGGCATCCAAGGCCGACCCGGATAGGCCGAATTCGATTTCCGCTTCCCCGCCGGCGCCCCGCGCCACGACATTCGCACTGAGATTACCAAAAGCAAGAGCGTCGCCTTGCCGCAATTTGCTTGCCGGCCGCGCCAGAACGGCGAACCGGTTCATTGCCAGCCGGCGATGCAGCAATACTTCGATGTTGGCGGAACTTGTCGCGCGCAGCCGCGCACCACGCAACCGTGCCGGAATCACCCGCGTATCGTTGATCACCATGGCATCGCCGGCCCGGACATAATCGGGAAGATCACGTACGTGCCGATGCTCGATGCGGCCATCGCGGTGCACGACCATCAAACGGGCGCCGTCACGCGGAGATGCCGGGCGAAGCGCTATACGCTCTTCGGGCAATTCGAAATCAAACAGCGACACATCCATGCCGCGCCTATAACAGGTTCGATCCGTCTTTTCAGCCCGCGCTGCCCAATACCGCGGCGATGACGCGATCCTGAACAGCGGCTTCCAGATAGGGATGCATCGGCAAGCTGACGACCTTTTCCGACAATGCTTCACTGACGGGCGTCGGCACCGCCGGGTAATGGGCATAGGCCTTCTGCTTCGACAGCGGGATCGGATAATAGACCGCGCTGGGCACCCCGGCCGCTTTCAGATCGGCCTGGAATTTGGCGCGGTTGTCCACCTGCAACGTATATTGCGCCCAGGTCGATACCGCGCCCTCGATCACGCGCGGCGTCACGATCCGGTTGGAGCCGGCGAAGGCATCGCCATACCGCTTTGCCAACCGGTTGCGTTTTTCGATCTCGTCCTCGAAGATTTTCAGCTTCTCGATCAGGATGGCCGCCTGGATGGTGTCCAGCCGGGAATTCAAGCCGATAAGAACGTGTTCATACCGGTCACTGCCCTGGCCATGCATGCGGAGCGAACGCAGTAGGTCCTTCAATTCATCGTCATCGGTGAAGCAGGCGCCGCCATCGCCGTAGCAGCCCAGTGGCTTGGCCGGAAAAAAGCTGGTCGCGGCCGCATCGCCGATGGCACCGGCCCGTTTGCCGTCCAAGAGGCCGCCGAACCCCTGCGCCGTGTCGCAGAGCAGCTTGAGACCATTTTCCGCCGCGATCGGCGCCAGGGTCCGGTAATCGGCGGGCTGGCCGAACAGATCCACCGGCATCACCACCCTGGGCACCAGTGCGCCCTGCCGCTTTACCAGCGCAATGGCGGCCTTAAGGCTGGCGGGGTTCAAGTTGAAGGTATCGGGCAGCACATCCACGAACACCGGCGTGGCGCCGGCCAGCGCCACAACCTCGCCGCTAGCGGCAAAGGTGAAGGCCGGGACGAAGACCGCGTCCCCAGGCCCCACGCTCCACGCCCTGAGCACCAGCAGCAGGGCATCGGTGCCATTGGCGCAGGCAATGGCATGTTTGACACCTGCCCAAGCTGCCAGATCGCTTTCCAGCTGGGCCACCTGCGGCCCGAGGATCCATTGCCCGCCTTCCACTGCCGCCTTGATGGCAGCCTCCAGCGGCGCGCCCAGGCGGCGGCGCTGGGCCTGCAGATCGATAAAAGCAATTGGATCATTCACGGAACGCTCCCCTAGGGAATTGCAGGGCTTTTAAGGCCCGGTCGCCGTGCCACGCCATTCACCTAATATTGCAGTTTATATTGAATGGATCTGGCTGCTTGGAAAGGCCTGCGCCAACTGGTCACGGCAAAGTACCGACGCGCGGCGAGTGTCACGCACTTGCGCTACCGGATCGGCGTCAAAATTAATTCGGCAGGCTCACTGTGCCCGGCTCCGTTTCGGCAGTAGCGTTCACGCTACTGTTCGGCTGTGGCGGCGGAGCCGCGATCTTTCCTGGAACGCTGCCCTGCCGGGTGTTTTTCCAGAGTTCCGCGGCGACGGGAAGTGGATCGATGCCCTGGGTACGCCACCACTGCAGTTCGATGGTGGCCCGATGCAGTTCATCATGGTGGATGGAACAAATGGGAACGACAAATTCGTCGCTGACTTTCTGCGACAGACCATGGCTTTGGGCAAATTTGAGGTGATGGGCGTGGGAGGGCTCGCGGCCACAGATCAAGCATGGCTTGACTGAGACGGCCCGCAAGTGGGCCTTGTCCCGGTAACGGCGCGACGTTGCGATTGTAAGAGAAGCCTTGTCGATCCTGGGCCCCGGCGCGATCTTGGAAGGCTGCGCCTGCCCATCGATCATGGGCTGCGGCAAGCCGGCATCCTCGACCTCGACGGGGTGGGCAGTCAGTCGTTCGATGATCAGCCGCTCCAAGATGTCGGCATAATGCTCACCCTTGGCATTCTTGAGGGCGGGCATGCATTCCCGCACTTTGCCAATCTGGGCCATATTCCGGGCGAACCAGAGAGCAAGTTCCGTGGGCGTCTCGACCTTGGTGATCAGATGTCGCAACCCCGAACAGAAAGCCTGTGGCGACAGGCGATCGGCGAACACACGGCCATCCGGACCGTGAATGACAAAGCTGTCCGCCGGTCCCGACACCCCGCCCTGCTCTTTGTCATAGAGACAAAGACCAAAACGGTTTCCAAAGGTGGCCAGAGCCCTCTTGGTGGCGTCGGTTTCGGCAGACTTGATGGCACGCTCGTGGGTATCGGCCAGATTGTGCCCGCTGGCTGAACCCCAGCCAGTTCCCTCTCGCAGGATTGGCACCACACCAGCACGCACCCGGATGCGCACGCGCGCCAAATAGGCACAAGACGTGGTCTCGCCGCGGCTGCGCTCATAGACCCGTTCAAAGTGGACCGTCTCGCGGTCCCAGCCGCCATAGCCGAAAATGGCGTTGGCCTCGGCGATGGCAAACCATCCCTCGATGTAGGAGATCTCCCTGCCCTCGACATTGCGGCAGCGGACCTGGTGGCGCTCCAGTTTCCCGGTCAACCCACGAATTTGTCTTGGAGAAAAACTGCTCATCGCACCCTCACCTGAATGGTTGGTTCGCCTTGGACCAGAATGGCGCCATCGACCGCCTCGCCCCGCTTAAGGGCTGACGACAGACCCGCACGATCTAAGCGCGGTGGCTGGGGAACAAAAAACAGGGGCGGCACCAGCGCCTCGTCTTGGACTTCAAGGCGCTGAGAACCGGGGCGCAGAGACAAGGAAAAATCCGCAGCTTGAATGCGGGGGATCTGCGCATGGCTCAACGCCCAGGCGGCCATGGCGCGTTTCTTGTCATGGCGCTCCTTGAGCCGCGTTAGCCGGGCCTGCATCTCCTCCATGCGCTGCTTGAGCGCGCTGTAGAGCACTTCGTCCTCCAGGCCCGAGCGCACAATCTGCGTAATCAGGTCTGGCAGCTGAGTAATACCTTCCAGCGTGTCGGCCAGCGTGTCTTCGTCGAGGTTGCCAAACTGGGCTTTGAGCTGCTCGGCAAGAATCAGATAGCTGTTAATCTCAGTGCTTAAGACGGATGACACTTGCATGAGACAATATCCACGTTAGGGTTTGTACCAATGAGTGGGACATTGTACCATACTTGGGACGGGAGTCAATCCCCGTGATGCAACCTATCCACCTACGGATGGCACGTGCAGCCTTGAATTGGACTGTCCGTGATCTCGAGAATAAGGCCAAAATAAATAAGAACACGATCTCAAGATATGAGGCCGGACGTGAAGTGCTATCGGGAACAATTAATAAGCTAGAGAAAGTGTTGGAGAGCGCGGGCATCACGTTCATCTATGAGGATGAAACTCGCGGGTCAGGAGTTCTGCTCTCGAAAGAGGTCACTCGCCGAATTGGCGAAGCGCCTGCGGCTACCGCCAAGGGCAAAGCAACAAAGCGAAAAGCAAAAGCGAAATAAATTCGCACCGCATTTGGCCACCGAGCTATTCGATTGCGACCAAATCCGGAAACAACCTCAGTTGACGGAAAGCGTGAGCCAAAAAAACGTCTTTTGGGAAAACGAAGCCAAAACCTCGCGCTCAATCAACATCTTAAAAATTCTGCGGCTGACTTGATCACCTGCCCGGCATTTGTCGTGGCAAAGGCGGCTGAGGAATGCCGGGACAAGACGGGCGCACCCATTGCCACCCTCATCTTGTAGTCCCCCGGGTCGGCTAGACCGCTTCAGCTGCCCAGGCCGCCAGATCACGTTCTAGCTGGGCTCCCTGGGGCCCAGGATCCACTGCCCGCCCTCCACGGCGGCGCGGGATGGCAGCCTCCAGCGGCGCCCCTAGCCGGCGGCGCTGGGCCTGCAGATCGATAAAGCTGATGGGTTCGGCCACGAAACACTCCCGTACGCAATCGCACGGCTTTTAGGGCGCGCGCGGGGGGGGGCCGCGCCACTCACCTAATGTTGCGGTTTATGATGTTCGCACGACGGAACGGAAAACCGTTATGCGGCCTTCGGCCGCTTCACACTTTTCCTGGCCGGTGCTCCGCCTATTTGTCGGATTCGATCCGGGCTTTCAGGATCTTGTCCGGCTCACCGGAGATGGCGCCGTTATTGTGCTCGCCGCCCTTCTTGATGGCGTCGACATGATCCATGCCATCCACGATCTCGCCCCAGACAGAGTATTGGCGGTCGAGCCAGGGCGCATCGTCGAAGCAGATGAAGAATTGACTGTTGGCACTGTTGGGATTTCCGGTGCGCGCCGCCGAAACCGTGCCTCGCTTGTGCTTTTCGCCGGAGAATTCGGCCTTGAGGTCCGGCAGGTCCGAACCGCCCGCCCCCGTCCCAGTGGGATCGCCGGTCTGGGCCATGAAGCCGGGAATGACCCGGTGGAACACAACCCCGTCATAGAACCCCTTGCGGGTGAGCTCCTTGATGCGTGTGACATGGTTGGGCGCCAAATCGGGCCTCAGCGCGACCGCCACCGGCCCACTTTTGAGTTCCAGGATCAGGGTATTTTCGGGATCACGTGCCATTACTTCCGTTCCTTGCATCGTTTGACCAAAGCGTCCGCAATCTGAGGCGTGGTGAAGGGCCTGACATCGCCGTTCAACAGCGCAATCTCTTTCACCAGCCGTGAGGAGATCGCCTGGTGCCGGGGATCGGCCATCAGAAACACGGTCTCGATCTCGGTATTGAGGCGCTGATTCATCGCCACCATCTGGAATTCATACTCAAAGTCCGACACCGCCCGCAGCCCCCGAATGATCATCGAGGCCCCGACATCCTCCGCGAACTTGACCAGCAGCATGTCAAAGGACTGAACCTCGATGGTGGCGCGGCCTTCGGCCAGCGGCGTCGCCTCACGCACCAGCATCGCCTTGCGTTCCTTGAGCGTGAACATCGGCTCTTTGGAAGCGTTGGTGGCGACGCCGATCACCAAATGGTCCACCAGCTTGACGGCGCGCTTGATGATATCGAGATGCCCCAGCGTTACCGGATCGAAGGTGCCCGGATAAAGTCCCACGCGTTTCTTAGGTTTCATGCCTGCTCACCGCCCACATCGGCGATGCGTTCGACGGAAACGCAACGCTCGCCCTCGTCCAGCCGGAACACCGTGACGCCCTGGGCGGCGCGGCCCTGGATGGAGATGCCGCCCACCGCGACACGAATGGTTTGCCCGCCATCCGAGATCAGCATCAGATCATCGCTTTCCTCCACCGGAAAGGCGCCGATCACGGCGGCATTCTTCTTGCCCATGCCGATGGCGACGATACCCGAGCCGCCACGGCCGGTGACACGATATTCGTAAGACGAACTGCGTTTGCCGAAGCCGTTGGCCGAAACCGCCAGCACAAATTGTTCCCGCGCACCCAGCTGGGCATAACGCTCGGACGACAGGGTGGCTTCCTCGACGCCCTCCTCGGCATCTGGCGCTTCCTCCGTGACGACCTCTTCGTCTCCGGCGGCCCGGCGTGCGGCATTGGCCTGCTTCAGATAAGCACGGGCTTCGGCGCTGCTGGCATCGGCATGATAGAGCAGCGACAGGCTGACGATCTCGTCACCGCCCACCAACTTGATGCCACGAACGCCGGTGGAATCACGCCCCTTGAAGACGCGCACGTCGCTGACCGGGAAGCGGATGCATTTTCCCGCCCGCGTGGTGAGCAGGAAGTCGTCCTGCTCGGTGCAGGTGGCGACGCCGACAATGCCGTCGCCCGCCTCCAGCTTCATGGCGATCTTGCCTGACTTGTTGACCTGGACGAAATCGGACAGGGCGTTGCGCCGAACATCGCCGGATTTGGTGGCGAAGACGACATTCAGCTTGTCCCATTCGCCCTCATTTTCCGGCAGCGACAGGATGGCGGTGATGCGCTCGCCTTCAGACAGCGGCAGAAGATTGACCATCGCCTTGCCCTTGCCGGCGATGCGCGCCTCCGGCAGCCGCCAGACCTTGAGCTTGTAGACCATGCCTATGGAGGAGAAGAACAGCATTGGCGCGTGGGTGTTGGCCACGAACAGGCTGGTGACGAAATCCTCGTCCCGCGTCGCCATGCCGGAGCGGCCTTTGCCGCCGCGGCCCTGAACCCGATAGTCGGCCAGCGGCGTGCGCTTGATATAACCGGCATGGGTGACGGTGACCGCGACATCCTCGCGCTCGATCAGCGCCTCATCCTCGATCTCGACATCGGCATCAATCAGCTCGGTCTTGCGCGGCGTCGCAAACTCCTCACGGATTTCCTTGAGCTCGGTGGTGATGATCTGCATCACCCGGCCGCGCGACGACAGGATGTCGAGATAATCCCGGATGGCCTCGCCAAGCTTGATGGCTTCGTCGCTGATCTCGTCGCGGCCCAGGCCGGTCAACCGTTGCAGGCGCAGATCCAGGATCGCCTTGGCCTGCTCCTCTGTCAGATTGATAGTTCCATCTTCCGCCACCTTGTGACGAGGATCCGCAATCAGAGTCACCAACGGCCCGACATCCTTGGCCGGCCACGCCCGTGCCATCAATTGTTCGCGCGCGGTGGCGGCGTCGGCAGCGGCGCGGATCAGCCGGATCATCTCATCGATATTGGCGACGGCAACCGCCAGGCCGACCAGGATATGGCCGCGATCACGCGCCTTGGACAGTTCAAACTTGCTGCGGCGGGTGACGACTTCCTCGCGGAAAGCCGTGAAAGCCGCGAGCATTTCCTTCAGGTTCATCTGAACCGGGCGGCCCTCGTTCAGGGCCAGCATATTGACGCCGAATGTGGTCTGAAGCTGGGAGTAGCGATAAAGCTGGTTCAGCACGACATCGCCGGAGGCATCGCGCTTAAGCTCGATCACCACCCGCATGCCGTGACGATCGCTTTCGTCGCGGATATCGGCAATGCCTTCGACGCGCTTGTCGCGCACCAGTTCGGCGATACGTTCCTGCAGCAGCGCCTTGTTCACCATATAGGGAATTTCCGTGACGATAATGGCGTCACGATCCTTGCGGATTTCTTCAATGGTGCAGCGCGCCCGCATCAGGATCGAGCCGCGTCCCCGCGCCAATGCGGCCCGCGCCGCCAATCTGCCGATCAGAAAGCCGCCAGTGGGAAAATCCGGACCGGGCACGATCTCGGTCAAGGCTTCCATGTTGATGGACGGATCGTCGATATAAGCCAGGCAGGCGTCGATCACTTCGCCCAGATTGTGGGGCGGGATGTTGGTCGCCATGCCGACCGCGATGCCGGACGAGCCGTTGACCAGGACATTGGGGAACCGCGCCGGCAGCACCATCGGCTCGCGCTCGCTGCCGTCATAATTGTCCTGGAACTCGACCGTGTTCTTGTCGATGTCCTCGGTCAGGGCATGGGCGACCTTGGCGCGGCGCGCCTCGGTGTAGCGCATTGCCGCCGGCGGATCGCCGTCCACCGAGCCGAAATTGCCCTGGCCGTCGATCAATGGCACGCGCATGGAAAAATCCTGCGCCATGCGCACCAAGGCATCGTAAATCGACTGGTCGCCATGGGGATGGTACTTGCCCATCACATCGCCCACGATCAGGGCGGATTTGCGATAAGGCTTGTTCCAGTCGCGGCCATTCTCGTGCATCGAAAACAAGATGCGGCGATGTACGGGCTTGAGCCCGTCGCGCACGTCGGGCAGCGCGCGGCTCACGATCACGCTCATGGCGTAATCGAGATAGGATTTCTTCAGCTCATCTTCGATCGCAATCGGAACGATCGGCATGCCGCTTTCGGGCGCGCCCGGTGGAGGCGCTTTGGTATCGGACGTGTCGCTCAAAATGATCCTCTAAAACGCGATCCGCAGGACCGCGCGCCAACCCTAAAAATTGCGCGTCCGGGGCGGGCGCGAAACCAGTCTGATTCCTAGCATTTTGAGGGCCGCGAAGCCAATGATTCCAGCCTTTGGAAGCTCCTGATTTGGCTTGCTATTTTGACGCTTGGGAAAGTGCCAAAAACTCGGCTTGGACCCGGCTCATCGGGTAGGCGTAAATCAGCCGTTCCGAACCCTCGTCTTTGAAAGCGAAAATGATGCCGATCAGTTGCCCGGACCCATTTACTACGGGGCCGCCGGAAAAGCCCGGTCCGGCATCGCCGGCGAATATGAAATAGGCCGGTGCGGTACAGCCGGCGCAGGTTTGAATGGACCGTACGACACCATGGGCAGCTCTCAATTCGCCGTTCACGCCCTGACCGTAGGCATGAATTGCCTCGCCGATTGTCGGTTGAGCGATCTCGAGAGCGGCCGTGTGGATGTCGCGAAAGAACAGCAGATCATAATCCCGCGCCTGCCCGATCACGCTGTTCGCCACGATCAGGTTGCGATTATGCGCATTGGTGGCGGCGATGCCAGGCGCCACCGCCATGGCGGCACCCTCGGCATGAGACAGGGCGCTTCCCCGATGCAATGGAATATAGGCCGATGCGATTTCCGCTTCAGGGATGCCGGTTGCCGGAACGCCCGACGAACTCGCGCATCCCGCCAAAAAAAAATAAACCCAAAAGACTAGAACGGAATCTCGTCATCCATCTCGTCGCGCTGGAAGGCCGCCGGGGCCTCGCTGGCGCCCACCCGCTCACGCCCACCGCCGCCACCTTCGCTGCGGCCGTCCAGCATCACCAGGGTGCCATTAAAATTCTGCAGCACCACTTCGGTGGAGTATTTCTCCGCCCCGTCCTTGTCGGTCCATTTGCGGGTCTGCAACGAACCTTCCAGGTAGACCTTGGCACCTTTGCGCAGATATTTTTCAGCAACATCGGCCAGATTTTTGTTGAAGATCACCACGCGGTGCCATTCGGTGCGCTCCTTGCGCTCGCCCGAGGCCTTGTCCCGCCAGGTGTCCGAGGTGGCGACCGACAGATTCACCACCGGCTCGCCGGACGTCATGCGACGGACTTCCGGGTCCTTGCCCAGATTGCCCACCAAAATCACCTTGTTGACGCTTCCCGCCATGACCTTGCCTCGCTGCGATTGAGGGGCGAACCTTAGGCCGCCCGGCCCGATTATGCATTGCGCATGACGGGTTTGTTCCTATTATGTTCCCGTTCGACTCGAGTCAATCCCCAACAATGTCTGATCCGCTGACCGCCGCTTTGGCCAAGCCGTTCCGTCCAGGCACCAGAGACCTGGCATCTGGCATTTTCGCATTCGAACCTTATATGGAATGGACCGCCGCGTGTGCCCTGCCGGGCCGGGCGAAACGCCGCTCCAAGCCATCCCGAACGCTCCTGAAGGCAAAAGACTGACCTGATGCTGAAGAACATCTCCATTCGCGGCGCCCGCGAGCACAATCTCAAGAATATCGATGTCGAGATTCCGCGCGATACGCTGACGGTGCTGACTGGCCTGTCCGGTTCGGGCAAGTCTTCGCTCGCCTTCGACACCATCTATGCCGAGGGTCAGCGCCGTTATGTGGAATCGCTGTC
>CAIUCH010000052.1 GCA_903897605.1 uncultured Alphaproteobacteria bacterium
AGATAACCGCTGAAAGCATCTAAGCGGGAAACTTACCTCAAAACCAGGTTTCGCTTGAGAGCCGGGGAAGACTACCCCGTCGATAGGCCAGGTGTGTAAGCGCGGCAACGCGTTGAGCTTACTGGTACTAATCGCTCGATTGGCTTGATCGCAAGCAGCACCGTTTCATGTCTGGAAACAAAGCCAGACAATGATTCCATTACAATTAGAATATCGGTCGCCGTGTCGTATTGTGCCGTCCCGTGCTTTTGCCGGGATGTTCTTTTCTGCCCTTTGCCGACCTGGTGGTCATAGCGAAGGAATTCTACCCGATCCCATTCCGAACTCGGCCGTCAAAGCCTTCTGCGTCCATGGTACTGCGGCTCAAGCCGCGGGAGAGTAGAACGCTGCCAGGTCTGCCAAGGGCAGAAGAGATATCAAAAACCCGCCAACACAATTCAAAAAAGCCCCGCCGGGAAACCGGCGGGGCTTTTGTTTTTTCCGGCGCTTCAGGAAAGCCGGATCGCCACCGCACCCACCGTCAGCAACGCCGCCGCGACGATGCGGATCCAGGTCATTTGCTCGCGCAGCAGGAAAACCGAGATCAGGGTCGCGAACAGGATCGAGGTTTCGCGCAAGGCCGCCACCGCCGCGACCGGCGCCAGGGTCATCGCCCACAGCGCGATCCCATAAGAGATCAGGGTGCTCGCGCCACCGGCAATCGGCACCCAATAAGCCGTTCGAAACGATTCGAACAACTGCGTCCTGTGCCAGATCATTCCCCAGCCGCCCATCGCCGCGCCAGTGAGCAGGAAGATCCACAGCGTATAACCTGCTGGCGATCGCGACAGGCGTACGCCGATCCCATCGAGCACGGTGTACGACGCGATGACGATCGCAATTCCAATGGCCGTCATCACGGTTGTACCGGCATTCGAACCCTTGAATCGCCCGCCCGCGATCAAGATGACGCCGCTGCAGATGCAGGCGACCCCCAGCAATCCCAGCGGCGAAAGCTCTTCGCCAAACAGAATGGCGTTCGCCGCGGTCACGAATAGCGGCGCGGTGCCTCGCATCACCGGATAGGCCAGGCCCAAATCGGATCTGCGATAAACCCAGGCAATCAGGGCGTAATAGGCGATCTGCGGCAGGGTCGATGCGGCGAGGAACGGCCAGCTGGCGACATCAGGCGCTGCAACGAACGGCAGCAGACATAGCGAAATCAGGGCCGATCCGAGCGCAATTCCAATGGTTGCGATCAGGGCATCCTGGTCGCCGCGTTTGATCAGGGCATTCCAGCCGGCATGCAGAAGCGCCGCGAAAAGGATCGCCGCGACGACGCTATTGCTCATGGAAATATCGCCAAGAAACTGCCCGCGAGGGGCGCGGCACTGGCGAAATCAGTTGTTCGAAGCTTGTTTGACAAGTTCTTTGGCGATGAAGCCCGAGATCGCATAGACATGGGCGCCGAACCCGTTGGACCGCATATCCCATACGCGAACCTGGCTCCAGTCATTCTTGGTGCTGACATCCAACACCGGCGTGGCGTGGTCGATCTCACCATGATTCTGCCAATTGGCCTGATCCACCCGGATCTCGCGCTTGGAGACGATGTCCGTCACCACCGCGACGTGACCCTTTTTCAGTCGCGTGGATCCGGAAAATACCATGACCGCATTTTCCACCGGCATGGCGGCGCGGGCATACAGATTCTTGGCGCGGGCCCACCAGAGTTTGGCGTCGCCGAACACTGCCAGGCCCGAACGGGCGCGGGCATATTCGACGCAGAACAGTTTGTGCAGGGGGGTCTCGACCGATGGCTGGGGCAGTTCGGCCACCGCCACGGTCGGCAAAGTCGGCATCTCGAAATCCGTCACCTCGATCAGCTTGGTGATGCTGCCGGGCGCGGTGATGGCGAATGGCGCCTCGGTGACGCGGTCCGCTTCCGGAAAGGTGCCCGGCGTGGGGAAAGCATGGCCTTCGAAACCAATGCTGGCCTTGGCCGACAACGGCGCAAGCGCGATCAGCATTGCGATTAGGGGCAGGATCATGCGGATTAGGACTGACACAGGCGAAACCCCGGCTTTGCGTTGCAAGTAATTGCCGGTGCTGGCGTGTGCCCCACCGGCGGCATTGTCGGACATGCGGTGGCGGAGAATTCCGGAACCCACGTTCAGCCCGGGGGGACTAAAGCAAGAGTCAGCCGCCCGGCAAAGACGTTAATCTGCCACGGAACCGTGACCCGAAAGCCACACTAAATCATTGGATTTGCTCGCTTTTTTCCTCCTATGGCCTTCCTGCACCAGGGGCCGGAACCCTGTTCCCCCTGCGTCCTTAATCAAAAGTAAAAATTTATCGACCCCGTTAACGACCACGCCAGACGCAAAAAAACGCCCGGGACACAGCCTGGGCATTTTCTGATCTTGGTCGTGACCCTTCTCCCCCTCTGCGCGCAGCGCATGGAGGGGGAGATACCCGTAGCTGGCCCTCGGGCCAGCGAAGGGAGAGGGGGTTATTTAGAAGCCAGCTTCTGTACGATCTCCAACGATTTATCGACATGCTGGTCGGGCGAAATCTTGTCTTCCGTGGACGACATCACCGCCGCAATCTTGTGATCCTTGCCGACCACAAAGGTGATGCGCTCGATGAAACCATGGCCGATCTCGACGCCGCGCACGTCCTTCTGGCCCGCCTTGCCGGGAGAAGTCTTGAGATCATAAGATTTGGCGATCGCCAGGCTTTCGTCCGACGCGATGGGGAATTTGCCGGCGCAGAAATTGGGATCCGCCGCGAATTGATTGAGCCGTTCCAGATTGTCGGCCGAGACGCCGATGATGCTGGCACCGGCGGCTTCGAATTTCTGGTGATTTTCTGCGAAAGTATGAGCTTCCAGATCACAGCCACCGGTATAGGCGGACGGATAGAAATAGACCACGGCGGGGCCCTTCTTCAGCGCTTCATTCAGCTTGAAGGTGAAATCCTTGCCGCCCAGGCTGGCGGTGGCGGAAAAGTCGGGCGCCATATCGCCGACCTTGAGGGCAGCAAAAGCAGGCGCGGCAAAAACGGTGGTGAGGGCCAAGCCCAGCAGCAATTTCTTCATGACAATCATCTCCCAAGAGTGGCGAACCGGCGGGAACCTATCACAGCCCCGCGCGTCCGGGCAGGGGGCGCAACGCCCACAAAACGCCGTAAAATTGCACGATCTGGAGATCGCCAAGAATAGCCAGAAATAGTCAGGGATCGTCAGGCCCGCGCCGCTTGATGTCCGAATAGGGCGTACCGTCCTTGTGGGTATACAGCACGGGCTTGCCATCGGGCGGCACCATCATGTCGATATCGGAATAAGGAGCGCTGTCGCCTTCATTGCGGGTACCGACTTCCAGCACCACCGCCTCGGCATCGCTGCGATTTTGCAAATGGTGGCCATTGGAATCCGCTGCCTTGAAGCCGGCGCAGTCACCGGCTTTCAAGATTTCCTCGCCTTTGTCGGTGACCAGAACCACTTCGCCGGACACGACGTAAACGAACTCGTCCTGTTTGGTGTGCCAGTGGCGCTGACTGGACCAGGCACCGGGCGGCAGGCGCAGCAGATTGACGCCAAATTGGGTGAGGCCCGCCGCGTCGCCCAATTTTTTGCGGCCGCGAGCGCGGCAGGGCTGGTCGAAGGGCGGGGGATAGAGCGTGCCGACGGTTTCGGGCAATGATTTCGGGTCGATCCGCTTGGCCATGCTACCCTCCTAACCCTCGGCTTCGGGCGTTCGCCATTTGATTTGGTCGTCGACTTACGCGCGCCTTACGCTGACGCTAAGGCGCCTAGCGACGGATCAAATCATCGGCAAATGCCGTCGCCATTTGCTGACCATGGCTCACTCCTTGGACCGTTCCACATAGGAACCGTCTGCTGTTTGCACCACGATGCGGGTACCGGTGACGATGTGGGTGGGCACCATGGTGCGCACGCCGTTGGACAACAGCGCCGGCTTGAACGAGCCCGACGCGGTCTGGCCCTTCATCACCGGCTCGGTCTCCATCACTTCGAAGGTGGCGCGCTGGGGAATTTCGATGGAAATGGGACGGCCTTCGAACAGCTGCAGCTGCACTTCCATGTTTTCGGTCAGATAGGGCACATAGTCGCCGATTACGTCACCCGGCACGGGGATCTGGTCGAAGGTTTCGGGCTGCATGAAGACGTATTGTTCACCGTCCTGGTAGAGATAATTGTAATTCTGATGCTCGACGAAGGCCTTCTCGATGCTGTCGGTGGTGCGCAGGCGCTCCACCGTCTTCACACCGTCCGAGATGCGGCGCATTTCCAGATGGGTGACGGGGGTGCCCTTGCCGGGGTGGATGTTCTCCGCCGTCAGCACCAGATAGAGCTTGCCTTGCTTCTCTATGACATTGCCTTTGCGCACAGAGCTGGCGATAACCGCAACCACGGGAAACCTCGTTATGAAATGGGCTGAAAGCCACATCGGCGGGGGTCTTTAGCAGCCGCCGGGCAAAAGGCCAAGCCGAGTCCCAAGGATGTGAAAATGCCGTGGTGGAATGCCCAAAACCATGCCGACCGCAGGCCGCTGCTGGCCCTCAGGGGCCGGATCAAGAGCGGTCTTCGGGCTTGGTTCGAACAGGACGGATTTACCGAGGTGGAATGCGGCGCCTTGGCGGCATCGCCTGGCAATGAGGCCCATCTGCATGCCTTCGCCACCAGCCGCATTCGGGCCGATGGCGTGGCCGAAACGCTTTACCTGCACACCTCGCCCGAATTTGCCGCCAAGAAACTTCTGGCGGCGGGCGAGACCAGGATCTTCGAGTTCGCCCGCGTCTTCCGGAACCGCGAACGCACACGGCTGCATGCGCCCGAATTCACCATGCTGGAATGGTACCGGGCGCGCGAGAATGTAAACCGGGTGATGGAAGACGCGCTGGCCTTGGTGCGCCGCGCGGCCGAGATTGCGGCAAGCCAGACGCTGCGCTACCGCGAGCGGAGCTGCGATCCCTTTGCCGAAGCCGAGCGCATCAGTGTCGCCCAGGCTTTGCGCATCCATGCCGGGATCGAACTCATGGACATGCTGAATGCCGAGGGGCGCGGCGACCGCGATCTCTTCGCCACGCGGGCAAAGCGCGCCGGATTTCAGATCGCGGCGGACGATGGCTGGTCGGACATTTTCTCCAAAGTACTGACCGCGGCGGTCGAGCCCAGACTGGGGTTGGACCGGCTGACGCTTCTGACCGATTATCCCCGCCAGGAAGCCGCGCTGGCCCGGCCCAAGCCAACCGATCCGCGCCTGTCCGAGCGTTTCGAGCTTTATGCCTGCGGCGTGGAGTTGGCCAATGGCTTTGGCGAGCTGACCGATCCGGCCGAGCAGCGGGCGCGGTTCGTGGCCGAGATGGACGAAAAACAACGAATATATGGCGAACGCTATCCCCTGGATGAGGATTTCCTGGCCGCTTTGGCACAAATGCCGCCCGCATCCGGGGTGGCGCTGGGTTTCGACCGGCTGGTGATGCTGGCGGCGGGCGCGCCTGGGATCGACGACGTCCTATGGACCCCCTTGCCTCCCGATCCGTGAAAGGCCGGTTTGCGGTTTAGGGGGTGGCTAATTTCTCTGCATCACGGCATTTTCCCGCCGCCATGACCAATAGCGCCACCGCCCGCCAAGTTGCCCACGACACCACCTTTGCGGTGCTGTTCGCGATCAGTTTCAGCCATCTGCTGAACGATATGATGCAATCGCTGTTGCCGGCGATCTATCCGTCGCTGAAGGCCGACTTTCATCTCAGCTTCACCCAGATCGGCATCATCACGCTGGTCAACCAGATCACTGCTTCGCTGCTGCAGCCGGCGGTCGGCCATTTCTCGGATCTCAAGCCGCGCCCTTATTCGCTGGCGACGGGCATGGTCGCGACCTTGATCGGTCTTGTTTTGCTCAGCGTTGCCGGCAGTTATGCGATGATCCTGTTTTCCGTGATGATGATCGGCGTCGGTTCGGCGGTGTTCCATCCCGAATCCAGCCGCGTGGCGCGCATGGCGTCAGGTGGTCGGCACGGCCTGGCGCAGTCGCTGTTCCAGGTCGGCGGCAATACCGGTTCCGCCTTGGGGCCGTTGTTGGCGGCGGCCCTGGTGGCGAGTTATGGGCAACGCAGCGTGGCCTGGGCTGGCGGCTTGGCGCTGCTCGCCATCCTGATTCTTTATAATGTCGGCACCTGGTACAAGCATCACGGCCTGGCGCGGCTGCGCGGACATCGCGCGCATGACGCTCACGGATTGCCGCGCGGCAAGGTCATGCTGTCGATGGGCATCCTGTTGATGCTGATCTTCTCCAAATATTTCTATCTCGCCAGCATCACCAACTATTATACTTTCTATCTGATCCACACATTCCACCTTTCGGTGCGCAGCGCGCAGGTCCATTTGTTTATCTTCCTGGCGGCGGTGGCGGCGGGCACCTTGGCGGGCGGCCCCTTGGGCGACAAGTTCGGCCGCAAATATGTGATCTGGCTTTCCATCCTGGGCATTCTGCCTTTCACCCTGGTCTTGCCTTACGCCAATCTGTTCTGGACCAGCATCCTGTCGATCATCATCGGCATGGGGGTGGCCTCGGCCTTTCCCGCCATCGTGGTCTATGCCCAGGAATTGCTGCCGGGCCGGGTGGGGATGATCTCGGGATTGTTTTTCGGTTTTTCCTTCGGCATGGGCGGCATCGGCGCCGCGGTGCTGGGTTGGCTGGCCGATCAGACCGACATCACCTTTGTTTATAAGGTCTGCGCTTTCCTACCGGCGATCGGCTTGCTCACCATGTTCCTGCCCAATATCGGCAGCCACAAGCGTTCGGCTGTGCCGGTGGTGGACCTGGAGCCGTGACTATCCAAGATGTCGCCAAGACCTACGCGGTCGCGGTTTCGCCCGCTGTCCGGGCGTTGATCGATCCTGCCGATCCCGCGGACCCGATCGCGCGCCAGTTCCTGCCCGACATCGCGGAACTGATGGTGACGGCGGACGAGCTTGCCGATCCCATCGCCGACGAGGCGCATTCCCCGATCAAAGGCATCGTCCATCGCCATCCCGACCGTGTGTTGCTGAAAGCGGTGTCGAGTTGCCCGGTCTATTGCCGCTTTTGCTTTCGTCGCGAAACGGTCGGGCCCGGCAAACCCAATGCCCTGTCTCCCGCCGATCTGGCGGGTGCGCTGGACTATGTGCGACGCCACCGCGAAATCTGGGAAGTGATCCTGACCGGCGGCGATCCTTTCATCCTCAGCCCTCGCCGCATCGGCCAAATTACCCAGGCGCTGGCGGAAGCCGGACATGTGAAGGTCGTGCGCTGGCACACCCGCGTGCCGGTGGTCGAGCCCGAATGGGTGACGGATGATCTGGCCGCATCATTGATTGCGCCCGGCATTGCCAGTTGGGTTGCGATTCACGCCAATCATCCCCGCGAATTGACGCCGGCCGCGCGCGCCGCTTGCGCGCGACTGGCTGAGGCGGGCGTCTCGCTGGTCAGCCAGACGGTGCTGCTGAAGGGCGTCAACGACACCATCGAGACATTGACGGCGCTGATGCGCGGCTTTGTCGAAGCGGGTATCAAGCCCTATTACCTGCATCATCCGGATTTGGCGCGGGGGACCTCGCATTTCCGCATCGGCATCGATGACGGTCTGAAGCTGGTGCGCGAATTGCGGGCGCGCGTTTCCGGCTTGGCGCAGCCGGTCTATGTGCTCGATCTTCCCGGCGGATACGGCAAGGTGGTGCTGGATTCCGCCAATGTTGAAAAGACCGCAAGCGGCCATCGCATTCGCGACTTTGCCGGTCAGTGGCACGACTACCCGCCGCGCCCACCAGTGTAGGAAATTACATCCGGGTTGAACCGGGGCCTTTGCCGCACGAGCGCGGCCAGGAAAAGTGCAATTGCGGTTTTCCGTCCGGCCGCGCGAAAGTAAAAACGAGCGCGGTCAGGAAAAGTGCAATTGCGGTTTTCCTGGCCGCGCGAAAGTAAAAACAGAATCACATTCTGCTGCTTGGACCATGACCTCTTAGGCGCTTGAAGAAAGCGCTGATCTTGTGGCGAGTCTGTTCGCGCCACACCACGCTCTGGTCCGTCACCCAATTGAGCTGGATCACCCGGCGTGGACCTTCGAAGGCATGAAAGCCATGCCAGGCGTTGGGCTCATTCTTGAAGATCAGCATGGTGCCTTCATCCGGCGGCACTTCCGCGATCACGTCGTCCAGATTGCCCGGCCCGCGCAACAAACGCAGACGCCCGGTCTTCGCTTCCCAGGCATTGTTCATGTAGATCAGCACCGTGATCAGCTTGGTGCGGCTGTCGGTGTGGATCTGGCCGTCGCGCGCCGCCGAGACGCCGCGCGCCGTCACCATGGTGGGGCGGCCCGCGAGGCTTACGCCAAGTTTCCGCTCCACCGCGCGGGCGAATTGCGGGCCCTGGATTGCCGCCATGAGCTGCGCGAAGGCGGGGCCATACTTCAAGATCGGCAGCGGAAAAGAGCCCGGATGCGTCACCAGGGGATAATCGGCGTTTATCGCGTCCATCGCATCCTGCTTCACGAAGTGCGGCACCATCGCGAAAGCAAATGGCTCTTGCGTGACGGGTGCGGCTTCGAAGGCTTCCAGATCGATGGGCAAGGCGGGCATGGGTCTGCAATTACTATTTGCAGACCCAAAACGCAAAGGGAGAGCCTTGCGGCTCTCCCTTCTTCGGCAATCCTATTTGCCCCAAGATTGCCGACGCGGCCCCTTAATTGGTGGAATAATGGATGATCTGCGCGGTATTGCCGATGGCGCTGGAGGTAAGGCTGGTCGAGCCGCCGACATTCGACACATTGGCATGCACTGTCGAGGCGGACATCGAACTGTTGAACTGCTTGGAGACGATCGGCATGTTCGACGCGTTGGAATCCGCTTGGAAACTGTTGCCCAGCGCCATGCTCTGCACCACGGCGTCGCCCCCAATGTTGCTGATATGGGCATTGACCGCGGATGCCGGATCCGAAGCATTGCACTTCTGATAGGAGTTCACGGCGGTCAATGTCGGATCGGTCGAGACGCTGGCGCCGTTGCAGATCGCCTGGCTGGTGACGCCGACGCTGCCCCACACATTGGAGATGTTGGTGTTGATGTTGGTATCGATGGCGGCGGCCGGACCCACGATCTGGCTGTTCTGCACCTTGGTGTTGTTCATGGTGGTGATGTCGATCATGTTGCCGGCGGCGGCGCTTTGCACCACGGTATCGCCTTGGATGGTGTCGATATTGCCGGTCAGATTCGAGAATTGCGACTGCAGATTGATCTGGCCGTTGATGATGTTGCTTCCCGAATTAGTACCGCCCGCGTAAGCGAACGTCGCCGACAGCGTCGCCATTGCTGTAGCCGCGATAAGGGTTCTGACGCGAATCATTGCTGTTCTCCATGGAATAAGCGGTGGTCAAGTTCGGTTGGTTATAAGCCTGGGCGCGATAAGGTCCGTCGCTGAGCGGATCGGCGGCGGTATTGAGCGGCGAGGCGCAGACCGCGCCGGGCGGTATCCGATAGATCCGGGTCACCATTTCCAACGCCGCGCGCTCGATCACCGAGCGCACCGCCAGTTGGATCGGCTCCAGCGCGCTTTCGCCGGCGCTGAGGTCGAAGAAGTTGGTGCCCATGAAATCGAACACCCCGGCCGAGATCTGGTGGCCAATGATCTGCTTCTGGTAGGAAATGACGTCGGCGACTTCCAAAGTGTTGGTGTTCACCAGGCGCAGGTCCAGGCCGACATTCATCACATAGACATTGCCGCCCAGGGTGCCGGTGGTGGCATTGGTGGCGGTGCCGCCGCCGGTGCCGCTGGCATTCTCCGAGCGGATGTTGAAGTTGAGTTCGGTGATGCCGCCGACGATGTAATAGTCGGAGCCGGGGATCGAGCCGGCCATGATCTTGCGGAAATCCCCGTCATTGGGATTCTTGTCGTCGCCGATCAGCTTGTTGTTGGCATATTTGAGTTCCAGTTCGGCGACCGATGTGTCGAACCGTTCCACCATGTGAACGCCGGATTTGGACAATGCCGTCATCGCCATCAGGGCGGCGCCGGCGGTCACCTTGCGGCCCGAGCCGTCGGCTTCGATCTTGCCGGTATAATCGGCGATTTGGCCCACCGCGATGCGGACTGGATGCTGGCCGACAATGCCAGACATGCAGCGCAGCGCCGCGGAATAAGGGGTTTCGTTGGAGATCAGGGGCGAGCCGCCGATCGGAGCGGTGTAGCGCCCAACGGAATCGGCGGACGGGCTGATGCAGCCTTCCAGGGTCAGCACGGCCAGAATCACTGCCAGCGGCTTGAGAAGATACTTACGTCCGCAAGGCGTCATGGGAGGGGCATCCCTTCTTTCCATTCTAATCAGCGACCATTGAGCTGCGTGGTCGCCGTCTGGTTTCCGTTGTTGATCTGGGTCGTATCCACGACCGTTGTATTGTGGTTGCCGACCACCACGACATTGAGCGAATTGCCGATCGCGGTCGCCTGGCCATAGGTGTTGTCCATGCCCTGCATCCCGGCTCCGTTACCCATCGTGTTTGACGTCTGCACGCCGGTATTGGTGCTGTAGCTGGAGCCGACGAATTGGCCGTTCACCACGGTCAGGTTGCCGTTGGCGTCGCGCAGCGAGAAATTCGACGGCATGTTCTGCGTGGTTGCGCCGAAGCCGTTATAGTTGGCGGAATTGGTCCAATCGCCGGCAGTCGCCGCGGTCGAAAAACCGGCGGCGGCAAGGACCGCAATCAGGATCGCTTTGGACAAATTCATGGCGTCGTTCCAATGGCTCGCCCATTTCAGAGCAACCGCCGTGCCAAGTCTTAATTTCGGTTAGGGATCATCCGTGCCGCGGCGGCACAAGCCAGGCTTTGGCCGGATTTGCCGAAAGGGCCGTGGGCTGGTTTTCCAGGAATGCCCCGCTTCGGCACGCCGCCCGACACCAAAGACCGGGCGATTTCGTTCCATTTTGGCACGCTTTCTCGACCTGCCGGTCAGGCAGCGGCGGAACGCATGGGAAAGCGGCGGCGCAGGAAGGCGGCGAAACGCAGCAGGAGGGCGGCCAGGGTCAACATGGCGAAGGGCACATATAAGAGCGCATAACGCGATTCCTGAATCCGGCTGCTGAGCGCGCCGTTCACGAAATCCCGGCCGAAGGCGATCAGGATGTAGCTCGTGCCCAGAAAGAGCAGTGGCCGCCACAGACGGCCGAGCTTGCGCGTCCCGATTCCGAAGGACAGCAGCGCCAGCAAATAGGCAAAGAAAAGCGCGACCAGAAAGAACAACAGAACGCCGCCCTGTAGCGGCACTTC
The DNA here is from genome assembly GCA_903897605.1 of uncultured Alphaproteobacteria bacterium. Lineage (GTDB taxonomy): Bacteria > Pseudomonadota > Alphaproteobacteria > Micropepsales > Micropepsaceae > Rhizomicrobium. The sequence continues at coordinate 11,306 of CAIUCH010000052.1, forward strand.
TCCTCGCAAAAGACCCAGCCGGATGACCAGCCCGACATGGACCAGATGCGCGGCGGCGAAGGCCAGGCCCAGTTCCCGCGCCCGCCGCGCCAGGCCGGCAAAGGTGGCACCGAACAGGACCGCCATGGCGCCGCCCGTATAAGCGAGCCAGAAGAAAAGGAACGACCAGCGCGCGGTCAGCGCCAATGCCAGTCTGAGATTGTCATCACTGATGCCGCGGACGGCGAGGTCCGCCAAGGCGAGCGCCATGGCACTGGCGAACGCGCCGATCATCCAGGGCCATGCCGGATCAGATTTGCGCACCATCGCGACCGAGCATGGCATAGACCCAGGCACCGCAAAAGCGGCAGAATTTAAGACCGATTTGCCTGCCCGGGCGGAATGCTTACATTCAGGTCATGGCGTTTCTGCAGCCCCAGCCTTCCGATCCCTGGACCCGTCAACCCATATTCCGGGTTCCGGCAGTGGTGGTGAGCCTGATCGCCATTCTGGTCGCGGCACATGCGGCGCGGGTGCTGGCGCCACCCCATCTGGCGGCCGAGCTGATCAATCAATTTGCCTTCATACCCGCCCGCTACAGCCATGTATTCCTCGTCAGCCCTCATGGCGATCCGGGAGATTGGCTGGCGCGCGGCGTACCGTTCATCAGCTACATGGCGTTGCACAATGATTTCACCCATATCGCCATCAACAGTCTTTGGCTTCTGGCATTCGGTCCCATCGTGGCGCGGCGTTTTGGCGGATTTCTGTTCCTGTTATTCTTTCTGACCTGCGGGGTGGCGGGCGCCCTGACACACCTGGCATTCAACTGGGGCTCGCTGGAGCCGGTGATCGGCGCGTCGGGCGCCATTTCCGGTTTGATGGCGGCCGGATTGCGGCTGTTACCGTCACAGGCGCCGTGGGCCCATGCGGGTGAGGAAAAACTGGCGCCGGTATTTTCCCGCCAGATCCTGGTCTTCACCGCCGTATGGATGGGGGTCAATCTGGTGGCCGGGCTGACGGGCCTGGGCGTGGGCGGGGCGGCCGGCCAGATCGCCTGGCAGGCGCATGTGGGCGGCTATCTGGCGGGACTGTTCCTGACCGGCCCGTTCGACCGACTGCGGCCGCGCACAAATATTATTTGAAACCGCGCTTTGATTGCGCCTCGCTTTGGCTCGGCGCGTTCGCCATTTGATTTGGTCCACAGGACCAAATCATCGATGGGCTCACGCCCATCGACCTGGCTCACTCCGCCGGCGCGGGGGCGTGCGATGACGGCTTGTTTTTCCTGCCGCCGAACACCGAGAAGCGGTCGCCCAGCCGGTCGAGATAGGTGTAGATCACCGGCGTGATGTAGAGCGTCAGGAGCTGCGACAGCAGCAGGCCGCCCGCGACGCACAGGCCCAGTGGCCGGCGGGATGCGGCGCCCGCGCCCAGCCCCAATGCGATCGGCATGGTGCCCATCATCGCCGCCATGGTGGTCATCATGATCGGGCGGAAACGGGTCATTGCGGCTTCATAGATTGCCTGTTCGGGCGACACATTGGAGGAACGCTGCCGTTCCAGCGCGAAGTCGATCATCATGATCGCGTTCTTCTTCACGATGCCGATCAGCATGATCATGCCGACAAAGGCGTAGAGCGTCAGCGGCAGCCCGACGATGTAGAGCGTCAACAGCGCGCCCACCGCCGCCGAAGGCAAGCCCGACAGGATGGTGAGCGGATGGATGAAGCTCTCATAAAGGATGCCCAGGATGATGTAGACCACGATCATGGCGATGAGGAGCAGCATGCCCATATTCTGGGTCGAGCTCTGGAACGCGGCCGCCGTGCCCTGGAAGGACGCCTGCACCGAATCCGGCACGCCCACCGCCGCGCTGGCATCGCGGATCGCGGTCACCGCATCCGACAAGGTCTTGCCGGGCGGCAGGTCGAAAGAAATCGTCACGGCGGGCACTTCACCCGAATGATTGACGCTGAGCGGCTGGGTCCCCGGATTGATGGTGGTCACCGCCGACAAGGGCACCAGTTGCCCGGCCGAGGACGTGATGTAGAGGCGCTGCAGCGCTGCCGGGCTGCTCTGGAATTTTGGCAGCAGCTCGACGATCACCTGATATTGGTTGGCCGACGTATTGATCTGCGAAATCTGCGTGCCACTAAAGGCTTCGCCCAACGCGGTTTCGATCTGCTGCGCCGTGACGCCCAAAGCGGCGGCGCGGTCGCGATCGATCTTGACCTGCACGGCGGGCATCAGGTCATCGAGATCGGAATTGACATCGACAAAGGCGGACATCGTCTTCATCTGGGTCACCAACCGGCCGGACACATCCTGCAACTCACCCAGGTCCAGATCCTGCATCGTGTACTGGTACTGGGAGCGCGAACCGCGGCCGCCGATGCGGATGGTGGGCGGGTTGGTGAGGAAGACATTGATGCCGGGGAAGCGGTTCAGCTTGGGCCGCAGCTTCTGGATGATCTGATCGGCGGACAGCTTGCGCTGGCTGAGTGGCTTCAGGACGATGATGTTGAGAAAGCCGCTATTGGAACCGGCGGTGCCGTTGCCGCCTTGGATCTGACCAAAAACGCCTTCGACATTGGGGTCGGCATTGATGACGCGCGAAACTTCATCCAGATATTTGTACATCTGATCCGGCGAGGTGCCGTTTTGCGCCTGGATCTGCCCCGTCAGTCTTCCTCCATCGTCGGCCGGCAGGAAGTCCTGCTGCATGATCGAGAACAGGCCGCCCGAGACCAGAACAGACGCCGCGAACAAAAGCAGGATCACCCGGCGATGGTTGAGGCTCCAGGTGAGCGAGCGGTTATAGGCATCCTGCAGGAGATTGAAGCCGTTCTCGCTCAAGCGATAGAAGGCGTTGTGCTTGACGCCATGCTCGTCCTTCAGAATGCGGGCGCACAGCATCGGCGTCAGGGTCACGGAAATTACGCCGGAACACAGGATCGCCAGGATGATGGTGACGGCGAATTCGTGCAGCAAGCGCCCGACAATGCCGCCCATGAAGACGATGGGGATGAACACCGCCGCCAGCGAGATGGTCATCGACAGAATGGTGAAGCCGATTTCGGCCGACCCCTTCATCGCCGCTTCGTAGGGCTTTTCGCCATGCTCGATATGCCGGACAATATTTTCCAGCATGACGATGGCATCGTCCACCACGAACCCGACCGACAAGGTGAGCGCCATCAAGGACAGATTGTCGAGGCTGTAGCCGAACGCAGCCATGCCGGCGAAGGTGGCGATGACGGCGATGGGCAATGCCAGTGACGGAATGATGGTGGCAGAGACGCGGCGCAGGAAGATGAAGATCACACCAACCACCAGCGCGCCGGCGATCAAGAGCGTGGTCTGCACATCCGAAATGGAATTGCGGATGTTGACGCTCTGATCATACATCACCTCCAGCTTGACCGCCGGGGGCAGGCCTTCCTGGAAATGCGGCAGCACGGCCTTGATGGCGTCGATCACGCCGACTGTGTTGGAACCGGGCTGGCGGGTAACTGCAAGACCGATCGTGCGGTGGTTCTTGTACCAACTGCCGCCATACGGGTTCTCCAGCCCGTCGATAGCCTTGGCGACATCCTTCAGCCGAACCGCCGCGCCATTGCGATACGTGATGATCTGGTCGGAGAACGCGGCAGCGTCGTTGAGCTGGCCATTGGTGTGGATGGTGGAAGACTGCACGCTGCCATTGAGCGCACCGGTCGCCTGGTTGACGTTGGCGGACGCCACGGCATTGGACAGCGTGTCGATGCCGATCTGGCGGGTGGCGAGCGCGTCGGGGTCGGCCTGGATGCGCACGGCGTATTTGGAATTTCCGAATACGAAGACCTGGGCGACGCCGTTGATGGTGGAAAGCTGACGCGCCAGCAAGGTCTCGGCATATTCGTCCAGCGCGGTGCGATAGATCGTGTCCGACGACATCGAGATGAACATGATTGGGAAGTCGGACGGGTTCACCTTCCGGAAGGTCGGCGGCTGGGGCATCGACCTGGGCAACTGGCGCTGGGCGCCGGAAATCGCCGCCTGCACGTCTTGGGCGGCGGCATCGATATTGCGGTCCAGCGTGAACTGGATGGTGATGTTGGTGAAGCCCTGGCTCGAATGCGAGGTCATATTGTCGATGCCGGCGATGGTGGAGAATTGATTCTCCAACGGTGCGGCAACGCCCGACGCCATGGTGTCGGGATCGGCGCCCGGCAGGCTGGCGCTTACCTGGATAGTGGGAAAATCCACATTGGGCAGATCGCTGACCGGCAGGCTGAAATAACCGAACACGCCGAAGATCACCAACGCCGCCATCAGCAGAGTGGTGAAAACGGGACGCTCGATGAAAATGCGCGAAATATTCATGACAGATCAGCCGTCCTCAAACGTCGCTTCTACTGCGCCCCAGCCTGGGCGCCTTTGTTTTGTCCGGGCTTGCCGCGCTGCGGTGCCGTCGCGCCCGCCGCCGCTTGCGGACGGCCGCGCGTGACACTGACCTTGCCGCCGGGCAGCGCGCGCAGCGCGCCGTCGGTGATCACCATATTGCCCGGCTTGACGTCGCTCGCGATCGCCATGTCGGTGCCGTCGTCAAACAGGACCTTCACGCTATGCTGCTCGACCACATGATCCGGCGTCACGACATAGACATATTGGTTGTCGGGACCGATATTGACCGCGACGCGCGGCACCACGATGGCGTTCTTGATGTTTGCGAGCGCCACGGTGACATCCACCAGCTGACCCGGCACCAAGGCGCCGTCGTCGTTGGGAAAGGTGGCGCGCAATTCGATGGTGCCGGCACTGTTGCTGACCGCATTGCTGATGAAGTCGACGGGTGCGGTGTGATCCTCACCACCCGCATCATGCAGATTCACCGTCGCGGTCAACCCGCCATGCTGCGCCCGCGCCTGAATGCGGGGCAAATCGGACTGTGGCAGATTGAGGGATACTTTGATGGGTTGGACCTGGGTGATGGTGACCAGCGGCGTGGTCACGCCGTTGACCGACACCAAATTGCCCGGTTGCAGCAAGATCGGGCCGGTCTTGCCGTTCACCGGGGACTGGATCCTGGTGAACTCCAGATTGAGGCGGGCTGCTTCGGCGTTGGCCTTGGCCTGCAGAAAGGCGGCTTGCGCGGTTTCATTCTGCTGCGCCGAGATCGCATTCTCCAGCGACAGGCGTTGGTTGCGGTCCGCCGTGCTCTTGGCGGAAGCCAAAGTCGCCACTGCGTTGTCGTAAGCCGCTTGATAAGGGCGCGGATCGATCTCGAACAGGAGATCGCCTTCCTTCACCGTCTGGCCTTCCTTGAAATAGGCCTTGGTGAGCTGTCCCTGCACGCGCGCCGTCACCGAGACGCTGGAATTTGCCACCACGGTGCCGATGGTGTGTTCCACCACCGACATATCGCGCGTCACCGCATTGGCGACGCGCACCGGCGCGGCGATGGGGCTGCGGCGCACCTGGCCGGTGCCCAGATGGCTCCAGTAATAATAACCGCCCAGCACCAGAACCAGCGCGATTGCGCCTATCACATAGCGGCGCAACGGATGTGCGGCGTTGGCTTCATGCGCCGGCATGTCGCGATCGGTGGGCGGCGATACCTGCATGTTCATGCGATCTTTCCTGATCCGGAACGCGCACAGCGAATGCGCGCCTGGCAATCCCTGTCATGAATTTGCGACAACGTGATACGCAATGCCCGTTCCCCCTTACATCGAATTGACGCTGCCAACACCGGCGGCTGCCAATAGCAAAACCATGCTCGAAATTCCGCAATTCCGCGCCCATGGCGAGAATTTTTTCAAGCCATACACGGCTTTAGCGGTAATTTTGGTGCCCTTCGCATCACACTCTATAGGAGAAAATTCTCTCACAAATGTCTCAGAAAAAGCTGTCGCGGCGTCATGTTACCGGGCGGAGCGTCATTTAACACATTGAAATCATTGCAATTATGTTGCGGTGCTGCGACTTTTGTGTCGTGCATTGCGGGTCCAAGGGGGGGCGTCTATAAGCCCGGCCTTCCCAGCCCGAGCGTCCCGATTCATGAATATCCGCAACATCGCCATCATCGCCCATGTCGACCATGGCAAGACCACGCTGGTTGACCAGCTTCTCAAGCAATCGGGATCGGTGCGCGAAAACCAGCACATGGCCGAGCGCGCGATGGACTCCAACGATCAGGAGCGCGAGCGCGGCATCACCATTCTGGCGAAATGCACATCGGTGGAGTGGAACGGCACGCGTTTGAATATCGTGGACACGCCTGGCCATGCCGATTTCGGCGGCGAGGTCGAGCGCATTCTCTCGATGGTGGATGGCGTGGTGCTGCTGGTGGACGCGGCGGAATCGGTGATGCCGCAAACCAAATTCGTGCTCTCCAAGGCCTTGAAGCTGGGATTGAAGCCCATCGTGGTGGTCAACAAGATCGACCGCTCCGACGCTCAGCCCAAAGAGACCCTGGAATCGATCTTCGATCTTTTCCTGGCGCTTGAGGCGAGCGACTATCAACTCGATTTCCATCATCTGTTCGCGTCGGGCCGCAACGGCTGGGCGGTCGACGAGCTGGAAGATGAGCGCAAGGATCTCTCGCCCTTATTCAAGCGCATCGTGGAAGATGTGCCGCCGCCCAAGCCGCAGGCGCTTGCCGGCGACGAACATCCCTTCAAGATGCTGGTGACGACCCTGGAGGCCGACAATTTTCTGGGCCGCATCCTGACCGGCCGGATCGAATCCGGCGCCATCACCACCAACCGCCAGATCAAGGTTCTCAATCGCGACGGCGAAGTGGTCGAAAAAGCTCGCGTCACCAAATTGCTGGCGTTCCGCGGCCTTGCCCGCGTGCCGGTGGAACGGGCGGAAGCCGGTGACATTGTCGCCATCGCCGGCCTGGAAGACGCCACCGTCGCCGACACGTTGTGCGATCCGTCGGTGGACGAGCCGATCCCCGCCCACCCGATCGATCCGCCCACTCTGGCCATGACCATCTCGGTCAATGACAGTCCGCTGGCGGGCCGCGAAGGCGACAAGGTGCAGAGCCGCGTCATCCGCGACCGGCTGTTCCGCGAAGCCGAAGGCAATGTCGCATTGAAGGTGAAGGAAACCGGCGAGGGCGCTTTCGAAGTGGCCGGCCGCGGCGAACTTCAGCTGGGTGTTCTGATTGAATCCATGCGCCGCGAAGGCTTCGAGCTTTCCATCAGCCGACCGCGCGTCTTGTTCAAGAACGAAAGCGGCGAAAAACTGGAGCCGATTGAGGAAGTCACCGTCGATGTCGACGATCCTTATACCGGCGTGGTGATCGAGAAGATCTCCAACCGCAAGGGCGAAATGACCGACATGCGCCCCACCGGCGCCGGCAAGACCCGGATCGTGTTTCATGCGCCGGCGCGTGGCTTGATCGGCTATCACGGGGAATTCCTCACCGACACGCGCGGTACCGGCGTGATGAACCGCATGTTCCTGGATTACGCGCCGCACAAGGGATCGGTAGGCGGGCGCACCAATGGCGTGTTGATCTCGACCGAGAATGGCGAGGCGGTGGCCTATGGCCTCTGGTATCTGGAAGAGCGCGGCAAGCTCTTCGTCGTGGCCGGCACCAAGGTCTATGAAGGCATGATCATAGGCCAGAACGCCAAGGACAATGATCTGGACGTCAATCCCACCAAGGCCAAGCAGCTCACCAACATCCGCACCACCTCCAAGGACGAGGCGGTGCGCCTGACGCCGATCGTGCCCATGACCCTGGAGCAGGCGATGGCGTATATTCAGGACGACGAACTAGTGGAAGTGACGCCGCAGAGCATCCGTCTGCGCAAGCGCGAGCTTCGTCCGCATCTGCGCAAGCGCGCGAAACAAGCCGCCGACGCCTGAAGGCGCGGTTCTTTTGCACGCGGAGTGCGTCGCGCGTGCTCACGTGCTATACGCACGCTCCGCGCGACGCTCCTGCTCCGCGCACAGAATTCCTCACGCCGATGATGTGCGTGTAAAAGAATTTTCATGACTGGGTGCGAAAAAACATGACCGTCACGCCCGAACTGATCGCCTTCGCCAACCGCTTGGCCGATACCTCCGGCAAGGTGATCCGGCCGCTGTTCCGCCAACGCATCGATGTGGCGCACAAGCAAGGCGTGCACGATTTCGATCCTGTGACCGAAGCCGACAAGGGCGCCGAGCGCGCCATCCGCGCACTTCTCGCGCAAGAGCGGCCGGATGACGGCATTCTGGGCGAAGAATATGGCGAGCAGAAAGGCAGTTCCGGCTATCGCTGGGTGCTGGATCCGGTGGACGGCACCCGCGCCTTCATCACCGGGCGCCATGAATGGGGCTCGCTGATCGCCCTGGAGCAGGACGGCAAACCCGTGCTTGGCATTCTCGATCAGCCGGTGTTGGGCGAGCGCTTTGTCGGGGTCAACGGATCATCGCATCTGATCCAGGCTGGCAAGGCTTCGGCGCTGGGGGTCCGGCCCTGCGCCTCTCTGTCGGAGGGGGTGCTGTGTGCGACCGATCCGGGCGCCAATTTTTCCAAGGAGCAGCTCTCGGCCTTTTCCCGTGTCGATCGGGCGGTGAAGATGACGCGCTATGGCGGCGATTGTTATCTGTTCGCGGCGTTGGCGCTCGGCTTTGTCGATGTCGTGATCGAGGCCGAATTCAAGGCCTGGGATATTGCGGCGCTGATTCCCCTGGTCGAAGGCGCGGGCGGCATCATCACCAGCTGGCATGGCGGCTCGGCGCAGGATGGCAAGACCATTCTCGCCAGCGGCGACCGGCGCATCCATGCCGAAGCGATGAAACTGCTCGCTGGCTGACGTTTCCCAGCGCCATCAATTAAGGCAAAAACGGCGCAATTGCGCGTGGTTGCCCAATCCTGCCGCAATGAAACCCTGCTTGTTTTTGCAACCGTGAAGCCAGGCCTCACGTTTTCTTGCTGTAACATTCAAAGGGCAGGACGACGTCATGAACACTCTTCGCAACCTCGATGGCTTCACCGATTCGCCAATCATCCCGGGAGAAATTCGCCGGGAAGAACCGGCGCACACTTTTAACGACAATGGCGGCCTTTCCAGTTTCCATCATTTCGAGGAAGCGGAAGAGGGCAGCGGCAAGGCCAAGATGATCGGCGGCGCGCTGGTCGTGGCGCTTCTGCTCGGCGCGGCTGGCATCTTTACCTATACCGGTTCGGGCACCAAGGCGGTCAATCAGGCGCCAGCAGCGTCTGTCGCGTCCAACATGGCCGCTCCGATCCAGACGGCGCCGACGCCGCCTGCCGCCGCACCTTCAGATGTCGCGTCGGCCAACCCGTCGCCTTATGATGCGGCTCCGGCTGCGGGCGACACGTCAAAGACCGCGTCCAGCGAAGCGGACAGCGCCAAGTCCGACGTCAAGCCTGTGAATACGGCCCGCAGCCCTGCCAAGGACAGCGAGCGGAATGCGTCCGAGGCGAGCCAGACAGCCGAGCTGAACAAGGACAGTTCGGCGGCGGATCGGGCCACCCAGAACGGTTCGGTTGCCGTGCCGATGCCGGCTGCGCCGTCGTCCTCGGTTGCCGAGACGGTACCGGTCGACAATTCCGCAGCCATGCCGCTGCCGGCTCCGCCCGCTCCTCCGGCTGCGTCGCTTGCCGCCAATGGCCAGACTTCGCCGACGACGGGTGAGCCGACTCAGGATGCCCCTGCGGCCCAGGCGGTAGCCCCGGAGGCTGCTCCTGCCGCACCCGTGACGCTTGCTCCCCAGGCCGACCCGGCGACACCGGCTCAGCCGCAGTAAAGATGACTTCGCGAGAGCGCCTCAGCGGGAAACCGCTGGGGCGCTTTTGTTTGTGAATTCATCGAAGGCTGACCAGAGCTGGGTGCGAAAGACATCGCGCTCCATCAGGATTTCGTGCCCGGCACCGGAAATTTCCACGAACCGGGTGTGCGGCATGCGCGCCGCAAACAGACGGGCGGCTTCGGTGTCACAGACCCGATCCTGTCCGGCACCCAGCAGCAGCGAAGGCGTGCGGATCGCCTCGGCGTAACCGGGGCTTCGCGTCAGAGCAATGGCGTTCATTGCCGCTCCCAGCCAGCCCCAGGTGGGTCCGTTCAAACGCAGTTCGGGATTGGCCGCGAGCACGGCCTGGGTGCGGGCATAACGATGCCTGTCCGACGTGACGATCTGCTGCGCGAACGGCAGATGCAGCTGATCGCGCGACGCCATGCCCCAGACATAATCCGTGGATGGGGCGTTGCGGTTGAGATGCGCGGCGATCTTTTCCACCACCCACCAGGGCGCGCCGCGCGGATTGATGCCCAGCATGGGGGCGCAGAGGGTAGCGGCGGCGAATTCGTCCTGCATGTCATGCAGCCGCCGCAGCAGGATATGGCCGCCCATGGAATGCGCCAACGCGATGGGCCGGCAATTCAGGCCCATGGCCAGCGGCCCGACAATCTCGCGCATGATGACGTCCAGGTCCTGGTCGTAGGCGGCGAAATCCTCGATATGGGCCTTGCGGGGATCGGGCAGGAGCCGATCCGAACCACCCTGGCCGCGCCAGTCGAAGGTGACGACCGAATAGCCGCGGCCGCGCAGTTCGTCGATCACCTCGAAATATTTCTCGATGAATTCGGTCTGGCCGTTCAGCAGCAGACAGATGCCGCGCGGGGTATCGGCGGCAAAATGGCTTGCCCGCAACCGGACGGTGCCGGCAGTCAGGAAAAAAGGATGAAAGGATTGCGCGGCGATGATCATGCGGCGGCCAGTTTGCGTGGGCAGCCGCTTGCGTTCAAGCTTGGGCGATGAAGATCAAACGCGACGCGCTGGGCCGTGCCTGTTTTCTGATTCACATCGCCGTGCTGGCAGGTGTGATATTGGGCTGGATGGTGGCGGACCGGGCCTGGCTGATCGGTTATTTGATCTTCCTGCCGCTGATGTTTCTGCACTGGAAACTCAACCGCGATGCCTGCGTGCTCAACAATCTGGAGAACTGGCTCCGGTTTCGCCGCTGGCGGGTGCCGCAATCCAATCGCGAGGAAGGCGCCTGGCTGCGCACGCTTTTGGCCGACGCCACCGGCATCGCGTTGACCCGGGGCCGGATGGACGCCGTTATCTATGGCGCGATCTTGCTGTTCTGGTTTCTGGCGTTCGCCCATATTTATGAAAAAATTTGAAGTTCCCGGCCCGGTTTCGGGTCTTGAAGGCGCGGATTCCATGCCCATCTGAAGGCTGTTCCGGGGGCGCTATTGCACCGGAAAACACAACGCTTTCAGGAGGTTGTACCCATGCGTCTGGATTATTCGCCTTTCTTCCGTTCCACCGTCGGCTTTGATCGGCTGCTCGATCTGCTTGAGAGCGCCGACACGGCCCAGGGCTATCCACCCTACAATATCGAGCGCAGCGACGAGAATAATTATCGCGTCACCATCGCCGCCGCCGGCTTTGCCGAAAAGGACCTTGGCGTCGAAGTGGCCGATGGCGTTCTGACCGTCACCGGCAAACGCGACGAGGCCGGCAAACCCGCCTATCTGCACCAGGGCATTGCGGGCCGCGCTTTCGAGCGCAAATTCCAGCTCGCCGAGCATGTCGAAGTCAAAGGCGCCAAGCTGGAAAACGGCCTGCTCCATGTTGATCTCGAGCGCATTGTGCCCGAGGCCAAGAAGGCGCGCCGCATCACCATCAACGCCCCCGAGCTCAAGAGCATCGAAGGCTCGAAAGCAGCCTGACCTGACAGGGCCTTTCAACACGCACGGACTTTCTTCCTCCGCAAGGCGAAGCCTTTGGCGGGGGAGTTCGGTAGCGGCAGCGTATCGAACGTCCGCTAGGCCGCTTGCCCGCGTGGCGGACAGATGGGGGAAGAATCAAGCACTCTTCGCGAATGGCATCGGCAACTTGGCGCCCGTCAGTTCCGCGTCGGTCATGTCGGTGTCGCGCAGATTCGCGCCGGTGAAATTGGCATAGGCGAAATCGCTGACCACCATGCGCACGCGGCGCAGATCCGCGCCCCTGAAATCGGCATAGCGGGCTTCGACATTGTCGAGGCGCGCCGGCAGAAGCCGTTCGGCGGCAATCAGAAGCGGGCTCAAATTGGCGCCGCGCAGATCGGCATGATTGAGCTTGGCGCCCGACAGATTGACGCCGCGCAGATCCGCGCCATGCAAACAGGCCGAGCGCAGATCGCAGCCCGCCAGGTTGCTGCCCTGGAGCGATGCGCCTTCCAGATTGACGCCATACAGAACCGCGCCAGGCGCGATCAGCGCCGTCAGCATGCGGTATGCCAGGGATTGCACCCGGCGCAGATCCAGGCCGGATAGATTGGCGACTTTGCCCTCGCGGCCCTCGCTCTGCGCCCAGCGCGAATGGGCGGTCAGCATCGCTTCGATTCGCTGGGTTTCCTCGAATTCGGGTTCGTTCTTTTCCGAAAGCGTGTGGGAAAGATTCGCCCCATGGGTGTTGGCGAAATCGAGCTGGGCGCCCAGCAGGATGGCACCTGAAAGATCCGCGCCGGTCAGATCGCAACCCGACAAATCGGCATTCTCGAGATTGGCGCCGGTAAGGCGGGCCTGGCGCAGATTGGCGCGCGTCAGGCGGCATCCCTTCATCATCGCATCGGTGAAATCGGCTTGTGCCGCCATCGCGCCGGTCATTTTTGCCCGCTCGAGATTCGCCGAATTGAGCATGGCGGAAGGAAGCTCGGACGGATTGAGTTCGTGCTGCAGCAAACGCAGATTGCCGTCGCGGTCCATCCTTGCGATGGCGCCTTCGCGGAAATCAGCTTCAAACAGATCCGCGCCGATCAGGTTGGCGCCGCGCAGCGAAGCGCCGCGCAGGTCGGCTCGCCGCAACTGGGCCTTGGCGAGGTTGGCGCGGCGCAGATCCGCGCTGAAAAAGCTTGCCGAATCGAGGCGCGCGCCCGTGAAATCGGTTTCTTCCAGCACCGCACCGGTGAAATTGGCGTCGGCGAGATTGCGCCCCGCCAGGTCCAGACCCGACAGATCGCAGAAGGTGAACCTGGCCCGCGCCCCGCCCAGGCGACCCGAATAAAGCATCTCATGGCGGCCAATTGCCGCCGAGACCTCTTTCTGGGACATCTTGGTCAGATGGGTGTGGGGAACCCGATTCATGGCGGAACTGCGCTTGGGTTAAGCCTTTTTCATCCGGAATATTGGGCCAAAACCGGCTAACACCCGATTAAAACGTGAAAATTTGCTGTTGAACGGCGGCGCTGGGCAGGTACAAAGGCGAACCGGGACCGGGCCCGGGCCGACGATAGCGGAAAGCCCGAAAAGGCTGGAGCCAGATCAAGGGTTTGCGCGGATACCGCGGGCGTCCTTGGCCAACAACAACGAGGTTTGGATTTTGACGAAGCACCGCCTGATGCTTTCCGCCGCCACGGCCGCTTTGCTGACCGCGCCATTTGCGATTTCCGCGGGCCGCGCGGACACCACCATTACGTCCACCGGCAAAACCGCCATCAACACCACCACCGACGGCAACATCACCATCTCGTCCGGTGGCGTGGGTATCAAGGCGACCGGCGCGGCCGTAACCATCAATTCCAACAACTTCCTGATAAACCAGGGATCCATCTCCAACTCGAATACTTCGAGCGCGATGGGCGTCGCCATCAATACCAGCGGCGGCAATATCGTGAGCAGCACCGGATTTCTCAATCAAGGCGGAATCAACCTTACCGGCACGGGCAACGGCAAGTCCGCGCTGGTGATCGAAGGCGGCAACACTTTCTTCGCGCCGATCACGTTTCAAAGCGTCACCACCACGGTGGGCAGCAGCGCCAGCCTTGCCGGCTCGTCGCTTTCGGTGGTTGGCGACAACAGCAATGTCATAACCCTGTTCCAGGGCACCACCATCGATGGCGACGTCAACCTGGCGGGCAGCATGTCGCTCACCCCCAGCATCAAATCCACGGCCCAGGGCAATACCGCCATAGATATCGAGGGCAATCTCAACGGCAATTTTGTCATCGGCCAGCTTGCCAGCGTTTCATCGGTGGGCAATCAGGCGCGGGGCTTGGTCATTCTGGGTGCGCTGGCGCCTTGCGCCGACAATTCGGGCGTGGGCTATACCTGCGCCAATTCCGGCACCGCCGCTGCTTCGGCGGGCGCCTTCGCCAATTTCGGCACGATAGTTGTAGTGGGCACGACCTTCCCCAATCGCAAAGGCGGCAATTTCGAAAGCGGCAGCGCCATCGTGTTCGGCAATTCGGTCGCCGGCGGCTTTTTGAATGCCGGACCCTCGACATCCAACGGCACCGTCGCCGCCGCAACGATTACCGGCAATGGTGACCTCGCCGCCACCAGCACCGCCAACGTATTTTCGCCCGTCATCCTGATCGACCCGTCACAGACCGTGACGATAAGCCAGACGACGGTTCGCGGCCCCGCCATATTCGGCAATGTCGGCACGTCGGTCGATTCGGTGGATGGTGGCAGGGGCTATAGCTTCATCAATCACGGCAACATCTCAGCCCAGCCCACCGATCCGGACATCAGTTCGTTGGCGGTGGCGATCCAAGGATCTTCCGCCACCAACTTCACCTGTCTTGGGGTCGTGACTGGTGGCGTCTGCAACACGGCCGCGGCCACCGGCGGACTGCTCAATACCGGCACTTTGCGCGCCCAGGCGATTACCAAGGAGGACACCACCTCCAATACCGCGACGGAAGCTGTTCTCATCGGTGCTTATGCCACCGTGCCCCGGATCGATGTCGCGGGCGAATTCGTCAGCGGGTCTTCTTTCACGCCTGGCATTATTAGCGCCGCGGTTGCCGGTCCGGGCGGCGGCATCGCCACTGCCGTGCAGATCGGCAACCTGGCGGTCGTGCCGCAGATCGATGTCCTGCAGCATGGCACCATCGCCGCCCAGATTCAGACCAGCACGCTTTCCCCGGACGCGATCAACGCGACCGCGGGCTCTCCTTTTACCCAAAGCGCCACCGCCATCGTGGATCAATCCGGCAGCCTCAGGCTGATCAACAATGCCGGCGCGATCCTGGCGCTCACGACCTTGCAGACGCCGGGCGCCAACGCGACGGTGGTCAATGTCAGTCAGGCGATCAATCTACTCGCCGGCAGCATCGGCCATACCGTGATCAACAACAGCGGGACCATCGAAGGCGATGTGTTGTTCAACTCGGGCGGCAGCGGCAACACACTCAATGTCGGCAATGTCGGCGACGTCACCAACCCCAATGACACGACCGGCAACGCCAACAGCGAAATCACCGCGATTCAGGGGACCGCCGTTTCCAACACGCCGTTCAACTATGCGACCCTGACAGGCCGGATCGACACCGCGATTTCCGGAGCGCCGCCGATCACCGAAACCAATTTCATCAGTTTCGGCTCGGGCATCGGCAATTTGCTGCATGTCGGCGGCTTTGGTTACGTCAACAGCATCATTGTCGCGGCTCCCGGCGGACTGAATATTCATGTCGATAATAATGGCCAGCTGTTCCTTGCCGCGCCGATTGGCGGTTCGGTCAATGTCCATGATCTGATCGTCGCCAATGGCGGCACGGTTGGTCTCACCTTGACCCAGAACAATGCGACCTCGGTGACCCCGGTCATATTGGCTGGCACCGACGGCGCCACCAACCCGACGGTCACGCTTTCCAACGCAAACATCGGTCTCAGGCTGGGCGGTTTCATTTCGTCCGGCACCACGGCGGCTTCGACCGCCAGCCCGACCCGTCAAGTGATCACGTTGATCAGCTCGAGCACCACCATCAACGACACCACCTTGGCGCAGCAGGACGCCAACCTGTCGCAGAATATTCCCTTCCTGTTCGAATCGCAGTCCGACACGGCCGGCAATAGCGCCGGCGTGCCCGATCCTTTGTCCTTCAACGGCGCTCATACCGATCTGCTTCTGACCCTGTTGCCGCGCTCCACCGGCGCGACCAACGCCGACGGAACGCCGGGCCTGAATCTTCAGGGCGATGCCAAGCAGGTATTTCCGTTCGCCGCCGCCGCCTTGGCCAATGACCCGCTATTGGGCTCGGCCATCGGCGGCAGCGTGACGCTTTACAAGACCAATGGCGTGCCATCGAGCGGGATCAATGTCGCCGCCAGCCAGCAAAGGGTTCAGCAGATATTCTCCCAAATGACGCCCGATGTTTCGGGCGGCACGCGGCAGGTCGCCATTATGATCACCGATCAGGAAACCGGGCCGGTGGCGGCGCGCCAGCGGCTGTTGCGCTCCTATGCCGACCAGACCGGCGAACTCAGCCTGTGGGGCGAGCAGTTTGTCGGCAATATCAACAACAAGGGCCGGGCGGACGCCGACGGCACGCTCACCAACTACAAGGATCACGGCTTCGGCTTCTCATTGGGCATGGATGTCGGTTCGGCGCGCAATGGCTGGTATGGCGGCGCCATCAGCTATTATTCCGGCGATGTCAGCGAAACCCTGCCGCGCGACAGCCTGACGCACGAGCAATGGTACATGCTGACCGGCTATAGCGACTGGCGCGGCAAGCATGTCTTCATCGATACCACCGGCAGCGTCGCCTATGGCAGCTTTACCGGCAATCGCATTCTGCAGGTGGGCGACCAGAATCGCGACGCGATCGGCAAGCGCGCCGGTCTGTTGGCCGCCCTCGGCGCCACCGGCGGCGTCTTCTTGAAATACGGCTTTCTCGACATCCTGCCGCATGTCGGGCTGGACGGGCTGACCACCCGGGAAGAAGGCTATACCGAGAGCGGCGGCGGCGATGGCCTCGACTTGCAGGTTGCGCCCTTTTACGCCAACTCCCTGCGCGGCTCGATCGGCAGCGATTTCAAGACCAGCTTCAACCTGTTGGGCGCCGCGATCTCGCCGGAAGCGCGGCTGGGGTACCGCTATGACGCAGTCAACACAGCCGTGAAACTGAAGGGCGGCTTTGTCTCCACCGGCGGCCTCAACGGTCCGAACAACACCTTTACCTTCGTCGGTCCGGACCCCGATAGCGGCAATGCCGTGGCCGGTCTCAGCCTGGGCGCCGGCACCGACACCTGGAATCTGGGCATCAATTACGACTGGATCCGCGGCAATAACGGATCGACCTCACAGGTCGGCACCCTCACCTTGCTCGGCAGAATTTAGCCTTTCGCCAGAGCGATGAATTTCGCCACATCCTCTTCGGATGTGGCGAAGGCGGTGGCGATGCGCGCCACCACCTTGCCGTCCTTCGGTGCAATCCAGTCATGGAATTCCGCGCCGCCCGCGCGCAGCCGCGCCGCCTCTTTCACCGGCATCCGCAAAAATACCATGTTGGTCTCAACCGGCGCGGCGATTTCGATGTCCGCAAGCTGCTTCAGGCTATCGGCGATGCGCATTGCCAGGCTGTTGGCGTGCGCGGCGCTGCGCCGCCACAAATCGCCTTCCAGCATCGCTTCCAGCTGGGCCGAGACGAATCGCATCTTGGAGGCGAGATGGCCCCCGCGCTTGCGGCGATATTCAAACTCGCCCGCCAGAGTGGAATCGAAAAACACCACCGCTTCCGCCGCCAGGGCTCCCGCCTTGGTGACGCCGAACGAAAGCACGTCCACACCGCATTTCCAGGTCGCTTCGGCGGGCGTGCAGGGAAGATGCGCCATGGCATTGGCGAAGCGCGCGCCATCCATGTGCAATTTCAAGCCGCGCGCATGGACCAGTTCGCCGATCGCCGCCAGTTCATGGCAGGAATAGACCGTGCCCAGTTCGCTGGCCTGACTGAGACTCACCGCACGCGGCTGAACGCTGTGGACGCTGCCGTCCAACCCCTCCAACCCCTCGGCGATACATTCCGGGGTGAGCTTGCCGTCGGCGCCGTCCAGTCCGATCAGCTTGGCGCCGGAATAGAATTCCGGCGCGCCGCATTCCGACGTCATGATGTGGCTGTCTTTGTGGCAAAGGACCGCGCCATAGGGCGGGGTGAGGCAGGCCAGCGCCAAGGCATTGGCCGCCGTGCCGGTCAGTACGGAAAAAACCGTAACCTCGCGTTCAAAGAGGCCGGCAAAGCGGGCGGCGAGGCGTTGGGTGATGGCGTCATTGCCATATCCCAGCTCGGCGCCGCGATCGGCGGCTTGCAAGGCTGTCCATATTTCCGGCAGCGCGCCATAGGCATTGTCCGAAGCGAAATTCATCCCGTCACCAGCTTCCCGTATTGGCCATTGAGAGCCAGGGTTCCTGGGGCGGCAGATGCGCCCCTTCCTGCAACAGTTCGATCGAGATGCCATCGGGCGAACGGATGAATGCCATATGGCCGTCGCGCGGAGGCCGGTTGATGGTGACGCCCGCCGCCATCAGTTTGCCGCACAGGCCATAGATGTCCTTCACGCCATAGGCCAGATGGCCGAAATTGCGTCCACCACCGTAATTTTCCGGGTCCCAATTCCAGGTCAGTTCCACCATCGGGCTGTGTTCTCCCGCTTGCTCCGCATCGTCCGGCGCTGCCAGGAAAACCAGGGTGAAGCGGCCTTTCTCGCTTTCCAGGCGCCGGACTTCCTTCAATCCCAGCTTGGCGCAGTAAAAATCCAGAGCGGACTCCAAATTCGAGACGCGCACCATCGTGTGCAGGTACCGCATGGCGAGAAATCCTTGGGCGACGAGATTACTTTCCGCGAAAGGCCGGAATCACGCAAATCCGGGAGCCCGCATTCATGACAGCGGGCGGGTTGGATTTCGCACAGGTTTTTTCGCCACACGCTGTGACACAAAAGCAGGCAAGGAACTCATCCAGGCTGTCGAATAAGGCAGCGCGAATTTTTGTTGCTATGCGAATGGACTGGCCCTAAGCGAGACTGTAAGTGGCGATTCATGCCGATTCCATGAGGGCTTATGGCGCTTGTCCTGGCTTGGCGTGAAATGCTGCATGTGCGAAGAGAGCGGATCGCGCGGATTCGTTTGCAATGCGGGTTTACGGCCGGTCGCGTCTGCCCGGGTGCCCGCCCGGTTACCGAATTTGCGTTTCCTCTTGCCAAGCGCGATTACGATTGCTTTAACAAAGACCAACGAGCGCCAAGGAATGGTGCCAGGTTGGGAAGAATTCTGTCTCGATCCCAAGTTTATTAGCCCGGCGCAGACGCGCGCCGGGTTTGTCTTGTCTAGTGAGCGAGAGCGCATGGAACGTCCACATCACCTGCAGACCAGCAACACGTCCAACAGCAGCAAGCTGACGGGCATCGTCATTGTTATCCTGATTCATATCGCTGCGATTTCGGCCCTGGTCGTAACCTTGGCCTCGGGCCAGATCATGAAGCAACTTCGCGACATCCAGGCTTCGGTCGCGGCCGAGAAAGTGCCGCCCAAGGCGCCGCCGCCGCCGCCGCCGGATCTGGCCAAGCCGCCGCCGCCGATCGCCATCGTTCCTGAATTCAGCGTGCAGCAGGAAGCGCCGCCGCCGATCACCACGGTCAAGCAAGCGCCGCCGCCGCCGCCCGCGGCCAAAGCAGTCGCTGCACCAACGAATTTGGAGCCGATCGCGCGTACTCATTCGTTGCCGCCCTACCCCACGATTTCCCAGCGCCTGGGCGAACAGGGCACCACCCAGATGCAAGTTGCGATCAGCACCGAGGGTACAGTTACAGAATGCAAAGTGACCAAATCTTCCGGTTCGGAGCGTCTCGACGCCGCCGCATGCACCTATGTCCAGGGGCACTGGAGATGGAAGCCGCCGACGCGAGAAGGTCAGGCGGTCGCCGTCAGCACCGAAGTGAACGTTAAATGGGATCTTAAAGACACGCAGTAGCAATCAATTTATCTGTTTATTCACGGAGTGAAAAAATGAACTTCAAGACTCTGACGATCGCAGCCGCCATCGTCTTCATGACTGGCCTGAGCGTTATTGCTCCGGCTTCTGCCCAAAATAACGCTGCAGCGCCTGCTGCCGCACCGGCCAATGCCGCTGCTGCTCCGGCTGCGCCGGCGGCTGATGCCGCTGCCGCCCCGGCCGCCGCACCGGCGGACGCCGCCCCGGCTGAAGGTAGTGACAGAGCCGCAGCAGCTGCCGCTGCCGCTGCCGCCACCGCCGACACGTCCACGCCTTACGGCCTGGGCCACATCTGGTCGACCGGCTCGATCGTTTCGCGCGGCATCCTGATCGTCCTGGCGATCATGTCGCTGGGCACCTGGTACATCTTCTTCACCAAGTGGATCGACCAGCAGCGCATCCTGGGACAGGTCAAGACCGTCGAGAAGAAATTCTGGACCTCCGCGACCCTCAATGAAGGCATCGACAAGCTGCCCAAAGCTTCCATGTTCCGCGGCATCGCCGAAGCGGGTGTCACCGCCTCCACCGGCGGCACCAGCCTGGTGGGCATGAATGACTGGATCGGCATGTCGCTGACCCGTCAGCTGGAAGACGCCAACGGCAAGCTGCAAGGCGGCGTCACCTTCCTGGCTTCGGTTGGGTCGGTCTCGCCCTTCGTCGGTCTGTTCGGCACCGTCATGGGCATCTTGAACGCCCTTATCGGCATCGGCGTGGCCGGCCAGGCCTCGATCGACAAGGTCGCGGGCCCCGTTGGTGAAGCGCTGATCATGACCGCCCTTGGTCTGGCGGTCGCGGTTCCGGCCGTGTTGCTCTACAACTACCTGGTTCGCCGCAATAAGGTCATCACCGAGAAGCTGCGTGCATTCGCGGGCGACCTGCAGGCCTATCTGATCACCAAGAGCAAATAGTCTCGAAGCGATCAGGTAACGCTTTAACACGCGGAGAGTTTTGTCATGGCCATCGACGTCCAACATGCAGTACCGGACGATGAAGCGGCACTAAACACCGACATCAATACCACCCCGCTGGTGGACGTGATGCTGGTGATGCTGATCATCTTCCTGGTCACCATTCCGGTGATCGTGAAGAGCATCCCGGTGCAACTCCCGACCTATCGCAATATCGTCACGGTGACGAAGCCGGAAAATATTGTGGTTGCGGTCGACGCCAAGGAGACCATGTACGTCAACGACGCGCCGATTTCCGAAGCTGCCCTGCGGGAAAAGCTGGTTTCCGCGCTCAAGGACGCGGTCGCCCGGCACAGGAGTCTTCCCGAAGTGCATATCCGGGGCGATAAGAATGTCCGGTTCGAGGCGGTGGGCCGCGTCATTCTGGCGTGCCAGCAGGCTGGCATTCAGAAGGTCGGGTTCATCACCGAGCCGCATATGCTCGACGCCAGCAGCTACTGATCGCTGACCGTTTTAGAAGGTAACGCACAATGTCAATGAATGTCGGGAATGCCAGTGGCGAAAGCGACGTCATGGTGGAAATGAACACCACGCCGTTGATCGACGTGATGCTCGTTCTTCTGACCCTGCTGATCATTACCCTGCCGATCCAGACTCACGCGGTGAAGCTGGACATGCCGTCCCCCAGTCAAACCCCGCCGACTGTCATTCCGGAGTCGGTGGAGCTGGCGGTGGATTTTGACGGTTCCGTGACATGGAACGGACAGGGCATCGATCGGGCGACGATGGACGGCTATTTCGCGGACGCCGCCAAGAAGGAACCGCAGCCGGAAATCCATCTGAACCCCAATCGTCTGGCGAAATATGATGCAGTGGCCAAGGTTCTCGCCGATGCCCAACGTCTTGGTGTGGTCCATATTGGATTTACCGGGATTGACCAGTATAACTAGGCCGTGAGGGACATGGCCGCGGATGAAAAAAGCGTGCGGCAACCCCGCACGCTTTCCTTTTTGTGACGATCGAAGAGAGGTCTTGTTATGACTGCGAGTAAACTGCGTGCCGTTACCACGGCGTTCCTTCTCGGCACTGCTACGGTTTGCGGTGCTGCCCTGGTCCTCTCCGCACCTGCGTCCGCCGCAGTGAGCGCAAAGGTGGGCAAGCCGCTGCAGGAAGCCCAGAAATTGGCCGGCGAGGGCAACTACAAGGCCGCGATGGCGAAGCTCAACGAAGCCGAAGCGGTTCCGGGCAAGTCCGCCGAGGAAAACAAGATCATCAACCAGATGAAGGAATTCATCGCCGTCAAGTCCGGTGACACCAACACACCGGCCGGCGCCAAGGCGAAATTCGCCAACGATTATAATGCCAGGAAGTACAAGGACGTCATCGATGACGGCGAGGCGTTGAAGAAGAACAACGTCCTCGATGCCAATTCGATGCAGATCATTGCCCAGGCCTATTTTCTTTCGGGCGACAAGAATGGCTGCCTGAAATACATCAAGAACAATTTCGGCGCGAACCTCAATGACACGGCTCTGACATTGCAGATGCGCTGCGCGTTCGATGCGAACGATACCGTGACGCAGCGCCAGGCCCTGGAAACCCTGGTCGCCCATACCGGCAAGACCGAATATTGGGGCGATCTGCTGAAGATGAGCGAGCATGGCACGGGCATGCGCGATCATGACACGCTCGACGTCTATCGCTTGAAGCTTCTCACCGGCACCATCAACGGCAAGGATGATTACATCCAGTTGGCGCAGCTGGCACTGCAGTTGCAATATCCAGCGGAAGCCCAGGCCGTGCTCGAGAAGGGCATGGCCGCGAAACTTCTGACCGACGATCGCAGCAACAAGCTCCTGGCGCTTGCCAAGACCCAGGCTGCCGCCGACGCGGCCAGCCAGGCCAAAGCCATCGCCGCCGCCCAGGCCGCTCCCAAGGGCGATCCCCTGGTCAAGATCGGTGAAGATCAATGGGGCCAGGGCAAGGCGAAAGACGCCGTCGTCAATATCAAGGCGGGCCTAGCCAAGCCGGTGGACGACAAGAACAATGCCCAGATCCGTCTGGGCATGGCCTATATCGCCGCCGGCCAGAAGGCTGACGCGCAAAAGGCCCTCGATATTGTCAAAGCCAGCAGCCCCTCCGACCAGTCGGCCATGGTTGCCCATCTCTGGTCGCTCTACGCGCGCCACTGATCGTTCGGCGCATGAATTGAAACGGCCGCCCATTGGGCGGCCGTTTTGTTTTCCGGCCATCGCTCACGCTATAAGCGGGAGGGAGGCTTTATGCGAATTCTGACGCCGGACGAGATCGAGGCGCTGCTGCTCAGCCTGAAGATTTCCTCGGTCGCGGTGGCGGCGGCGTTGCCTTTTGCCGTCGCCACGGCCCTGATCCTGTCCCGCAGTTTTCGCGGCAAAACTGTCCTGGACGGCATTGTGCAGCTGCCCCTGGTGCTGCCGCCGGTGGCGATGGGATTTCTGCTGTTGGTGATCTTCGGCACCCGGGGCGGCGTGGGCGCCTTCCTGAAGGATCATTTCGGCATCGTGCTGGTGTTCCGCTGGACGGGCGCGGTTCTGGCCAGCGCCATCTTCACCTTTCCCTTCCAGGTGCGGGCCATTCGCCTGGCGCTGGAGGCGCGGGACACGGGGCTAGACGAGGCGGCGCGGACCCTGGGTGCGGGCTGGCTCGACCGGTTGATCAACATCACCTTGCCCTTGGCGCTGCCGGGCTTGGTGGCAGGCGCCATCACCGCCTTTGCCGGCTCGCTGGGTGAATTCGGCGCCATTATCACTTTCGTCTCCAATATTCCCGGGGAAACCAGGACGCTTCCCCTGGCGATCTACACGGCACTGCAGACGCCTGGCGGCGAAGCGGAAGCGGCCCGGCTTTCCGGCCTCTCCATCGTGCTGGCTTTTCTGTTCCTGTATGTTGCCCAGCTGATCATGCGGCGCACCGTTGCTGGACGAGAGCGATGAGCGCGGAAGTCGCGATCCGCCATCGCCAGGGCGATTTCACCCTGGACGTTGCCTTCACCGCGGCGGCCGGCGGCGTCACCGCCCTGTTCGGACCATCGGGCGCGGGCAAGACCAGCATCGTGCATATTCTGGCGGGGCTGACGCGACCGGATCGGGGCCGTATCGTGCTGGAAGGCCGCACCGTGCTCGACACCGAGGCAGGCATTTTCGTGCCGCCGGAGAAGCGGCGCGCCGGGCTGGTGTTCCAGGACGGGCGGCTGTTTCCCCACATGAGCGTGGAAAAAAATCTCCTGTTCGGCTGGCGGCGCAGCGCCGTGCGCGCGGATGCGGCACAGATCGAACGGACCATCGCGCTCCTGGGGCTGGAGCCGCTTCTGGCACGCGCGCCCAAGCATCTTTCCGGCGGCGAGAAGAATCGCGTGGCGCTGGGGCGGGCCTTGCTCGCTTCGCCCGATATTCTGCTTTTGGATGAGCCGCTGGCCAGCTTGGACGCGGCGCGGCGCGCCGACATCATGCCCTGGCTGGAACGGCTGCGCGACATCGCGCGAATTCCGATTTTCTATGTCAGCCATTCGCTGGACGAAGTGGCGCGCCTGGCGGACCGGGTGGTGCTGCTGAATGAAGGCCGGGTCACCGCCGAAGGCAGCGTTTTCGAGCTTCTGGCGGGATTGGGGGCGGAAAAGCCGTTGGGCGCCGTGCTGGAAGCGACGGTGACCGGCATCCAGGACGGTCTTAGCACACTCGCCTTCGATGGCGGCACGCTGCTGGCCGCGGAGGCCGGTGAGAAAGGCAGGCGCGTGCGGGTGCGCATCGGCGCCGACGAAATTCTGATCGCGCGCGAAGCGCCAAGCGCCATCAGCGCCAACAATATTCTTCCCGTCACCATTTCGGATATCCGGTTGGATGGCGCGCTGGCGGAAGTGACGATGCGTTGTGGCGCGGCGCGGTTGGTGGCCCGCATCACCGGAGCCTCGGTTCGGCGCTTGCAGCTGGCGGCCGGCATCGCCGCCTTTGCCGTGATCAAATCGGTGATCGTCGAGGGAGGTTGATTGATGGTCGCGCAACCGGACATCAAACCGCTTCACACTTTTTCTGGTTGCGCTCCTAGACCGGTCCCTTGAACATCAGTTTCCTCGACAAGGTGAAATTGAAGACCAAGCCCACCAGCACGCCGCAGGCCTGGGCGATGAATTTGTGATTGAAGGGCGCGGCGGCATACGACACCAACAGCACCGATGTTCCATGATTGATCACGGCACCGACGGCATTGGCGCCGATGAATTTCAGCCATTCCTGCATGGCGCCCGAGAACGTGTGCGCGCGCCGTTCGGGGAAAGTCAGATAGCGGTTGCCGAGCCAGGTAAAGCCCATGGCGACGAAAATCGACACGGCGCGGCCGGATTTGAAATCCATCCCCCATAGACCGGTGTCCAGGGCGAGCATGCCCGCGTCAACCAGATAGCCGCAGGTTCCGACCAGGGCGAAACGGATGAAGGAATGGCGCAGCAGATAACGGGTAAATTTCGGTATCCAGCTCACGGAGTATCGGGATGACTATGTGGCGCGGAGCGGTCGAGATCGAATTCCAGCGGCCCCGGAAAGGCCAGATAGGACATGCGCTTCAATTCCCAACGTCCCCGCGTCACCGTATCCAGAATCAAGCCGCAGGTGAGTGACAGGAAGGCGAGCAGCATCAGGCCCATCGCCAGCACCGCGGTGGGCAGGCGGGGAACCTGACCGGTATTCAGATATTCCGTCACCACAGGAGTGCCGATGATCAGCGACACCGCCGCCAGGGCGAAAAAGAAGAAGGAGAAGAACACCAGCGGCCGTTCCTCGCGCACCAGATAGCCGATGGTGGACAGAATGCGAAAACCGTCGCGCCAGGTATTGAGCTTGGAGACCGAGCCCACCGGCCGTTCCTTGTAGCGCGTGTCCATCTCGATCATCGGCATCATCAGGCGCACAGCGTGTATCGTCAGCTCGGTCTCGATGCCAAAGCCTTCCGCGGTCAGGGGAAAGGATTTGACGAAGCGGCGCGAAAATACCCGATAGCCCGACAACATGTCACCCAGCTTGACGTTGAACAGGGTCGCGGCCAGCCCCGTCAGCAGGCGATTGCCGAAGACATGACCCGGGCGATAGGCGGTCGCCTCGGTGTGGATGCGCCGCGCGGTGAGGACATCGGCGCCAGCCGCGATCAGGCTTGCCACCATGCGGGGGCTGGCGTCGGCATCATAGGTATCGTCGCCATCCACCAGGACATAGAGATCCGCTTCGATGTCCGCGAACATGCGGCGCACGACATTGCCCTTGCCTTGGCGCAGTTCGCTGCGGACGATGGCGCCGGCTTCACGCGCCCGCGCCATGGTCTGGTCGCGCGAATTGTTGTCATAGACATAGACCGCCGCGCCGGGCATCGCTTCGCGGAAATCCTTCACGACCTTTCCGATCGCGGCTTCCTCATTGTAGCAAGGCACCAGGACGGCGACGCGGGGGCTCATGTTTTTCTCGATACGGGACACCATTGATAGGTGCCCACGATGTTGGTGTCGAATTGCTGGCACTCCGTCCAGCGGATGGCAAGGCCATAATCCGCCAGCGCATTGCGGGCCCGGCCCATATCGGTGGCGTCGGCAATAAGATAAAGCGCGCCGCCATTGCGCAAATGCGCCGCAACCCGGCTCTGCATGGTGCGGGTCAGAAGCGTGCCGTCCTTGGGCTGCACCATCCAGCCGTCGATGCGCAGGATGGGAATCTGATGCGGCAGGGACGGCGCCAGGAAGCCCAGGGGTTCGTCCCCCGTCATCAGCACCATGGTCTTGTCGGGGTTGGCGATGGGCGGCAGCGCCACCTGGATATAAGGGTCCTCGACCGGCGCGCGTTCCAGGAAATCGCTGCGCGCGGTGACCAGAATGGCGAAGCCCAGCGCCGCCAATACCAGATAACGCGTCCGGCGCGGCAGCGGAAATAATCCAACAGCCGCCACGATCAAGATCGGCGCCAACATTTCCAGCAGAATGATGTAGCGATAGATCGCAAAGAAACGCAGCCAGACGAAATAGCTGACCGCGGCAAAGGCGAACAAGGGCAAGGTCACCCGCTTGTCCAGCAGGGCATCGCCGCTCTCACGGCGCAGCAGCCAGATCAGGGCGGCGGGAATGACAGTGAGATACGCCACCAGCACCCGGATATCCTGGAATCCCAGATCGTCGGCGACATGCCAATCCACCGAGAACAGCACAGGAAACAAAAGCTGACGCCAGAAATGGATGGGAATGAAACGCATGTCGCGATAGGGCGAGGCCAGCACCAGCGGCGAATGCCAATATTCGTTGAAATAGGGAAACAGCGGATTGCCGGTCAGCGCCTTGATGTGCAGCATCCACCAGGCGCTGAACAAGGCGAAGCCCAGCAGGCCCGCGATGCCGCCGGCCAGTAGCCGCACGCCCTGCTGCCGCAAGCTGCCGCCCAACGCCAGCAGCGCCGCCGCGAAGCCGATGCAGAACGGCATTTCCGGCAGCTTCAAGCCAAAGGCGCAGCCGGTGATGAAGCCGGCGGCGCCAGCCAGGCCTGCCGCCCGCGCAGGTGAACCCGTGCGCAACGTCTCGCGGCCCAGAATCAGGATAGCGAGGCCCGCGAGCACGAACACGCTCATCACATTGTCATAGTAAGACGTGCCGAACATGGAGAGCGTCAACGCCCCCGCCTGACCCAGCAGCGCCAAAGCACCGGCGCCGATCTTGCGGTCGGGAATGCGAAGTCCTTCGCGGGCGATCAAATAGAGCGGCACCACATTGGCGCCCTGCACCGCCCCCAGGACGCCCAGCGCGATCCAGGCATGGGTGTGGGTGGCCAGCCAATAAAAGGGGATGTCGAGAAAGGGATTGTAGTAGCTGGCCTGATGGGCCACGACCACATCCAGCGCCTGGCGATGATTGAGGAAGGCGTAAGGCGCGTACCAGTGGTAATTGCGAAAGTCCCAGCTGGTGTCCTTGCCCAGGACGATGACAAAGGCCGCCCAGAACAAAACAGTGACGACCAGGAACGCCAGCTCCTTGGCCGACAACAGCGTCTGGCCGGGCGAGGCGGCGCGAGCGGGCGGCGTCATGATGGAACTTCAGGCCTGACTTGGGTTTCCAAGGTTCTAGCCTGTGGGGATCGAAGGCGAAAGGCGCTTTGCGCGGAAGGGGTTAAGCCTCGTCCGGCTCGACGATGATATTGCGCAGGAATTGCAGGGTGCAGGCCCGCCAGGAATGCGCCTCCGCAAAGCTGCGGGGGGTAACCGGCCCGGGATGGCGGGCGATGTCCAGCGCGGCCAGGCAGGCCGTCTTCAGATCCTGGTTCAAGGCTGCCACGGGAGCCCCGCCGACCACGTCCAGGGGCCCCTGGACCGGATAGGCGGCTACCGGCAGGCCACAGGCCAGCGCCTCCAGAAGCACCAGCCCGAAGGTGTCGGTGCGGCTGGGAAAGACGAAGACCGAGCTTGCCGTATAGGCCCGCACCAGGTCCTCCCCCGATTGGGTGCCCAGAAATTCGGCCTGGGGATATTTGGCCTCAAGGGCGCCGCGCGCCGGCCCATCGCCCACCACCACCTTGGTGCCGGGCAAATCGAGCGCCAGGAAGGCTTCGATATTCTTTTCCACCGCGACCCGGCCGACATAAAGCCAGATCGGTCCTTCATACGGCAGCTTTGCGCCGGCCATGGGATGGAAATGATCCACGTCGACGCCGCGCGACCAGATGCGCAAATTGGTGAAGCCATGTGCCGCCATCTCGCGCCGAAGGCTTTCGGTGGCCACCATCATGGCGGTGGCGGGACCGTGGAACCAGCGCAGCCAGCGATAAACCAGTTCCTCGGGAATCCAGGTAAAGCGCGCCCGGACATATTCGGGAAACCGCGTATGGAAAGACGTCGAGAAGGCGATGCCGTGCTTCAGACAGATCGACCGTGCGCTCATGCCCAATGTGCCTTCGGTGGCGATGTGCACGGCATCAGGCGCGAAATCGCGGATCTCCCGTTCCAGCCGGGTGCGCGGAAAAACCGCCAGGCGAATTTCGCGATAGGTGGGAAGCCCGACGGTGAACCGCCCTTCCGGCGTGGCATAGCGCACAATGTGGCCCAGCGCGGCGAGATCCTCGCCCAGGACTTCCAGGGTGCGCACCACGCCATTGACTTGGGGCTTCCAGGCATCGGTGACGATGAGGATCTTCAGATGCGCCGCGACGCCGGGAATGGGCCCCGGCATCAGGCGTCTTGTCCTACGCGGGAATAAGCGCGGGTACGGCCGCTTCGGCTGGGGCCTGGGACGGGTTTCTTTGAGAGGGAGTGGCCCAGCGAAGAATCTCCAGATTTCCACGGGCATCTTCGACAAGGGCGCTGCAGCTTTCAACCCAGTCTCCGTCGTTGAGATAAAGAACGTCGCCGATCTGGCGGATTTCGGCATGATGGATATGGCCGCAGACCACGCCATCGACGCCGCGTTTGGCGGCCTCCGCCGCCACCGCTTCCTCGAAGCGCGAGATATATTCGACCGCGTTCTTGACCTTGTGCTTCAGCCAGGCCGACAGCGACCAGTAGGGCAAGCCGAGCTGCTTGCGGACCGCGAACAGAAGATCGTTCCAGCGAAGCGCGATGCCGTAAGCCCAGTCACCGACATAGGCCAGCCATTTGGCACACATGATGACGCCATCGAAACGGTCGCCATGCAGCACCAGAAGGCGCCTGCCGTCTGCGGTTTCGTGCACGATCTCGTCGGCAATTTCGACACCGGCGAACAGCCGACCGGCATAGTGCCGGGCAAATTCGTCGTGGTTGCCGGGCACAAAGATCACCCGCGTCCCATTGTCCGCCTTGGCGAGGATTTCCGCCACCACGCGGCTTTGCGCCGCGTTCCAGTACCAGCGCCGCTTGAGCTGCCAGCCATCGACGATATCTCCGACCAGGAACAGCGTGCTGCATTCATTGTGCATCAGGAAATCGGCCAGTGCCTCGGCCTTGCAGCCGCGTGTGCCCAGATGGGTGTCGGAAATGAAAATGGTGCGATGACTGTGACGTGGCCGCAGCGGCGGCGCCGTTCGCTTGCGCAAGCCCGCGAAATTTTCGCCCGCGCTTTCAAACCAGGCGCCACGCCCGGAAGGCATTTCCAAAAAGGACTGGACCATCGCAGCAGGCCTCCCGCACTTCGTCCGGGTACGTCCGATCTGGCGTCCAGACGGCGGCGAAATAGCTGACCCGCGCGAATCTTTTGTTGCGGGCAAGAGACGGACTCATGAATCCGCGAAAAGTGGTTTCTTTTGCTTCACGGACTGCCTGTTATTGCGCCGCACAATTGCCCCTATTCGCGGCAGGATGCGGCAAAAGACGCCGCATTTACTGTAAAATAGCCAGGATTACCGGGAAAAATTCATTCCTCAAACGTGTTTTGATGCTTGCGCCAGGAAGTCTGTTCCATCATATTGTTGCGGCGCGGTATCGCGGGTCCGCCCGCGAAGCCGCCGCCCTTTCTGGGCGTTTCCTCCCTGAACTTGGCCGCTTCGGCAACGAAGCGGCCTTTTTTCATTCAGCGCGGGTCTTTTCGCCCATGAGTTCGTCGCGCGTCCTCACGTGCTGGCGCACGCTGCGGGCGACGCTCCTGCTCATGGGCGAAAATCCCTCGCGCTGGACGGCGACTTTATCTGGGCGATCGGATCGCTTGGTATGCTGCGGGCGATGCTTCTGCTCAGGAACCAAAATCCCTCGCGCTGACGGGTGGTTATTCGGCGGCGAGGGGCATGGCGCGGCCGCCGAGGAGGGCGGGATCGATGGCGGTCAGGCGCATCAATGCTTCGGTAAGACGTTTCTTCAGAGTCTCGAAACCCGGTTTGCGCTGGATGCGATCTTCATCGAGATAAAGGCCGCGATTGATTTCGATCTGCAGGCCGAACAAACCGATGCTGCCACGGCCATAGAGAATGGTGGTATAGCCGCCGGCATAAGGCGCGTTGCGCGCGATGGAAAAACGCCCTCCGACAAAGGCGTTTTCGGCCCATCCGGTCAGGAGCGGCGGCGCCGATGCGCCATAGCGATCGCCCAATACGATGTCGGGCACCGAAAGCGCCGACGGCATGGAGTGACAATCCACCACCACCGCGATGCCGAAACGTTTGCGGGTTTCCTCCGCCAGTCCCGCGAGCGCCGCGTGATAGGGTTTGTAGAGTTGCGACAGCCGCAACCCCGCCTCACGCGGGGACAGTTTGTGAGCATAGATTTCCGCGCCATCGCGCACGATGCGGGGAATGACGCCAAGACCCGCAACCACGCGGGGGCCGGGCGCATCGACGGTCATGGCGAGCGGACCGTCGAACATGCCGGCGTCCAGCTCACCGATGGCGCGATTGACGTCGCAATAGGCTCTGGGAAAGGTCGCGGCGATCAGCGGCGCGCCCAGACCGGCGGCGCCGGCAAACAATTCGTCCACGAAGGCATCTTCGGACCGGCGCAAGGTGAGGGCGTCCAGCCGGCTCTGGGCGATCAGATTGTCGGGATAGTGCCGGCCCGAGTGACCCGAGGCGAAGACAAAGGGCAGGGTTTGAATCTGGGGCCTGAGAATCCGGAAGGGTTGCGCGATCAGGGCGGTCATGGTCGAATCGCCCAAATCCCCGGAATGTGGGGTCCCGTCAGGACCGGAGGGCGGGCGCGCCATGGCGTATCTCGTCAAAAGTTGGGGCAGGGGAGCCTAAGCCGGGCCGTCTTTCAAGCCTAGGAGGCTTGTTTACCGTTTGCTGGATATGCTTTTTACTGGGACGGACAAGGGCTTGGGCATTCATGGCGCATATCCTGCTGGCAGAAGACGATGAATCGCTCCGCAAGTTCCTGGCGGCAGCCTTGGTCAAGGCCGGCCATGCCGTGACCGATTTCGGCGATGGCGGTGATGCCTATGAATGTCTCAAGGGGTTCAGTTTCGACCTGCTCCTGACCGATATCGTGATGCCCGGCATGGACGGGATCGAGCTGGCCAAGCGCGCGGTGGAAATTAACGCGGCCCTCAAGATCATGTTCATCACCGGTTTTGCCGCGGTCGCCCTGCATCCGGCCTCCGACGCACCCAAGCAGGCCAAAGTCTTGTCCAAACCGTTCCATTTGCGGGAAATCGTGGCGGAAGTGGACCGGATGATTGCCGCCTGACGTCGGCGCTTTTCTTTGGCGACAAGGGCGGCTATAGAGGCCGCCCGCCGGGGCAGGCCCCCGGAAAATGGTACGGGCGGTTAGCTCAGCGGGAGAGCACTTCCTTGACATGGAAGGGGCCACAGGTTCGATCCCTGTACCGCCCACCACCCAGTCTCGCCTTTAGGTGAGTGCTGGTTGCCTACCCCACAATATCAGGCGATTTCCGCGGGTTAGCACCTACGGAGACGCGGCTTGGGTTCTCTGCCGCCACCAACGCGCCCAGAACAGGGCCCAGGTCGGCGGGCATTCTCTGAGCGTTTTCCAAAAGTGTACGTTTGCCTGTTTTGGCGCGAATAACAGGTGAATCACCTGGTCGCTGCGGCAGCCAAAATTCAACTGAGAGGGAGAACGTCAATGATGGCGCTACTATAGCGACCGTCTGCGATCCAGGATGTCGGTAAAAGTGTTCAAAGGAACAGGCGCGGAACAGGGCCATATCAGGCGCTTATCAGGTGCGATTTCGGTCAGATAACAGGGCGCGCCGACTGCTTCCTGCGCCTGTTCGTCTCGGACGCGATCGCCGCTAGCGAAAGGTCGCAAACAGCTTGCGCTGCTCGTTCCACTCCATCGGCAAAGAGCGTTTCAGGAGGGCGCCTAGTGTGAGGGTTCTGGGCTGCTCACCGTCCAGGATCTCGGTGGCCAAATCCGGCGCGAGCCAAGCAAGGGGCATCAGCTTGGCCGTATAGTGATTGCAGAAGCCATATCGCTGCGCGAGATCGCGAACCGATGCGACTTCACCGGACGCGAGCAGTGCAGCCCAGGCTCTCGCCAGGCATAGGGCTCGCAGGAGGGCGCGATCGACCCGAAGGGCCCGCTTCACGGAACCTGGCGCTTCAATGAGGATCGCGGTTTGGCGATGCTTCAATCGGATGCCGATACTCATTTCGACACCATCCTCGATCTCACGGATGTTGGCATGGTCGAGCTTCTGATTGGCATTTGCGGCATTCGCCCGCAGTACTATTGCGACATGTTTTTCGCTGACTGTCCGTCGTCAGAACATTTGGCGCAGCAGATGGGTTGGATTAGTGGAGCATCGGCCTCGTCTTGGGGTTGATGTTAAGCGGCGTGGTTGCGGTGTTGCAAGCGTCGATGTTCGATGGTC
>CAIUCH010000053.1 GCA_903897605.1 uncultured Alphaproteobacteria bacterium
CGCCGGCGTCTTCGAGCTGCTTTTTGATCTTGGCGGCCTCGTCCTTGGAGACATCGGCCTTCACTTCCTTGGGAGCAGCTTCGACCAGGTCCTTGGCTTCCTTGAGGCCCAGGCCCGTGATCGCGCGCACTTCCTTGATCACGTTGATCTTCTTGTCGCCCGCTTCCGTCAAAACCACCGTGAATTCAGTCTTTTCGGCGGCGGGAGCAGCGGCGGCGGCGGCCGGCGCTGCAGCGGCGGCCGGAGCGGCAGCCGACACGCCCCACTTGTCTTCCAGAAGCTTGGCGAGGTCCGCGGCTTCCAGAACGGTCAGGGACGACAGGTCATCAACGAGTTTTTCGATCTTCGACATTTCTAAAGTCCTTTTCAGTAGTTCGGGTTTGGATGTTTACAGTAGTCGCTTAAGCCGCTTCCTTCTTGGAATTGGCCCCGATAACGCGGGCAAGCTGAGCGGCTGGCGCCTGAACGATGCCAGCAATCTTGGTCGCGGGTGCCACAAGCAGGCCCACGATCTTGCCCCGGAGCTCATCGAGCGACGGCAGGGTTGCGAGGGCTTTGACGCCCGCCGCATCCAGAGCCATGGCTCCGACCGATCCACCCAGGATGACGAGTTTCTCGTTATCCTTGGCATAGGCAGCCGCCACTTTCGCGGCGCTGACTGGATCATCGCTGACTGCGATGCCGGTCGGCCCCTTGAAAAGATGGGCGATGCCTTCGATGGTCGTTCCTTTCAGAGCGCGCACCGCCAGACGGTTCTTGGCCACACGAAACGACGCCCCGGACGCGCGCATGCGCGAACGAAGATCGTTCATCTGAGCCACCGTCATGCCGGAATAGTGGGCGACCACCACGGAGCCGGCTTTCGCGAAGACACCATTCAGGTCTTCGACGACTTCCGCCTTTTTGGCTTTTTCCACTTTGCTCTCCTTTGCGGGTCGCCGGGACGATCCGGAAACCCACCCTGTTGCTTCAAAACTGCCCCAGGGTCCAAACCCGAAACGGCGAAGTTGCCTTCGCAAATCCGGTTCATTCCCTGTCTGTGCTGGAGAATTTTAAGCTTCTTGCGAAGCTCCAGCAGTCTCGGACAGACCCGGCGATCGTCCGCCGGAATTCAAAAACTTATGTCGCGCCACCCGCGCCGACCGAACCCAGCGAAATCTTCACGCCGGGGCCCATCGTCGAAGAGAGCGAAATCTTCTGCATGTAATTGCCCTTGGCGCCCGTCGGCTTGGCCTTGAGCACGCTGTCCACGAACGCCTTGACGTTGGCGATGATGGCATCCTCGGTGAAGCTGGCCTTGCCGACGCCGGCCTGGACGATGCCCGCCTTTTCGACGCGGAACTCCACGGCGCCGCCCTTGGCATCCTTGATTGCCTGGGTCACGTCCATGGTGACGGTGCCAACCTTGGGGTTCGGCATCAGATTGCGCGGACCCAGGACCTTACCGAGGCGGCCGACCACACCCATCATGTCCGGGGTGGCGATGCAGCGGTCGAAATTGATCACGCCCTTGTTGACCTGCTCCGCCAGATCTTCGGCGCCCACCAGATCGGCGCCGGCCTTTCTGGCTTCATCCGCCTTGGCGCCCTTGGCGAACACCGCCACGCGCAAGCTGCGGCCGGTGCCGGAGGGAAGCGAAACCACGCCGCGGACCATCTGGTCCGCATGACGGGGATCGACGCCCAGGTTGAGTGACAATTCTATGGTCTCATCGAACTTGGCGGTGGCCCGCGCCTTGACCAGCTTCACCGCCTCTTCGACGGAATAGCTCTTGGTGGGGTCAAGGCCTTCGGTGGTCTTCTTGAAACGCTTTGAGGTTGCCATGGCGGTTAGTCCCTCACCGTGATGCCCATCGAACGGGCGGAGCCCTCGATCATCAGCATCGCGTTTTCGATATCGTTGGCGTTCAGGTCCTTCATCTTGGCCTTGGCGATTTCGCGCACCTGGGCGCGGGTGACGCTGCCGGCGCTGGAAATGCCGGGCGCCTTGGAACCGCTGGTGAGCTTGGCCGCCTTCTTCAGAAAGAACGAAGCAGGAGCCGTCTTCATCTCGAAGGTGAAGGACTTATCCGAAAACACGGTAATCGTTACCGGAATCGGCATTCCCTTTTCCTGATCCTGGGTCTTGGCGTTGAACGCCTTGCAGAACTCCATGATGTTGAGGCCGCGCTGGCCGAGCGCCGGCCCGATCGGGGGCGACGGATTGGCCGCTCCCGCAGGCACCTGCAATTTGATGTATCCCGTAATCTTCTTTGCCATACCTCGCCGCCTCCTTTTTGCGGCTTAGCGGTTCAAACGGAGCAATCGCTCCTCCCGCGTTATGCAGGCCTCGGGCTATTCGCTACGCCGCCCTCGTCCTGCAGATTCCAATCACAAACCTTACAAACGCCGGCTTGGTTGTCCGAACTCAACCTCGGACCGGCAAATCAAACTTTTTCCACCTGCGTGTATTCGAGTTCCACCGGCGTCGCCCGGCCGAAGATCGAGACCGCCACCTTGAGGCGCGACCGGTCTTCGTCGACTTCTTCAACCGTACCGGTGAAGGAAGTGAAGGGACCGTCGGCCACCCGCACCTGTTCGCCGATCTCGAAGGTGATGGTGGATTTGGGATGCTCCGCACCTTCCGTCACCTGATTGAGGATGCGGTCCACCTCAGCCTGGCGCAGCGGCATCGGCTTGTTGTTCTGGCCCAGAAAGCCGGTCACCTTGGGAATGTTCTTCACCAGGTGATAAATTTCGTCCGTCAACTTGGCCTGCAGAAGCACATATCCAGGCAGGAACTTGCGCTCGGAATTGATCTTCTGGCCACGGCGCACTTCGATCACGTCTTCCGTCGGCACGATCACATCGGCGACGAATTCCTCGAGATCCTGGATCTTGGCCTGACGGCGAATTTCCTCGGCCACCTTCTTCTCGAAATTCGAGTAGGTGTGGACGATGTACCATTTGGCGTCGGACTTCACTGCGGCTTCGCTCATCCTGCGGCCCCGATCAATAAACGCTCGCCAAAGGCAAGCACGGTATCCACCACGAAGAAGAACACCATGGTGAAACCGACCATGATGAACACCATCATGGTGGTGAGCCAGGTTTCCTTCCAGCTCGGCCAGGTGACCTTCTTCATCTCCCGGCGAACCTGCTGGAAGAACTCAATCGGGCCGACGCGGCGCACGGGCAGCGACGCTTCCGCGCCCGCCCCTCCACCCGTCTTTTTCGTCAACTCGGCCATTGCAATCTTTCTTCTCTCAACTGGCCCATCTTCCAAACCTGGCAGGAGTGGAGGGACTCGAACCCACGGCCCTCGGTTTTGGAGACCGATGCTCTACCAACTGAGCTACACTCCTTGATGCAGGGTCTCGGGCTATCCGCTGACGCGGCCTTCGCCCTGCTACTTCAATTACAACCCGTCGCCGCCTTCGCTTTATCTCCGCTCATTCGACGCTGGGACAAACAAACTACTTAATAATTTTTGCGACGACGCCTGCGCCGACGGTACGGCCGCCTTCACGGATGGCGAAGCGTAGCTTCTCTTCCATCGCGATCGGAACGATCAGCTCGACCTCGCACGAGACATTGTCGCCCGGCATCACCATCTCGGTACCCGCAGGCAGTTTCACAATTCCCGTCACATCGGTGGTGCGGAAATAGAACTGCGGGCGATAGTTGGTGAAGAACGGCGTGTGACGGCCACCCTCGTCCTTGGTCAGAATATAGGCTTCCGCCATGAAGTTGGTGTGCGGCGTCACGCTGCCCGGCTTGGCCAGGACCTGGCCCCGCTCGATGCCTTCGCGCTCAATGCCGCGCAGCAGCGCGCCGATATTGTCGCCCGCCTGACCCTGGTCCAGGAGCTTGCGGAACATCTCAACGCCCGTGACCGTGGTCGAGGAGGTCGGCTTGATGCCGATGATCTCGACCGTCTCGCCAACCTTCACGACACCACGCTCGACGCGGCCGGTGACGACCGTGCCACGGCCCGAGATCGAGAACACGTCTTCGATCGGCATCAGGAACGGCTGGTCGATCGGACGCTCCGGCTGCGGGATATACTCGTCAACCTTCGCCATCAGCTCCAGGATCGCGTCATGGCCCATCTTGGGCTCTTTGCCCTCAAGCGCCATCAGCGCCGAACCGCGAACGATCGGAATGTCGTCGCCCGGGAATTGGTAGCTCGACAGAAGTTCACGCACTTCCATCTCAACCAGATCCAGAAGCTCCGGATCATCGACCATGTCGCA